>CAMWPX010000112.1 GCA_947176205.1 uncultured Porphyromonadaceae bacterium
ACCTTAACATATTCGCCGGCTTTTACACCCGACTCGCGCGTTGCCGGGTTCAACCGATAAAACTCATCGAGCGTCATATCAAAACGCCGCGATATGCCATAGGCACTTTCATGAGGCTGCACCTGATAAAGTCCGGTAGCATAATCAACTGTCTGATTTTCTGAATAATCAGGTTGCACCGGTATGGTATTGACAGGTTGCGATTGCTGTTTCGGCTGCTCAGCCACACTTTGGTCGACAACCGGTACAACTGTATTTTCAACCGGGAACAGTAATTCCTGACCCGCCTTCAATCCATCGGCTACCGATGGATTGTACTTTTCAAGTTCCATGCGGGTGATTCCGAAGCGACGGCACAAAGAATACACCGTCTCATGACGCGCCACAGTATAAGTGTGATATTTCACACCCCTCACCGTCTTAACGGGAAGTTGCGCCACGCTATCAGCCATAGCTGTAAGGCTCAACGATATACACCCTATAACAAAACATATCTTGGCAAAAAAACTTTTCATGCTGCAAATATTGATATAACTTGACAAAGTTAACCCCTTTCCCCCAATTATGCAATAGCACTCATCAGCCACAATACCACAATAAAACAAAATTAAGCGACCGAACCATAAAATGATTCGGTCGCTTTTATCTGAGGTCAGATTTAGCTATCAGCAGCCGCAAATCTGAAGTAACCAATCATAAACAGGACTAACGATACCTAAACCGATGATACCGGCAACACATATCCACAACGCAACTCGTTCGGAACATGAACTTTGCATCAAAGGTACTGTATTGTCATCCACTGGTTTGATAAACATGGCTTTTACAACGAGCAGATAGTAGTAAAGCGATATGATGGTATTGATAAGAGCTATGAATACCAACACATAGAGCGCTACGCTTCCTGCCGAGATAGCCGATGTGAAAATGAAGAATTTACTGAAGAAACCTGCAAACGGCGGTATACCAGCCAATGAGAACATGGCAAGCATCATAGTGAATGCCAGTCGCGGGTTGGTATGATAAAGTCCGTTATAATCATCACGTGACACCTTGCCCGTAGCATTTTCTATAGCTCCAACTACACCAAACGCAGCAAGATTTGAGAAGATATAAACGAGCACGTAATACATCAGCGCTGCCAGACCCATAGCCTCACCTGAAACGATACCGAGCATTATATAACCGGCTTGTGATACAGATGAGAAAGCAAGGAAACGCTTGAGATTATGCTGACGGATAGCAAACAAGTTACCTACAGTGATAGTAAGTATTATCAGTGCATAAAGCATCCATTCCCATGCCTGAGAGTAAACAGTTCCGAATGCCTGCCATAATATTACGAGGAAAGCAAATGCTGCCGACCCCTTAGATATAACTGAAAGGTAAGATGTGACGGGAGTAGGAGCACCCTGATAAACATCGGCTGTCCAAAGATGGAACGGCACAAGTGAAAGTTTGAAACCCATACCGGCAATAACAAACGCCAATGCTATGGATAACAATATCGCATCCGTGCCGTAATAATTAAATACATCTGCAATCTGGTCGAAATAAAGTGTGCCGGTCAATGCGTACACATAAGAGATACCCATAAGGAATATGGCTGATGAGAATACGGCTGTAAGGATGTATTTCACAGCGGCTTCACGGCTTTCATAGCGATTCTTATCAAACGCCACCATAGCTGCAAGAGGAAGAGAAGCTGTTTCCAGACCAATGATGAACAGCAGGAAGTGACGAGCCGAAATCATCAGATACATACCGAAAAGTGTAAGCAGCAACAGTTCATAAAACTCACCGCGACGGATAACCTGAGCATCGGTCGATGACCAGCGAAGTGACTGGATGAGGACTATGAATACACCTACATTAAGTATATTCTTGATAGCTATTATAGCAGGTGATGTCTCATACATACCTGAAAATGCACTTTCAGCATCATCGGGCATAAGTTGCGGGAAGAAGCATAGCAGTGTATATACTCCGAAAAGCACACAGGTAATCACGCCAATCTTCGCCTGCACCCGCTTAGGCATAAAAATGTCATTAAGGAAGACTAAAAGAAATACCACTAACAAGCAGATTTCTTGCTTCATTGCTAAAAACTGAGAGTAATCCATTTCTTATTAATCTTTTTAATTCATTCCTATTACAGTAAATATCTTGTCACTGAATGTGAAGCGGATTATTTCCTCAAAGAAATTGGGGAAGCAACCGATAGCTGCTACACAAACAATAAGTACGGCGGTCGATGTACGTTCCCACCACGAAGCATCGGTAAGGGTAAGATGGTGCTCGTCCTGAACCGGACCGAGAAGCAATTTGCCCACCACACGGAGAATATACACGGCAGTGATAACGATTGAGCAACATGCGATAATGGTAAATACCAGACGAAGTGAACCTGCACCTGAAAGGTAATCCATCATGCCCTGCTCAAATGAACCGATAAATATTGTCATCTCGGCAACGAAACCGCTAAGACCGGGAAGACCTAACGATGCCATACCGGCTATCACGTAGCAAACAGCAAGATAAGGGAGTATTTTCATCAAGCCACCCATCTGGCGTATGTCACGAGTGTGTGTACGACCGTAAATCATACCGATTAGCGCAAAGAAGAGTGCTGTCATAAGACCATGCGAAAGCATCTGCATGATAGCGCCTGTCATAGCTGTAGTGTTAAGCATCAATATTGCGAAAAGAACAAGACCACAGTGACTCACCGATGAATATGCATTGATATACTTCAAGTCAGTCTGAACACATGCGCTGAAAGCACCGTAAACTACCGAGATGCCTGTAAGTATGAGGAATATCCATGCTAAATCGTGAGCAGCTTCGGGCATCAAGTAGATGGCTACTCGGAAACAACCGTAACCTCCGAGTTTCATCAATACACCGGCATGAAGCATTGACACGGCAGTAGGCGCTGAAGCGTGACCGTCAGGACTCCATGTGTGGAAGGGGAACATGGCACCAAGCACACCGAATCCGACAAATGTCATCGGGAACAGAAAATACTGCCAGCCCTTTTCTATACTGTGATTTTCTGCGATTGCAAGCAGATTCCATGTCTCATGTCCTTCCGGACCGGAATGGAAATATATGCCTATCAGACCGAGCATCAAGAATGCCGAACCACCCATAAGCATCAGCGTAAGTTTCATGGCTGAATAATTCTTGTTGCCGCTGCCCCATACACCTATAAGCAGGTACATCGGGATGAGAGCGACTTCATAGAACATGAACATGGTAAACAGGTCGATAGAAATAAAGAAGCCGAAAACTCCTGTAGAGAGCAATACCAGCCATAGGAAGAATTCTTTAGGCATATCTATCTTCCATGAAGCAAAGCTACCTGTAAGCAGTATTATCGATGAAAGCAGCAGCATAGCTATCGAGATACCATCGACACCTACTGCCAGATTGATATTAAGAGGCGCAAACCATGACCAGCTGCCCTGATAAAGCATCGGGGCGGTTTCTCCGGCAGCACGCAACGCGAGATAATCAATAAGCAAAAATACCGATAACGCGGTCAACGCCAATGAGCCTACCACAGCCACAGTGCGTATCTGCTTAATATTCCGGCATAATGCCAACCCTGCAAGCATCAGCAGAGGGATTACCACGAAATAAATCAATATATTGGAAAACATAATTACTATATTTTATCTATTAGCAAGAGATGAATTGATTCGATTTTATATCAGACACACTGCTGTAATGACACCGAGCAGAAGCGCTCCGATTAAATATACCCACACATAAAGCTGAACTTTTCCGCTCTGCAAACCGCGTATGGCGTACGCAGCTTTATTGGTGACATAAGCCATTCCGTCCATGGTTCCGTCAATGATATGGCGGTCAAACCATGCAATGGGGCGGCTTACACAACCGAATATAATCTTATGGGTAATAAACATATACAGTTCGTCGAAATAAAATCTGTGGTAACACCAGCGCCACAGTCCGGGCAGAAGCTGACGCATACGCTGCGGCCATGGATTTTCCTTGCGATACATTATTGTAGCAAGACCTATGCCAAGCACAGCTATACATAAACTTACCGTGGCTACATTCCAATCAAAATGAGCCATGAAGTCATATGCTTCACCATTCCAAGTAACAAAATCGCCAAACGGAATAAATCCGGCAACACATGACACGGCAGCAAGGATAACCAAAGGCAGAGTCATAGTCCATGGCTGGTCATGGGGAGCGTGATGACCCTCATGCACCTTATGTTCTTTCCACCAGAATATAAGATAGTAAAGACGGAACATATAGAATGCTGTCAGACCTGCTACCATTGACATCCAAAGATAAGTTATAGTACTGTTACCCAAGCAAGAGCTCAATATCTCATCTTTTGAGAAGAAGCCTGAGAATGGTATGATACCGGCTATGGCAAGACATCCTATAAGGAATGTAATGTGAGTCACAGGCATATATTTACGCAAACCGTGCATATCCGTGTAATCATTGCTGCCTATAGCATGTATGAGAGCACCGGCACCAAGGAAGAGCAGTGCCTTAAACATGGCATGTGTAAACAGGTGGAACATCGAGGCCATGTAGCCGAGACCTTCATGGAAATCAGGACTTGCCACTCCGAGCGATACCATCATGAACGCTATCTGCGAAATGGTAGAGAATGCGAGCACTCGCTTGATATCTACCTGCACACATGCCACCATGGCTGCATAGAATGCCGTTATGGCACCAACCACTGTAACAATGGTAAGTGATGTCGGTTCCATGAGATAGAGCGGGAACAGACGAGCTACAAGGAACACACCAGCCACAACCATGGTTGCAGCATGTATAAGTGCTGACACAGGTGTCGGACCTTCCATTGCATCGGGGAGCCATATATGCAAAGGCATCATGGCTGATTTACCCATACCGCCCATAAATATCAGAACTAACGCCCAAGTAAGAACTGAAGCACCCATAAACATAGGAGCTGCACTTGCCGTGAATTTGAGATCCTTAATGCTTTCAGCAGTAGAAAGGTCAACCTTAAATACATCGGTCATACCTTCAACCCCTACAGAAGTAAGATCGGTGAAGTTGAATGTACCGGTGTAATATGAAAGTATAAGAATACCGATAAGGAAGCCGAGGTCAGCAAAACGAGTAACGATAAACGCTTTCTTTGACGCCGATACTGCTGAAGGTTTGGTGTAATAGAATCCAATCAACAGGTAGGAAGATGCTCCCACAAGTTCCCAGAATATATACATCTGGAATATATTGGTAGCAACTACAAGACCGAGCATTGAGAAACTGAACAATGAAAGGAACGCATAGAAACGCTGGAAACCTTTCTCCCACACTCCATGATGGTCGCGCATATAACCATTGCTATAGAGGTGAACCATAAACGATATGGTTGTAATCACCACGAGCATCATAGCCGAAATCGGGTCTAAGAGGAATCCGATACGGATTACAAGCTGGTCATATAGCTGAAGCCAATCAACGTTAAATGCCACATACTGCAGACGTTGTGTTCCATCGATAAATTCCGGCGAACCGGAGAAGAAATAAGTGAATGCAGTGCAATAAGCCAGTATCAAGGTAACACCCATACCGGCAGTTCCTAAAATACCCGCCCATTTATGGCTCATATATTTCCCGAGCAGTCCCAGGAAAAGAAACATAAACAGAGGTATCGCAAGTATCAATATAGGGAATAATGGTTCCATAATGCCTTAATCTTTGAGTTTGGTTAAATCTTCTACATCGACATTCTTTATCTTGCGGAACACATTGATTATAATAGCAATGGCAAGAGCCGTTTCAGCCGCAGCTATAGCTATAGCGAAGAGAGTGAAGAACATTCCCTCCATATTTCCCGGATAAAGATATCTATTAAAGACCACAAAGTTAATATCGACCGCATTGAGCATAAGTTCAAGCGATATAAGCATGGCTATCATGTTGCGACGCGTAATGAAGCCGTAAAGCCCGCAGCAGAACATTATCAGGGCGGGAATCAGATAGTAAATCATTGTAATTTCCATAACCTATTATCTTTTTCTGGCGATAACCACGCCACCGATTATACATGCGAGCAATAACACACTGATAGCTTCAAACGGCAACAGATACTGATACTTGCCTGTGCCCATCAAAGCCTGACCGATAGCGTGCATTTTCGGATTTTCCATTGGAGGAAGAGATGCAAACGCCATACCGAAACGATAAAGCAAAGCCATACCTACTACAACAGCCATAGCTAATGCAGCAAATACACCGAGCACACGTTTCTTTGACACCAGCCGCTCACTATTATGTCCCGGATGAGACGTAAGCAGGATTGAGAAGACGAACAACACCACTATACCTCCGGCATACACGGCAATCTGCACAGCACCCAAAAACTCGTAATCAAGATTGAAGTACAATGCAGCTGTTGCAAAAAGTGTAAAAAGAAGGAATGTTGCCGAACGCAAAATCTTGCGGGTGGTGACAGTCAGTACCGAGAATACGATTATCGACAAGGCGATAATCAGATACATGATGATACCTGTCACTTATACACATATGAC
>CAMWPX010000113.1 GCA_947176205.1 uncultured Porphyromonadaceae bacterium
CTCCCCACCCTCCCTGTCACTACAGAAAGTCCAATAACCGCACCAATCAACAAAGATGTCTATGGACTCGAATCAGAAGCTCTGATACTTGCATGGCCCTTCCCGGGCATAACAGGAACTTCAACCGAAGCATCGACCCTGCTATCAACCCTTGAGATTGTCGACGCCATGCTTTGCAATGGCAAGGCCGGTCTCATCGACCTTAACATCAACAAAAAACAACTCGCTCAAGGTGTGGGATCAGGCGTATGGGATATGGCTGACCGCACGGCATATCTCATACAAGGGTCTCCCAAGCAGGGGCAGACTCTTGAAGAAGTCCGCGACCTGATTTTAGAGCAACTTGCCAAACTGCGTGCCGGAGATTTCGATGAATCACTCATAGCCGCCACCATCAATAACTCGAAGCTCTCGCTCCAGAGCGCCATCGATTCCAACGACGGTCGCGTAAATCTGATGCAGTATGCCTTCATCTACGATTTACCCATAGACCACCCGGCTCAGACAATGGAATTCCAGTCAAAACTAACCAAAAAGGATATAGTGGACTTCGCCAACCGTTATCTGCGCGATGACAACTATCTCGCCATATACAAGCGTCAGGGAAAAGACCCCAACGAACTGAAAATAGCCAAACAGCCTATCACACCTATAGCCGTCAACCGCGACACCACTTCAGCCTGGCTCGACCGCTTCAATGCCGAGAAAGTCAACCCTATCGAACCGGTGTTTATCGACTTCGACCGTGACTTGACATTTACCACCTCCAACGACGGTCGTATCCCGGTGCTATACAAGCAAAACGAATCAAACGACCTCTTCCAGCTCACCTATGTCTACGACTTCGGAACTCACAATTCCGACAAGACCTTAGGACAACTCGGCAGCTACTTCCCGCTGCTCGGCACCAAAGAAATGCCCGCGGAAGAGATAGCCAAGAAATTCTACGAACTCGCCTGCAACTATCGTCTGTCCATAGGCTCCAACCGCTCTTATGTGACCATCTCGGGTCTTTCGGAAAATATGCCTCAAGCCATCAAGCTTGTAGAGGATGTCATGGCAGGCGCCGTACCTGACACCACCACCTGGCAGGGTGTGGTCAGCCGCACACTCAAAGCACGCGACAACGCCAAGAAAAACCAGATGCAAAATTTCTCGGCTCTACGCAGTTACGTCACCTACGGTCCGGAAGTAATCAAAGAAGCGACACTAAGCAATGAAGAACTGAAAAACATCGACCCCAAACATCTCACTGACCAACTCGCTAAAATGAACGGTATCGAGCACCGTATCATTTACTATGGACCGATGAGCGAAAAAGAACTCATAGATAATCTCAATGCCCTGCACCGCGTTCCAGCCCAACTCGCTAAAGCCCCTGCACGTAAATCGTGGAAACCACAGCAACCACAAGAATCAGTGATATATATCGCGCCTTATGATGCCAACCAACTCTATATGAGCCAAGTCACCAGTGAAGGTTTACCCTATGACCCCGCAATAGAATCAAATCGCACCATCTACAATGAATACTTCGGCGGAGGCATGAACTCCATCGTATTCCAAGAGATGCGCGAAGCCCGCTCGCTCGCCTACTCGGCTGCAGCCGCCATGATAGCGCCAAACTATAAAGACGACGACTATCAATTCTTCACCTACATAGCCACTCAGAACGATAAACTCGACAACGCCCTTGACGGTTTCTCGGAAATTATCGAAGAAATGCCTCAGAGCCGCAATGCCTTCGACCTTGCAAAACAAGGACTCGACGCACGCCTACGCACAGAGCGCATAATCAAAGATGACGTAGCATGGGCTTACATCAATGCAGCCGACCTCGGTGAGACCACCGACACCCGTAGCCGTCTCTTTGCCGCTCTGCCCGGAACCACACTCGATGATATACTCGCATTCCAGCAGAAATATGTAAAAGACCGCACCTACCACACCGCCATACTCGGTCGCATCGCTGACCTTGACCTTGATGCCCTGTCAAAACGCGGCAAAGTGGTGATTCTCACTACCGAAGATATCTTCGGCTACTAATAAGCCACGGTGCTGAATACTGAATAAAACAAAAGACGGTGCGTCATCATAAATTTTGACACACCGTCTTTTTCATACCCTATAAACCATCAGTCAACTATACATCAAAGTTATACGACGGCACATACGAAACTAAAATCTGAAGGCAAAGCATGGATGTTGGGGATTTGACTTAATTTTTGTAACTTTACAGCTGGATTCCGCAAGCATATTATGGCAAAAAAAGTAGTAGAAACTCCCTTGATGAAGCAATACTTCGAAATGAAGCAGAAGCATCCCGATGCCATCCTGCTCTTTCGTGTAGGCGATTTCTACGAAACATTCTGCGACGACGCAATCTCAGCATCCGAAATACTCGGCATCACCCTCACCCGCCGCGCCAACGGTTCGGCACAGTCGGTGGAACTTGCCGGATTTCCCCACCATGCGTTGGACACCTACCTTCCGAGGCTTGTAAGAGCCGGTAAACGTGTAGCCATCTGTGAACAGCTGGAAGACCCGAAACTGACAAAAAAACTGGTAAAACGCGGCATCACCGAGCTGGTCACCCCGGGTGTGTCAATCAACGACAACATCCTTAACCACCGTGAAAACAACTTCCTTGCTGCGGTTTATATCACTCCCCGCCTATGGGGTGTAGCATTCCTCGACATCTCTACCGGCGAATTTCTGGCATCGGAAGGAACCCCGGATTATGTTGACAAACTGCTTGCTAAATTCGCGCCCAAAGAAGTGCTCGTGGAGCGTGGCAAACGTAAAGAGCTTGAAGAAAACACCACTACACGCTATCTGTGTTTTGAACTTGACGACTGGATATTTACCGAACCGACCGCGCGCGAACGTCTGATGAAGCAATTCGAGACCGGTTCGCTAAAAGGTTTCGGTATAGATTCGCTACGTAGCGCCATAGTGGCAGCAGGCGCCATACTCCGCTATCTCGACATCACCAATCACACCCATATATCGCACATTAACGCCATATCACGCATAGAGGAAGACCGATATGTAAGACTCGACAGTTTCACAGTGCGAAATCTCGAACTCATACACGCCATGGCACCCGACGGTAAAAGTCTGCTCGACATTATAGACCGCACCGTAAGCCCCATGGGAGCGCGTATGCTCAATCGCTGGATACTATTTCCACTAAAGGACGTTGCCGCTATCAATGCCCGTCTTGATGTGGTGGAATATTTCTTCCGCAATCCCGACAGACGCACTCTGCTTGTGGAATCGCTCGAACAGATAGGTGACCTTGAACGACTCATAACCAAAGCCTCCGTAGGCAGAATATCTCCGCGTGAACTGCTCCAGATAGCCCGTGCCCTGCAAGCCATAGCACCGATAAAAGAGATGTGCATGCAGTCACAGCAGACCGCACTTACAGCCATAGGCGAACAGCTCACCCCATGCGCTTCGATACGTGACCGCATAATGCGTGAAATATCAGTAGACGCACCGGTAGCGCTATCACGCGGCTCCGTGATACGCGAAGGCGTTGACCCCGAACTTGATGAACTTCGCGCCATAGCCTTCTCCGGCAAAGATTATCTCAGTAAGATACAGGCGCGTGAAGCGGCAGCCACCGGCATCTCGAGCCTCAAGATAGGATATAACAATGTATTCGGTTATTATATTGAGGTGACCAACACGCACCGTGACAAAGTTCCCGCCGAGTGGATTCGCAAGCAGACCCTTGTCAATGCCGAGCGTTATATCACCCAGGAACTCAAAGAGTATGAAGAAAAAATACTCGGAGCGCAGGAAAAAATATCAGCCATAGAAGAGCGCTTATATAACAAACTCGTAGCTGATGTAGCGCAATATACCAATGCTATTAAACTCAACGCATCGCTACTTGCCCGACTTGACTGCCTTGCTTCTTTCACGCGCATAGCGATAGAAAAACGCTACAACCGCCCGATAGTGGATGATTCGCTCACCTTATCACTCACTGAAGCCCGACATCCGGTAATAGAATGCGAGTTACCCCCCGGCGAACCATATATCACCAATTCCATATCGCTGTCCAACTCAGGCACCCAGATAATGATGATTACCGGACCCAACATGTCAGGTAAATCAGCACTTCTGCGCCAGACGGCACTTAATGTCCTCATGGCTCAGATAGGGTGTTTCGTAGCTGCCGAATCAGCGCATATCGGTGTAGTGGACAAAATATTCACCCGTGTAGGGGCGTCAGACAATATTTCCCACGGCGAATCGACATTCATGGTGGAAATGAACGAGGCGGCATCGATACTCAACAACATGAGTTCGCGCTCGCTTATACTTTTCGATGAACTCGGACGTGGCACATCCACTTACGACGGTATATCCATAGCATGGGCTATCGTGGAACACATACATAACTACGGGTCAGCTCATCCCAAAACTCTTTTCGCCACGCACTACCACGAACTCAACGAGATGGAATCATCATTTGAACGCGTGGAAAACTATAATGTGTCAGTCAAAGAGATAGGTGGTAAAGTGGTGTTTCTACGCAAACTCGCCAAGGGTGGAAGCGAACACAGTTTCGGTATCCATGTAGCCAAACTCGCAGGTATGCCCGGGCCGATAGTGTCACGTGCAGCCGAAGTACTCCGCCATCTCGAACGCGTGAACCGCGGCGAAGGCAACACAAGCACTCTTCCTGCACCTGCACAGACCGGGTCAGAAGGAAACACAGGGGTACAACTATCGTTTTTCCAGCTCGACGACCCTGTATTGAGTCAGATACGTGACGAAATTCTTACCACCGACATTGACAGGCTCACGCCTATCGATGCACTCAACAAGCTAAACGAAATCAAAAAGATACTTACAGGCAAATAATTATGACCAACTCTCACCGCACCATGCTGCAGATATCCCACCGCATTCAGGATTTGTCACAGTCACAGACCCTCGCCATGTCGCAAAAAAGCAGCGAACTCCGTGCCCAAGGCATCGATGTAATCAATCTTTCTGTCGGCGAACCTGACTTCCACACCCCGGATCATATAAAGGCTGCCGCTGTAAAAGCTATTGATGACAACTTCACATTCTACAGTCCGGTGCCCGGATACATGAGTCTGCGCCAAGCCATAGTAAAGAATCTGCAAGAGACTGACGGCGCTACTTTCACTCCCGAACAGATTGTGGTATCAGGCGGTGCAAAACAGGCTCTGTGCAATGTAATCCTCTCCACTATCAATCCCGGCGATGAAGTGATAATACCAACTCCGGCATGGGTCAGCTACGTGGAAATGGTAAAACTTGCCGAAGGTGTCTCCGTAACCATACCTGCCGATATCAATCAGGATTTCAAAATCACACCCGAACAACTTCGCGCCGCCATCACTCCGCGTACACGCATGTTGCTGCTCTGCTCTCCCTCCAATCCCACAGGTAGCGTATATACTCGCAGCGAATTGCAGGCACTCGTCGACATACTCAAGGATTGCCCCGAGATTCTCGTGCTTTCTGACGAAATTTATCAGCACATCAACTACACCGACTCCTACACCTCCATGACGGCATTCCCTGAAATAGCTGACAGAGCGGTGATAATCAACGGAGTGTCAAAAGCTTACGCCATGACAGGCTGGCGTATAGGATTCATGGCTGGTCCGCTTCAGATAGCCAAAGCCTGCACCAAGCTTCAGGGACAATACACTTCAGGCTCTTCATCCATAGCCCAGAAAGCTGCCGAAGCTGCTTATCTCGGACCGCAGGAATGCGTGTCAGAAATGTGTGAAGCGTTCCGCCGTCGCCGCGACCTTGTGGTAAAACTTGCCAAAGAGATTCCGGGACTTAAGGTCAACGTACCGCAGGGGGCCTTCTATCTTTTCCCGGAAGTAAGCTCATTTTTCGGTAAGAAATATGGCGATAAAGTAATCCGTTCGGCAGCTGATGTATCGATGTATCTGCTGGAAGAAGCCCATGTAGCCACTGTCGATGGCTCTGCATTCTGCCTGCCGGGGTACATACGTCTGAGTTACGCAACTTCTGACGACACCATACGTGAAGCCATGCGACGTATAGCCGAAGCACTCGCCAAACTCAAATAAACAAATTCACATAAATATTTTACCATAAAACTAAAACAACAAATAAAATATTGTATATTTT
>CAMWPX010000114.1 GCA_947176205.1 uncultured Porphyromonadaceae bacterium
AGATAATTTTTTGTTGAATTTTATTATGAAAATGTTGCATATTGTAGAAGTTTGGTATATCTTTGGGGCGTAATAAGGTAAAAATCCAATAGGTAAACTAATTAAACCAATCTTTATTAAATGAAAAAAATTTACTTTTTGGCTGTTTCAGCAGCCCTTGCGCTTTCATCGACTGCGGCCGATTTTACATTCAGCGCTAACCGTAACGTCAATGGTTTGACATCTCCCGCAGTTTCTAATGCTTCGGAAACCACAGTCTTAAAAGCTGTCGACAGCCAGCTTTTAACTTACACCTCTGACATCTCTGTAAAGGCAACTACTGCCACCGACGAAGAATCATGGACCAGCATAGGTACTGGCACATGGGTGGAAGGTCCTCTGGACATGTTCAGTGATATTAAATCAGGTGTTACTCATGAGTTGGAAATATTCCAAAGCGACAGCAACCCCAATATTTATCGTATGATTCCTTACGGCGAGGGTTCTGAATTGGCAACCTTGCTGGGCAGAGCCAACACCAATTACTTTTATGTGGACGTAACTACAGCTGACAAGGTACTCGGTTATGGTGACTATACTGATAAACATATAATGTTTTTCAATTCTTTTGAAGTTACGCAAAATGTTCCCGAAGGTGGCTTCAATGGTACTGAATACGGTGTTTATGACGATGCTGCTAAAACCGTCAGCTTCCCTGTTAATGGTTTTGGCTTAAAAACAGGTGGCAGTTGGTATTACTCTAATGTTGATGGTAAATTTATGATTTACTTTCCCGGTGCCGCTGTTAAGGATTATAGTTTCAGCTCTCATGCTGATCTTTGCCGCGATGACAATATAATCAATTTCTCTGTTACAGCCGGTGCTGATATTGCTGATATAAAGGCGGTTATTATGGATGGTAACTATACGGCTTCCACTGAAGTCCTCGCTTATGCCGCCACTAACGGACAGTCAATAACAAGAGATAAAAACTATACTTTTACTGATGAGGAAGCCGGAGTTTATACAATCATACTTGCAGCTCTTGACTCAGAAGGTAATGTTAAAGACGGTGCAACTCACTGGGTGCAAATCCTTGATGACAACGACTCTGACTGGAAAGAAGTTGGCGCAGGTGTATACAGCGATCCCATTCTTAAGGATGCCGGATATCTTAGTGTAGTTAGAGACTATGATGTGACAGTACAACGTTCTGAGAGCAACCCCAATCGTCTGCGCTTCAAATCTCCATTTGGCGAAGTCTTTGCTAATTACAATGTAAGCCATACAGGACACGAGCATTATATCTATATCGATATTACAGATCCTGAAGCTGTGGTTGTCGAGCTTTCGCTTTCCGGTTTAGCGGTAAGCTATGGTCAAATCCGTGTGTGGTCAGTCAATGGTCGCTATTCAGGCAATACTGCGGATGAGTTGAAGGGATATGGTTATGGTATTTCTACTTATGATGAAGCCACCAATACCATTACTTTCCCCGCCAAATCACTCTTCTATCAGGAAGCTGAATATGCTAATGGAAGCTGGTTCACTGTTCAAAACGAAGGTAAACTTGTGTTGCCCAATCTTGATAACCTCGGTGCCATTGGTACAGTAGAGGCTGACAATATAGGCGGAGTGGAATATTACAATCTCCAGGGTATCCGTGTAGCTGAACCTGAAAAAGGTATCTTCTTGATGCGTCAGGGTGGAAAAGCTACAAAAGTTTTGAAATAACAGTAGATTTTACATCAATCTTATTACCCCGACTCCGACGAGCGTAAACTCGCCGGAGTCGTTCGTTTTTTCTGATTTTTATTAAATTTCTTTTTATCTTTGTGGGTAGTTTTCTTATTCTTAGCTATTATTGTACATGTATATTTATAGTAAAATTTTTTGCTTGGCTTGTGTAGTCAGCGTATCGTCGGCTTTAGCTAAGCCACATATATTAAAGTCACCTGATAGTAATATAACCGTCATTGTTGATGGAGATAAGGAGTTGAATTACTCAGTAAAAGCGGCGGATGTTGAACTGATATCTCCGTCACGGTTAGGTGTGGTGATGCGTGACCGCTCTATGGGCAATAAGGTGTCTACGAAGTATCGTTCGGCTACTTTTTCCGATGATTGGACTCAACCGTGGGGCGAAAATAAGCATATCTCATGTGCATACAATGAACTCGCCGTAGTGCAGACTTCGTCGGCAGGTGAGTTTATCACTCGTTTCCGTGCATTTGACGATGGTATTGCGTTTCGCTATGAATGGGATTTGAAGGATAAGGAGACGATAGTGATTGATGATGAGCTGACGGAATTTAATCTGCAGTCTGGTTCTATGACATGGTCTATCCCCGGAAGTTTCGAGAGCTATGAACATGAGTTCCGCTCTTTGATTCTTGACGATGTGGAAGATGCCAACACCCCCTTTACGCTTCAGACTCCTCAAGGGATTTTTGCTTCAATCCATGAAGCAGCTCTATACGACTATCCTGAGATGACACTGTGTCGCACAGAAGCGGATGTGCTGAAGGCTGAGTTAGCTCCTCTCCCCGATGGGGTGAAAGCCTATGTGCCTTCGAGATTTGCTACTCCGTGGCGTACGGTGCAGATAGCTGCCGACGCAGTAGGTCTGATAAATTCATCGATGATACTTAATCTTAACGAACCGTCAAAGATAGCTGATACTTCATGGATTAAGCCCCAGAAATATGTGGGTATATGGTGGGGGATGCATCTCGGTACTCAGACATGGACCATGGGTTCACGCCACGGTGCCACTACAGAGAATGCTGTGAAATATATAGATTTTGCAGCGGCTAATAATATTCAGGGAGTGTTATTCGAGGGATGGAATGAAGGTTGGGAAAACTGGGGCGGTAACCAGCATTTTGATTACTCCAAGCCTTATGACGATTTCAATATGGAATATATAGCTGAATATGCACGTAATCGCGGAATAGAATTGTGGGCACACAATGAAACCGGTGGAAATATCCCGGAATACGAGGCGGCTATGGATAGTGCGTTTGCTTATTATCACAAGCTTGGTATTCACACTCTTAAGACGGGTTATGCCGGAGGGTTCAAGGGCGGTTACTATCATCATTCACAGTATGGTGTCCAGCATTATCAGCGCGTGGTGGAACTCGCTGCAAAATATGGCTTGATGATTGACGCACATGAACCGATTAAAGAGACGGGAATACGTCGTACATGGCCTAATATGATGACTCGTGAGGGGGCAAGAGGTATGGAATGGAATGCTTGGTCAGCGGGCAATTCTGCCGATTATCTTTGCATTCTTCCTTTTACCCGCTTGCTTTCCGGTCCGATGGATTATACCCCGGGTATCTTCGATATCGATTATTCGAGGGCGAAAGCTGATAAAGGACGTCTGGAGTGGAATGGACCGAATGCAGATTGCTGCATAAAGACCACATTGGCCCGACAGATAGCCAATTGGGTTATTATATACTCGCCTCTGCAGATGGCTGCTGACCAGATTGAAAACTATGAAGGACATCCGGCTTTTCAATTTTTCCGCGACTTTGATGCCGATTGCGACTGGTCACGGGCTTTGCAGGGTGAAATCGGTAAATATATAGTAGTGGCTCGTCGAGCAGGGGATAAATATTTTCTCGGTGCAGGTACAAATTCTGAAGCCAGAACGCTTGAGGTCAGTCTTGATTTCTTAAAGCCTGGTGTCACATATCGTGCGGATATTTACGGTGATTTGCCCGGTTCGACTAATCCGGAAGATTTATGTGTGATATCAAAAAGTGTAGTGTCAACCGATGTCCTTACGGTATCGATGCTTCCTACAGGAGGTCAGGCAGTGGTATTTACCCAGTTGGAGTGATGCGGTTGACATTATTGATTTTATCGCTGTTTGTATCATCGGTATTATGTGCCGGTGATAGAATAATAACAGTTACAGATACTGCGGGTTACTTTCCTCCGGCTGTTGGTAACGGTCAGTTGGGTCGTCTTCTTGATATCTCAGGCTTGAACCCCGGAGCTTTATATTCAGCATCGTTGTTTGCCGAGGCTACACCTCAAAGCGTAAGCACTATTATTCCGGCTATAGATGCCAGTCGGTTTACTGTGATGGTAAATGGCAAATCGGTTAATAATATGAATGATTGGTATCAGACATTGGATATGCAGCAGGCTAAGGTGATTACCGGCTATGAAATAGCTGATGGCGTTACCATAGAAGTGACCGCGAGAGCATTGCGGCAATACCCCTACATGTTGCTGACACAGATGCGATTCAGCTCTGATAGTGATGCCGATGTCGTTGTCGGTATGTCGCCTGACTTTCCCGATATATATAACGATTGTGTGACGGATACACTGAAGTTGTATACTGCGGGAGGCAATTATCAGATACGTCGTGATTACGGAAGTTATAACGAGGGGAAATCGGCAGTGGTATCAGCGTCGGCAGTAGTGACATCGGATAGCTGGTATCCTATAGATGAAACGTGGAACATACGTTTGTCTGCCCGTGGTACTGCTGAATTAAGTGTTATTACGGCAGTATGTTGTTCAGAAGATTTTTCTGACCCGTATAATGAAGCTCCGCGTGAAGTATTGTTCGCTTTACGTCAGGGTGACGATATTCTTATTGCTGACCATGAGCGGGCTTGGGAGGAGTTGTGGAAAGGTGAGGTGGAAATAGACGGAGATGAGGAGTTTGCCAAGATTGTAAATTCTTCCATATATAACCTGTATTCCTCATTGAGGGGTGATTCCGGAAAAAGTATAGCTCCTATGGGACTAACGTCAGATAAGTATTACGGTCATATCTTTTGGGATGCTGATACATGGATTCTTCCGGTAATGGCAATACTGAATCCTCCGATGGCAAAAAGCATTGTGGATTATCGGATTAATCGTATGGGAGAGGCGAAGCGTAATGCTTATGCACGTGGTTATGACGGTACAATGTTTCCATGGGAGTCAGATGTGCACGGGGAGGAATCTACGCCGTTGTTTGCTATGACCGGACCTCTGGAGCATCATATTACGGCTGATGTGGGAATAGGCGCTTGGATTTATTATTGTGCTACGCGTGATACAGCGTGGCTGGTTGAAAAAGGATATCCGCTAATTAAGGAGTGTGCGGAGTTTGTGGTAAGTCGCGTTACTACGAATGGTGATGGCTCAAAGTCTATTAAAAATGTAGTGGGAGCAGATGAGTATTCCATTGGCGTAGATGATAATGCTTACACTAATGGTTCGGCTGAAAGATTGCTGAGAGTAGCTCAGGCGGCGGCTCAAATTGTCCGTGCGGTGGCGGACAGTACATGGGCAGATATAGTTGACCGGATGAGTTATCATTATTTCCCGGGAACTGTAATTATGCGTCAGCATGCGCGGTACGCCGGAGAGAAAACCAAGCAAGCCGATGTGGAATTGCTTGCCTATCCTTTGAATATACTTCAGGATACTGCATCAATAAAAGCAAATCTGGAATATTATTCACACAGACTGGATACTATTGACGGACCTGCCATGAGTCATGCGGCAATGGCGGTCAATTTTATCAGAATGGGACAGTTTGATTTTGCCCGAAGCTTGGTGGAACAGGCGTATCGACCGCATTTGCGAGGACCATTTTATATGTTGTCAGAAACGCCAGGCAATGATGCAATCTATTTTATGACCGGAGCAGCTGCACTGCTTCAGGCTGTGATATTCGGTTACGGTGGAGTTGATATAACACCTGATGGCGTATATAAAAATAATGTAAGTGTGCCTGCGCCTCTGAAGTCAGTCAATGTCAGGTCACCGCTTTGGGATAGTACGCATTGACGGTAGGATTATCTGACAATAATGTATGCAGCGGCTACCTCATTAATGGCGTCTTCATCAGGAATCCATTTTCCCGGCTCAACAGTGGAAGTGCTTATCAAATCCATCATGGGGTAGTAATCAAGATTGGGTAAATCGTCGTCGGGGTCAGCTATTTCAAGACTCAGGTCGGAAGGATTGATGGCTAACTGCACATCATCGCAGAAACTATCCTCGTTATCAATATATTCCTGTACTGTAAGACGCAAACGGTCAGTGAAGTTATTTAAT
>CAMWPX010000115.1 GCA_947176205.1 uncultured Porphyromonadaceae bacterium
CTCTTAGAAGGTAAAGCATTTGTCTTGAGTGTTTCTGCAGCCTGTGATATTGTTATTTCATTGTCATGGATTATCAATCAGTCAGATATACGGATTATACGGTTGGTCTGAGCACCGATGTTAGGGTCGTGAGTTACGATAACAGTGGTTATCCCTTCGGAATTAAGCTGACGGAACACGTCCATTACCTCTTTTGAGGTTTTAGAGTCGAGGGCTCCGGTAGGTTCATCGGCAAGGATTATTGACGGATTGGTGATTAAAGCACGTGCAATAGCTACTCGTTGTTTTTGTCCGCCTGACATTTCCGATGGCAGGTGATGGGCTCGGTCAGCTATGCCCATGCGCTCAAGTTGCTCCATGGCAAGCATATTACGTTTGCGGCGCGATATGCCTTGATAAAACAGTGGTAATGCGGCGTTTTCCAGAGCTGATTTATAATTAATCAAATTGAATGATTGAAATACGAAGCCTATTAATTTATTACGTAATTCAGCCGCTCTGTTCTCGCTTAGATTCTTGATAAGAGTCCCGTCAAGAATATACTCTCCGGAATCATAATTGTCAAGAATTCCGAGAATATTGAGAAGCGTGGATTTTCCTGAGCCGGAAGCACCCATTATTGATACGAGTTCACCGCGTTCGATATCAAGATTGATTCCTTTAAGTACATGCAGGGGTATGGCTCCCTGATATGTCTTGTTAATATCTTTAAGGTGGATTATCATAGCATAAAGTTGTGAATAATGACTTATACTGACTATTTGACGCCAAAATTATCCATTTTGTTACAGGCGAAAGATATTTTTTTAGTGAATAATTGTAAATGTGGTAATTAATGAGGATTATAACTTAATATATTATACAATGTGAATCAAAACCGGGTATAAGGAAAATTTTTTATAAAAAGAATTGGATTATTGAACATGATGCGTTACCTTTGTGTTATACAATCAAAGAGCACGATAAAAGCGTGACACGAACATTGACATACCTTATACCACATCAAAGTTGATTGGGAAACTCATCAAATTTTTATGAAATACCGAGACAAGCTTAGTCGGTCAATGGCGGGCCCCATCTCTTAGGAGAGGCTGACGTAGCCCAGGCGGATTACAGCGACCGGCGAGCACTCAAATCCTGTCATTCGGAGTTTCATCGCATCCTTTGGTGTGGCTAATATACAAAAGAGACCGAAAGTCAAGACATCATGTCTTACCTTCGGTCTCTTTTGCTTATAATTATATTATGGATATAAAACGACAGCGCCGGGGTGACGGCGCTGTCGAAGTAATATTGATAAGAAAAACACTTATTTCTTAGTGGTGCTTTTTTTCTTGGTAGTGCATTTCTTTGCCGGAGTTTTGGGCGCTTCCTCAGCAGGCTTTTCAGTTTTTTCGGTATTGGCTTCTCCTCGTAGCAGATGCTCTTCATTATAATGCTCGATATTCTTACGCATTGACGACACTTCTTTGTTGAGTGTGTCGATTTCGCGTTCCTGATTTCGGATAGTGGTGAGTAGAGCGTTGAGCTCTTCGTTTTCGATTGAAAGCGGATATTGTTCTTCTACTCTTACTATGAAGTCGGAGAGTACATTCATGTAATTGGTGAATGCTACGAACGGAGTCTCATACGGACTGAAGTTAGAGTGTGACGCACCGTCAGCCAAATGTTTGGTTGACATATAGAACAAGTGGTCGGCTCCTTGCAGGTAGTACCAGTCCTGTTTCAGACGACGGTCATCGCACAGGCGCACACGTTCTGCTACTGAATACAATTTTTCAAAAGCTTCTTTCTGAAGTTTATTGCCTAACCATGCCGAGGTGTCGCGTGCTTCATCAGCCCAAGAAATGGGGTGAAGTACTGAAAGCTCGCCTACAGGTTTGAGTTTGGTTACAGCTTCTGACGGTGTCCAGAAATCTATGCCACGTTCTTCAGCGAAATGAGGCAGGGCTTCGAGGAACTGGAAGATGCCGGTCTCACGGGTCTGGAATTCACCGAAAGTCTCAAGATTCATGAATAGATTGATAATCTGTTCTTCAGGTGGGGTAGTGGCAATCCAATCAATGTATTTGTCGGCAGTGAGTGGGTATGCGTTCCACTCGTGGTCGCTGAAACGGCGGGATATATCGTCCGACAGCTTTGCATTGCGAAGCAATATTTTCAACTTTGGAGCAGAAGCGGCAGAGTACACATAGTTGGGTGATTTCCATCCCAGTATGTGTTTGGCGCCCTCTGTTATGACACCTTTATATCCCATATCGAGAATCTGAGGAGCCATCTCGTCACAATATACAAGTTCGGTATTGCGGAGCACCTGCGGTTTTACGCCGAACAGTTCATAAATCTTGTCGTTATGCACTTTGACCTGATTGGCAAATTCCTCGGGGTCAATGAGTGATGAAAGCGAGTGGGCGTATGTTTCGGCGAGGAATTCTACGCGTCCGGTAGCGGCGAGCTTCTTGAGTAAGTCGATAAATTCGGGCACATATTGTTCGCATTGTTCAAGCGCTACACCTGATATCGAGAGCGCGAAGCGGAAGCGCGGATGCTGTTCAAGCATACGCAAGAGGCTTTCTGCGGCAGGAATGTAGCTGCGTTGTGCTATGCGGGTTACGATGTCATCATTGGCGAAGTCATCATAATAGTAGTGGTCGTTACCTATATCGAAAAAGCGGTATCTCTTAAGGCGAAACGGCTGATGAATCTGAAAATAAAAACAAATAGCTTTCATGATGAATAAGTCTTAAATATTTGTTGAAGATCGGCAAAGCCGTCGGTTGATTATTGATTGTTGATTACGCGTTTGTAAATGTCGATGACTTTGGCACCTGCCTTATCCCATGTAATACGGTTTACTTCGTCAAGACCATCCTGGCGGAGCTGTTCATACATAGCGGGGTAGGTGATGATACTATTGATGGCATCAGCCATGGCATCAATGTCCCAATAGTCGGTTTTGATTACATTGTCAAGGATTTCCGCACATCCGCTCTGCTTTGAAATGATAGAAGGTACCCCCATCTGCATGGCTTCAAGCGGTGAGATTCCGAATGGTTCCGATACCGACGGCATGATGTAGACATCGCTGGCTTTGAGCATTTCATATACCTGTTTGCCTTTCTGGAAACCCGGGAAATGGAAGCGGTCGGATATACCGCGTTCGGCTGCAAGCAGTATCATCTTGTCCATCATATCGCCGCTGCCAGCCATTACAAAACGTACGTTGTGATTATTCTTAAGTACTTTGGCGGCAGCTTCCACGAAGTATTCAGGCCCTTTCTGCATGGTTATACGACCAAGGAATGTCACTATCTTCTCTTTAGGTTTGGTGACTTCCACATTGAGCAACTCGTCGCTCAGAGGGGTGACGGCATTATGGACGGTAGTCACTTTAGCCGGGTCAATACCATATTTTTCAATTACGGTCTGGCGGGTAAGGTTACTAACCGTAATAATATGGTCGGCATGAATCATGCCGTCACGTTCGATATTGAATACGGTTGGGTTGACATTACCGCGTGAGCGGTCAAAGTCGGTGGCATGAACATGAATTACAAGAGGTTTGCCCGTTACCTGCTTGGCATGTATGCCGGCAGGATAGGTAAGCCAGTCATGAGAGTGGATTATATCGAAGTCAAGAGTACGTGCTATGACTCCGGCACAAATCGAATAGTTGTTGATTTCCTCCAGCAGATTGTCAGGATAGCGGCCTGAGAATTCAAGGCAGCCGAGGTCATTGGTACGCATATAGTTGAAATCGGCGTATATATTGGAACGCAGTCGGAAATATAAATCCGGATCCATATACTTGCCTATGCGCTGCTCTACGTATTCGCGGCTTACATCACGCCAAGCGATAGGTGTCTGTGAAGCACCTATGATATTGGCGAAACTTTTATCTTCATCGCCCCATGGCTTGGGGATAACGAATGATATTTCCATGTCACCGCATTCCCACATGCCTTTAGTCAGGCCATAGCTTGCAGTGCCGAGTCCGCCGAGGATATGAGGGGGGAATTCCCACCCGAACATTAATGCTTTCATATTATATATAGGCGGGTGATTTAGAGGTTAAACTTTTTCAGAGTAGTAATGGTGCGGAGTATTCCGGCTACATTTGTGGCATGACTGATGGCGCCGCGACCCGAGAACGGAGGATTTCCGTCATAGAGCTGCGACAGGGATCCGATACAGCCTTGGGTCATTTCATCTTCGTATCCTATCAGCATTCGGTCCACGTAACTTACGCCGCTGTGTCCGAACACCCTCAGATAAGCATCAGCATAGAAACTGAATAGCCAAGGACGGGCAGGACCGTTGTGAAGTGCCATTTCTCGCTCTTCAGGTGACCCGATATATGACGGACGGTATCCGAAACTTTTGGGTGAAAGGGTTCGCAGTCCTTTGGGTGTAAGCAATTCGCGTGTAACTACGTCAAGCACTTTTTTACGTTGCTTGCGGTCAAGCGGTGAGTAATCAAGTCCGATAGCTACCGCCATATTAGGACGTACCGAAGGATCTGCGAAATTATCATTGACATAGTCAAAGAGATAACCGTAGTCATTGAGGAATGTATCGATGAAAGCCTCTTTGAGTTTGGCGGAGGTTTCGGTTATAAGATTGTGTGTGGATGAATATTCCTCCTGCCCTTCCATCAGTGATGCGGCAAACATCAGAGCATTGTACCAAAGGGCATTGAATTCGACCAGATAGCCGGTACGAGGTACTACCGGTTTGCCGTACAGCGATGCGTTCATCCACGATACCGGAGTATCAGTACCTACTGTGCGGACCATACCGTTGGGTTGCACTTGCAGGTTAGGATGACGGTTATCAATAATATATCGTATTATCTCATCTATAAGGGTAAGATATTGCTTGCTGCAATCATCGTTACCGTATGCTTTGGCATACTGCTGTAGAGCCCATATGCACCAAAGTGGAATATCCGGAAGGTCAATACCCGCTATGCGGTCATCAAGATTCCCCGTTTCCATGAAGTTTTTCAGAGCTTTGGCTCCGGTCTCCATTATAGCTTCGAAATCATTGCGGTGGTCTATGGCTATGGTATTTCCGGGTAGTGACATGAATGTGTTGCGGGCAAGTATTTTACCCCATGGATATCCCGAAAGCATGAACATGCCGTCTTTATCACGCAGATAAAACTGTTTTGCCGCGTTTTTAAGGCAGTTGAAAAACGATGTGCGGCATGTACGGGCGGCAATTTCTTTCTCGTACATCTTTACGAGTGACCGAGGTGCAACTTCCGTAGTGCCTGCTGAGAATATAATTGATTCACCTTTTTTTATCGGTATTTCAAAATATCCGGGAACCCACAAATCTTCTACATACGGAACACCGCGTTCCATATCTTTGATATATTCAAATCCGTTATACCAGTTGGGTTCGTAATGCCATTCAGGCTTATGGTTAAACTGCATGTACAGGTTAGGATAACCTTGATACAGACAACATGATATACCGTTGTTTACTTCCGGACAGTTAGGGTTAAGATTGCCGTTAGCCATCACTAACTGGTTAACTTCGCGAAACGCGAGCATAGGTCGGAAACGAAGTGTGGTAGCAGAGTGCGCTTCTACAAGAGTGTAGCGTATGAGCAGTCGATTTTCATTGGATATAAAAATCTTTTCTTTGGTAAGGATAACACCGCCCACTCGGTATGTCGTACGAGGTACACTTTCGCAGTCAAATTCTCTAATGTATTTGTGACCGTTTGGACTATACACGCCGCCTTGATATCTGTGGAGTCCCAGATTGAAAGATGCGCCGTGTTGAATCACCGATACGTCCATCGATGACAGAAGCACATGCCACGAGTTGTTAAACTCGGGTATTGGAATCACCAAAAGTCCATGCTGTTTGCGAGTATTGCAATCGACCACAGTCGTACAATGATAAGCGCCTGTCTGATTAGTTCTTAGCATCTCTTTCGGCAGAGACTGCTCAAGGTTAATCATCAGGTTTTTATCAAATTTTAAGTAACTCATGATTGATAATTTTGGTTTTTCAGAGGGTGTGTA
>CAMWPX010000116.1 GCA_947176205.1 uncultured Porphyromonadaceae bacterium
CAGAAGGCTCTGGGCAATGTAGTTTATGTGGATATGCCTGAAGTGGGTGATGATGTTGAGGCCGGAGAAGAATTCGGTGCGGTGGAAAGCGTAAAGGCTGCCTCTGACCTTATAGCTCCGGTTAGTGGCGCTGTGGTTGAAATCAATGAGTATCTGATAGAGAATCCTCGTCTGGTAAATGAAGACCCGATGGAAAACTGGATTATCAAAGTTGAAATGACAACTCCGGCAGAAGTGGATAATCTTATGTCGCCTGAAGCTTATGCTGAATTCTGTGAATCACAGCATTGATGTCTTGAATTCAAGTGATTTATAAATAAGACTTATTTTGATGGTTCATAGATATTTTCCTCATACACCTGAAGATATTGATGCCATGCTTCGACGTTGTGGTGTCGGGTCTATGGAGGAGCTTTACAGTGATGTCCCTGCTGAATTGCTGATGGACGGTGATTATGATGTGCCGGCGCAGATGAGTGAAAAAGAGGTACGTGATTATTTTCTTAATCTCGATGAAAAGAATGCCCGTCTCGTATGTTTCGCCGGTGCCGGATATTATGAGCACTATAAACCGGCTGTGATTGATTCATTGCTGTCACGCTCGGAATTTTTGACTGCATATACGCCTTATCAGCCTGAAATATCACAAGGTACGCTACAATATATATTTGAGTACCAGTCAATGATGGCTGAATTGACCGGACTGCCTGTAAGCAATGCTTCGATGTATGATGGCGCTACGGCTACGGCTGAAGCAATGATGATGACAGTGGCAGCAGCGCGTAAACGTAACAGGGTGCTTGTGTCTGCCACTCTTTCACCGGCGGTACGTAAGGTTGTTGACACTTACGCTCATTATCATGGCGTAAAGATAGATGTAATACCGGCAATCAATGGTGTTACCGATATGTCGGCTGCCGGTGGAATGCTGTCAGCCGGAGATGTGGCCGGTGTGATAGTCGCCACACCTAATTATTACGGTATCGTGGAAGACTACTCCGGACTTGCCGATATGTGTCACGGTAATAAAGCATTGCTTGTCATGAATTGTGTGCCGGCAGATTTGGCTGTATTGAAGACACCCGGTGAATGGGGTGCAGATATAGCTTGTGGCGATGCACAGTCATTAGGTATGCCGTTGAGTTTCGGAGGACCGTATCTTGGCTTTTTGTGTGCGCGTAAAGAACTGATGCGAAAAATGCCCGGTAGAATTGTGGGCGCTACCAAGGATGCTGACGGACGTCGTGTGTTTGTGTTAACGCTGCAGGCTCGCGAACAGCATATACGACGTGATAAAGCTACAAGTAATATATGCTCGAATCAGGGCTTAATGGCATTACATACAGCTGTATATCTCAGCGTGATGGGTGCTAAGGGCTTACGTGATGCGGCTTTGGCTGGCTATGACGGTGCTCATTATCTTGCTGACAAACTTATTGCTACAGGTAAAGCGGAAATGGTGTATCCTCAGGCTCATTATTTCAATGAATTTGCATTGCGCCTACCCGGTGTGGATATCGACAGGGTTATACGGAATGCCGTGCAACAGGGATATTTGCCCGGCGTGAAAATATCGGATGATACTCTGCTGATAGCGGTGACCGAAATGCAGACTCGCGCTCAACTTGACCGGCTTGTCTCATTGTTGACAGAGAGTGTGTGAGCAGTTAAATGTCTATTTATCAAGAGAAGTCAAAAATTATGAATAGAGAATATTACGGGAAACTGATATTTGAGTTATCACGTCCCGGTAGAGTAGGATATGGTCTTCCCGGCAGGCAGGTGCCTGAGTCAGGCGCATTGCCTGAGGGATTATTACGGGAACAGCCGCTTCGGCTGCCTGAGGTAGATGAACCGAGCGTAGTCCGTCATTATACAAATGTCAGCACTAATAATTTCGGTGTCGATACCGGATTTTATCCGTTAGGCTCATGTACCATGAAGTATAATCCTAAAATCAACGAGCAGATGTCGGCGATGCCCCGCATGAGCGGTATGCATCCGGCTACTCCTGATTATGCTTCTCAAGGTGCGCTTGAGGCGTATTATACGCTACAGAAATTATTGGCGGAAATAGGTGGGATGAGTGAGTTTACACTTAATCCTTTTGCCGGTGCTCATGGTGAACTTACCGGACTAATGGTGATTCGTGCATATCATCAGAGCCGTGGTGACTATGGCAGGACAAAAGTCATTGTTCCTGATTCAGCTCACGGTACCAATCCGGCGAGTGCAGCAGTGGCAGGATTAAAAGTAGTGGAAGTCAAAAGTAATCCTGACGGTACGGTGGATGTCGATGCTCTGCGTCCATTGCTTGATGACACTGTTGCGGCGGTGATGATGACTAACCCCAATACGCTCGGTATATTTGAAAAGCATGTGCCTGAGATTGCAGAGATGGTGCATGCTGCCGGTGCGCTTCTTTATTATGACGGTGCCAACCTTAATCCTATGCTGGGTATGGCACGTCCCGGAGATATGGGTTTTGATGTCATGCACATCAATCTGCATAAGACCTTCTCTACCCCCCATGGTGGCGGTGGTCCCGGTTCCGGTCCTGTAGGAGTAAGAGCCGGATTGGAAAAATTCTTGCCGGAGCCTCGTGTGAAAAAGACTGATGCCGGTGAGTATATACTTACGGGCGATGCTGATTCACTCGGTTCTGTCTCGGCAACTCTCGGCAATTTCGGAGTACAGTTGAAAGCGTTGAGCTATATACTTTCACTCGGTAGCGAGGGGCTTAAGGAGGCAGGAAAACTTGCTACGCTTAATGCAAATTATGTCAAAGAATCGTTGCGTGATATGTATCTTTTGCCGATAGAGGGAGTATGCAAGCATGAATTCGTGTTTGACGGATTGATTGATAAATCTACAGGAGTAACTACTCTTGATGTGGCAAAACGTCTGCTTGACTATGGTTATCATGCACCTACCATTTATTTCCCGTTGCTGTTTCACGAGTCATTGATGATAGAACCGACAGAAACGGAAAGTAAGGATACGCTTGACTCCTTTATAGATGTAATGCATCGTATAGCCAAAGAGGCAAAGACTGACCCTGAGATGGTGAAATCGGCACCGCATAACACACCGATTAGTCGTCCTGATGATACTCAGGCAGCGCTTCGTCCGCTTACCACCTATGCCGATATCTGTGATGAAGGTTTATGATGTTATAGTGATAGGGGCAGGCCCGGGTGGCTATGAGACAGCTGCAAAAGCAGCCGCCATGGGTAAAAAGACTATGATTGCCGAGCGCGCGCAGTTGGGAGGAACATGTCTTAATCGGGGATGTATACCTACCAAAGCGTTGAGTCGGTCAGCTGAAGTCGCTTTATTGATGCGTCGTGCTGAAGAGTTCGGGATTAAGTCTTCCGGATTATCGGTAGATTATAGCGCGGTCGCTGCAAGAAAGGATGCCGTGGTCGCAGCCTTGCGTGAGGGGGTGGCGATAGAGCTGCAAGGGGTGGATGTCGTTTATGGCGAAGCTTCATTTGTGGGTGAGTCGGTGGTGGAGGTTAATGATGAACTGTATACTGCTCAGCAGATAATAATAGCCACCGGTTCGCGTTCGGCCGTTCTTGATATTCCCGGGGCTGAACTTACTATTGATAGCGACAAGCTGCTTTCACTCACTGAATTACCTGAGTCAATGGTGATAATAGGTGGCGGCGTGATAGGTATGGAGTTCGCTTCGATTTTACAAGCTTTCGGAGTGAATGTCACGGTGATAGAGTATTGTAAAGAGATACTCCCCGGATTTGATAGCGAAGTGGCAAAGCGGTTGAGGATGATACTCAAGCGACGTGGCGTCAATATCGTGACTTCTGCCCGGGTTATTGCTGTGGAGCAAGGGATTACTGTGCGTTATATTCAGAAAGATAAGGAAAAGAGTGTCGCGGCTCAGATAGTGCTTATGGCTGTGGGACGTCGACCGGTGTTACCTCTTGGTCTTGATGAAGCCGGTGTGGCTGTAGAGCGAGGAGCTATAGTCGTTGATGAAACAATGGCTACAAGAGTACCCGGAATTTATGCCATAGGTGATGTAAACGGTCGTTGTATGTTGGCTCATGCCGCAACGGCTCAAGGTGCGGTGGCTTTAGGCTTGATTCGCAACCTCAATGTCATACCTTCGGCTGTGTTTACAGTCCCGGAGTGTGCCACAGTAGGACTTACAGAAGAGAAGTGTCAGGCACAAGGGCTTGACTATCTGACGGGAGAGATGATATACCGGGCTAACGGTAAGGCTCAGGCTATGGGCGAAACCGAAGGCTTGGTGAAGGTGCTCGTTGACGCTAAAACGCATCATATTTTGGGCGGACATATATGTGGAGAGCATGCTTCCGACCTTATTCAGGAGATAGCTTTAGCCATGAGTGCCGGAGTCACGGCAGATACCCTTGTAGCTACGGTACATTCACATCCATCACTTAGCGAAATCGTTCATTCGGCAATTATTAAGGCAGTCAGATAATCTGGGTAATGTGATGAGTGAGTTGGTGAAAATTAGCGTCATCGTTGTGTTTCATAATGCGGAGCAGACGATAGAGCGCACCCTGAAATCACTCGCATTGCAGGAACTTGATGGAGTTGAATACATATTTGTGGATGACGGCAGTCGCGACAGAAGTGTTGAGATTCTTCGTGATTTTATGGCGCTTAATCCTAATTTGTCGGGGAGACACCGGTTGGTGTCCGTTGATAGCCGGCGTGGTTCGGCTCATGCCACATCGGTCGGTTTTTCTGTAGCGCGAGGTGAATATGTAATCAGATGTGATGCTGATGACTACTTTGCGCCAGAAGCGTTGCGGAAGTTATGGGATGCGTCAGGTCATGGTATGGCAGATATTGTGTCAGCACCCTATCTGCGACTGAACGGTAAAAGGGTCAAAGAGGTAAGATATTGTGATTGTTTTACCGATTTGAATGATATGCCTTTGGATACGTTGCACTTCTCGTTGTGTAATAAGCTGCTCCGTAGGTCCATGATTATTGAGAATGATTTACTTCCGTTTGAGGGGGTGGATTGTTGGGAGGATGTCGGTGTGGTATCACGTTTGTTTGCTTTAATGCCGTCAGTGGTATTCATGTCAGAACTGGTATATAATTATGTTTGGCGCAAAGGCTCGCTTACCGATTCTGCCTGCGAACGCATTTTGCATGAACATCTTATGATGGCTCTACTGCTGGAGCAATGGTTCGTGAATCATAATCTTGCTGAACGTTATGAAGAGTTTCTTACTCGGTTGAAATTCATAGCTAAAGTGAAGTTTATGCGTGGCAGATACAAGAATGTCGCAGACTGGAAACGAACTTTCCCCGAAGTAAATCATAAGATAATGGGTATAAGGGGTGTTGGTTTCTTTTGGCGAGTCCTTTTCAGCATAGTTACATGGTTACCGACATCCGTTACGCAAAAGATAGCTGATGTGACAAGTCGGGTTTACAGAAAATAAAAAAGCGGACATTTGTCCGCTTTTTCTATAATGTCAGAGTGTCATTTGATTAATGACCGCAGCCGCAGCCATCGTCGCCGCAATGATGGTGTTCGTCACAACCGCATTCATCTTCGCAGCCGCCACCGTGACAGCCACAACCGCATCCGTGCTGAGGAGCGAGTTCGTCAGGAGTGGCGTCGCGAACGGTCAGTATTTTACCTTTGAAGCGTACGTCTTTTCCTGCAAGCGGATGATTGAAATCCATTACTACTTCAGTAGGAGTGACTTCAAGAACCACACCGTTGATGCGGAATCCGTCGGCAGACATCATGGGGAGGATTGCGCCCTGTTTTATGGCTACTTCGTAAACTTTATCATCTAACACAAAAATATTGAGGTCAAGATACGCTATCTGATGAA
>CAMWPX010000117.1 GCA_947176205.1 uncultured Porphyromonadaceae bacterium
ATAAATCAATTACCTAATGTACCTTGATTTATTACACTTTCTATAGTCTGATTTGGTTTCAATAAATCACTACCATTCCACAAACGCGACATTAATAATGGGAATTGTTTCACGTAAGCTGTTTTCTGGAACTCATACCGGTCACATAACTGACGAGCGGTAATTTCAAGTATCTCATCAAGTTTAGAGAAAAATCGCTGAATGCGTTCTTCTTTATTTTTTATAACCATACATTCGATGGCTATACGTACGATATTAATAGTGGAGAAACTCAGATTACCACGACCAATAGAAGTTTTTTCTCCATATCGATTTTCAAATACTCGAGTTCGGCATCCCATAGTTGCCACTTCATATTTATATCGTTCCGGGTCATCTGGACGCCACTTTTCATGATAATTATATGTGGCATCAAGATTTACGAAATTAGGGAAAAATCTGCGTGCAGTGACTTTACAGGCATATTTATATAAATCGTAGTTGCGGTCTTCCGGTAAATAGCTTACGCCTCGTTTTTTCTTCCAAATCTGTATAGGAAATATGGCTGTAGCACCGTTACCAACTCCTTCATAGGTGGATTTTAGCAATTCTCTAATTACGCATCTACCTTCAGCCGACGTATCTGTGCCATAATTTATGGAGCTGAACACCACCTGATTACCACCACGGGAATGAATCGTATTCATATTGTGGATGAACGCCTCCATAGCTTGATGAACGCGATTTACCGTTTGATTCATTGCATGTTGCAGTAATCGTTCTTTTCCTTTCAAATCACCCAGCTCTTTGTACAGATAATCATCAAGTTCCTTATCATAATATTCCGACATATCTATGCCGCTGAGTTGCTCCGCAGTTTTGAGTTCTTCAATATATGATGACCTAACGAAAGGTGCAAGATAGAAATCAAATGCCGGAATGGCTTGCCCTCCATGCATTTCATTCTGAGCTGTTTCAAGAGATATGCAACTGATTATACTGGCAGTTTCAATTCTTTTGGCCGGACGAGATTCGCCATGACCTGCAGTAAATCCGTGTTTCAGGATTCTGTCAAGAGGATGCTGTACGCACGTTAAGCTCTTTGTGGGATAATAATCTTTATCATGAATATGCAGATAGCCATGTCTGACAGCTTCACGAGCTTCTGATGAAAGAAGATAGTCGTCAACGAAAGGCTTGGTCGTTTCACTTGCAAATTTCATCATCATACCTGCTGGAGAGTCAGTATTCATATTCGCATTTTCACGTGTGATATCATTGTTTTTAGCTTCAATGATTTCCAAAAACATATCACGGGTTTTTGCTCTACGTGCAATACTGCGCTGGTCACGATAAGCTATATAACGTTTTGCGACTTCTTTTCGTGGACTGTTCATGAGTTCAAGCTCCACACAGTCTTGTATTTCCTCTACAGTCATTCTATCGTTACCGGTAACTCCTATTCTATCGGCAATTTTTTGGATAAGCGATTCATCTTCGCCCATTTCAGTCTGAAGCATTGCTTTGCGTATAGCAGCCTTGATTTTTTCTTCGTTATAGCCGACTATTCGTCCGTCGCGTTTTATGACAGTATGTATCATGATATAATTTTATGATTTTTCAATGGAAATATTATCGCCTGCAAAGCTACAAAATATTACTTAAAACACCACAACAAATTAACCACAATTTTTATTTTGGAAAACTTTAGCCATTATCAATAAACACCAACACTCTTAACCACAGTGATATAACACTTAAAATCGGAAAACTTTATCAATACATGAATAGCTACTTGTTTTAATAAATGTTATTTGTGATTCTTGATTACGCTCGAAAAATATTTACACAAAATGATTTTATAATGGTTGCGATTTATTAATTTTGCATACAAAAACTATCGTGTGATGATATCCGATTCTAATTTTTTTGTTAAAGAGCTGGTTAATATATTAGAGGCGCATGACGTCAGAAATGCTGTAATATCTCCGGGGTCACGCAACGCCCCGTTGATTAGAGCTATTTTATCATCGGATTTAATCTCAAGCAAAATTGTCATAGATGAACGGAGCGCTGCGTTTATTGCGTTGGGCATCGCCGTAACATCAGGCTCTCCCGTCGCATTAATATGTACATCCGGCTCGGCAATGTTAAATTATGCTCCGGCTATAGCTGAAGCATATTATCGCAAGGCGCCACTTATTGTTATAACTGCGGACCGCCCGTTGGAATGGATTGATCAGGATGATTCTCAGACTATTCGTCAGCCATATGGCTTAGACAACTATGTCTGGCGTTCTTATAATATCCCATGGGTTAATACGGACTCTTATCGCTGGTATGCTAACAGAATTTTTAATGAGGCATTGCTTTTCTCTGTAAAAGAATCATTACCCGTACATATAAACCTTCAAATCAATAACCCAGCGGAACCGCCTGCCAATATATCAATGAACGATACAAGGGTTATTGAAATGATAAATCCTGCGCCCAGATTGACCGTAACAGAAATGCGGGAGTTAGGTAAAAGCATAGCTTCACCTAAGAAAATTATGATTATATGTGGTTTTATGCCACCAGACAAGACACTTAACAAAGCATTAATTAAACTTGCCGCACTTCCAAATGTCATTGTATTGACAGAAACTATTTCTAATTTGCATAGTGCTGATTTCATAAATTCTATTGACGTTACCATTAATTCTCTTCCATCAGATTATAAAGCTTACTTACCGGATATCGTAATAACCTTAGGCGGAGCTATTGTGTCTCGTCATATTAAGACATTACTTAGGAAAAATCCACCGTATGAACATTGGCATGTAGGTCTGGTTGATCATCTTATAGATTGCTTTACAAGTGTTACCCGGCAGATAGCCATTACTCCGAATGTCTTTTTCCCGGCACTTGCTTCTGCTTTACAACCTCACCGTAAAGAATGTGAATATGCTAGGATTTGGTCAATATTAAAAAATAAGGCAAAGTCGACACTTCAATCATATGTTGACCGTAGCCCATGGAGCGACCTAAAGTGTTTTGCCACTTTGTTACCGTTGATTCCGCGCCGATGGAATGTGCAATATTCCAATGGAACTCCCATACGATACGCACAAATGTTTGGTGATAAGCAGTATCATAGATGCGACTGTAACAGAGGTGTCAGCGGTATAGACGGGTCTACATCCACAGCAATCGGTGCATCGTTAGCATACAAAAATGATATAACCCTATTGATTTCCGGCGATATGTCATTCCAATATGATATTAGCGCTCTTACGTCAGACTGTATTACTCCCAGATTAAAAATTATCGTGATTGATAATGGAGGTGGCGCCATCTTTCATTTTATCGATTCAACCAAAAATATAGCAATGAAAGATAGAGTGTTCGAAACGCCTATGCGATTACCATTACAAAGGTTAGCACAGGCATTTGACTTCGCATATTTTGAAGCAAATGACAGCAATGCGCTACGTTATGAGTTTGAAAAATTTGCCAACGAAAGTGCAAAACCAGCAATTCTAAAAATAGTCACATCCGGAAAATTATCGGCAGAATTATTACATGAATTTTATAATAAAAAGAATTAAGACATATGAGAGAGTGGACAACAATAAAAGAATATGAAGACATACTTTTTCAACAATGCGGAAAAGTAGCTAAAATCACAATCAACCGCCCGCGAGTATACAATGCATTTCGCCCACAGACCAATAAAGAAATGCTTGAAGCTATGGCATATTGCCGAGAGCATAACGATATTGGAGTAATCATACTCACCGGGGCAGGTGATAAAGCATTTTGCTCCGGAGGTGACCAGAATGTAAAGGGAATAGGAGGGTATATAGATTCTGATGGTACCCCGAGATTAAATGTCCTCGACCTTCATAAAGCGATTCGCTCTATTCCTAAACCGGTAATAGCCATGGTTAATGGTTATGCTATAGGTGGAGGACATGTACTCCACGTGGTATGTGACCTTACTATAGCTTCCGAAAATGCACGTTTTGGTCAGACTGGTCCCAAAGTCGGTAGTTTTGACGCCGGATTCGGTTCATCATATCTTGCCCGGTGTGTAGGGCAGAAGAAGGCTCGGGAAATATGGTTCCTATGCCGTCAATACACAGCGAAAGAAGCTGAAGCGATGGGAATGGTCAATGCCGTGGTTCCATTAGAGCAGCTTGAAGATGTAACTATGGAATGGTGCGATATCATTCTTAGCCGAAGTCCTATGGCTATCCGTATGATAAAACGTGCTCTTAATGCTGAATTAGACGGGCAGCGCGGTATGATGGAATTTGCCGGTGACGCTACACTTATGTACTACCTTATGGAAGAAGCACAAGAAGGGAAAAATGCGTTTTTAGAAAAACGTCAACCGGATTTCGATAAATTTCCTAAATTCCCGGGATAATGCTTAAAGCATCATTTCAACCATACAATTTGATATTCAAATCTCCCTCAAGAACATCCCGGGAGATAATGACACATAAACAGACCTATTTTATAAAGGTCTGGGATGATAATAATCCCCAAGTATATGGGTTAGGGGAGTGTGCAATATTTCGTGGTCTCAGCTACGACGATACTCCGGATTATGAAATGAAGCTGGATTTTGTTTGTCGAAACATTTCAGCAATCAGCGACATCGATTTAACTCATTATCCTTCTATTGCCTTTGGTGTCGAAACTGCATTAAATGATTTAACTAACGGCGGTTGTCGTACTATATTTCCATCATCATGGTTGAAAGGATTATTCGGCATCCCAATCAACGGACTCATCTGGATGGGGTCAAAGGAGTTCATGTTGCAACAACTGCATCAAAAAATCAATTGTGGTTTTCGATGTATAAAAATTAAAATTGGAGGTATCGATTTTGAATGCGAGCTTGATATTCTGAAATATATCAGAACCAGATATCCTGATATAATTATCAGACTTGATGCTAATGGAGCGTTTATACCAGAGAACGCGATGCAAAAACTGGAGGCATTATCTCGTTACAATATTCATTCAATCGAACAGCCTATCAAACCACGGCAACAGATAGCCATGGCAGATATTTGCAAAAATTCACCCATACCTATTGCTCTCGATGAAGAATTAATCGGTGTCACTGATGAATATGCTATGGCTGAGATGCTCTCTACCATCAATCCTCAATATATAATATTAAAACCTTCGTTATGCGGCGGTTTTAACCGGGGACAAAAATGGATTTCTCTTGCGGAATCAAAAAAAATAGGTTGGTGGATAACTTCAGCATTGGAATCAAATATCGGACTTAATGCCATAGCTCAATGGACGGCAACTCTTAACACTCATCTTCCTCAAGGACTTGGCACAGGCGCACTTTATACTAATAATATTCCGAGTCCTTTATCGGTTCAAAACGATAAGTTATATTACATTCCTCAACAAAGATGGGATTTCCAAGGCTTTCCCGTCTAATTCACAACTGCTGCATCTTTAAAGTCAACGACCTTGAAGCATTCTTTTGATACTTTACGGATTATTAGTACATTTGCGCTATGACAAAAGCACAAAAATTAAAGATTTGCGATTGGACATTAGCAATCCTACTACCGATTGTTCTTGTCTCTGCCATACAATTAGAAGCTACTTCAAGTAGTGGTATATTCCCGATAATTTCCCATATTATCGTGACACTGCCGTTTATGTGTATTATTGTATGGCATATTTACCTTCATTTTCAATGGAAAAAGTGGCTTAC
>CAMWPX010000118.1 GCA_947176205.1 uncultured Porphyromonadaceae bacterium
GCCGGTCATGATTACGCCTGATGGTCTTGGTGCGTAATCGCATCTTGCCATAATCGAATATCAGCGCATGGTCAAAGGTGTAGCCGCGGAGCGATTCGGGATTGTACATGGTGCCCGCTATGGCGCGCCGTGACCAGTTGACTACATTGGCGTTCATAACCTTGTAGCCGAGTCCGCGGCGTATCATCGAGCGGGTGTGATGTCCGTGACGCCCTATGCAGCATATCATAGGGTCTTCATCAAGCTCGGGGTCGCGGAACACGGTGTCGATGAGCCAGCGGGCGTACTCCAGCAACAGGTCGTGCAACGGTGTGTGGTAGGAGCGCGTCGACCGTCCGTCGGGCGCTTCGGTAATGACCGCCCTTACGGCCTTGCCATGGAAGCGGAGCGATTCGAGCCGGGAGATAACAGCACGGTGCGCTTTGGGGAGCGCACGACCCACATGACGCTCGAAGTCGGTGTAATACATCATCCCCTTGTATTTATGGCGGACTTTGGGCGGTATGTAAATCGTGTTTCGCACTTTGCAGATGATTGTTTCTCGCCGCAAAGTTAAATACCAGATAAAGCGATTAGGTGCGAATCGCCACATTTGCTTATATACAAAAGACGGGCAGTCTCTATAAGGAAACTGCCCGGATATAAGTATAAATTAGAAATCAGGTCAGGGGCACTCAACCTTGCCGGCAAACATGATAACCTTAGTAGAGTTCTCCAAAATAACGAAAGCAAAGGGGCGGTCAAGCCGAAAATCTTTCTTCTCGGTCCAATCCGGTCCGGCATCAATAGGCATACCGGCATCAATCTGTGCAGCCACCGCTTTGGCGCCATCTTCGTCCATAGTGAATTTGGCTTTTTGCAGCGACAACTGCAACGCCACACCACCTTTTCCCCCCGTAATATTAGAAAAATCAGCATTATCCGTAAGGGCTTCGTGAATACCCAATTTATCATAATGCGGAATCAAATCACACTCAGCAGTTATATCAAGCCGAGGCACAGAAAGGGTAACATTATATAATTTGAGAGCATCAACATCAGTAAGAGCACTCCAACTATCAGCATCAAGTGACTTGATAGCATCGCCAAGAGCTATCCCCTCATGAGGCAGAAGGAATGCTATACTGAACGAACCGTTTCCAAATGGCTTCTTCAGCATCGAAACCTTATCCGAGGTGGAAATATTATAGTCTCTATGGTCATTCATCATCTTCACACTGCGTTCGCCCTGATTTGTGGTGTAGAACACATCATCAACGGTTTCGCCGCTGAATTTATTTGCCCACTGACCGCTGAACACAGTAGCGCCAAGAATGCAGAATACACTATTATTGACCTGTGACTGCTGGACCAGCTGCTTGATAGCACCCCCGGTGTTATCAGCGCACCATTTGTTGATATCCGCTGCAAGAGTGGGTGAACGGAACGGATATGTATGAATGGCTGATTTGTAACTATCGGCACTTACTCCGGTAAATGCGGCTGACGGATGACAGAAATCAGCTAACCACAGCGATGAAGCTAAGGTAAGTTCCGCCATATTATCGGCACCGGGCAGTGATGTGATTATCTTATGCATGGCTGTATTGAGGTCACCTATCTGCGAATCATCGACACCAAGAGCCGCAAGTATTTCAGAGCGAGTTTCACCAGCCGAACCATTGGCAAGCAAAGAGAGGTTAAGCGATGAAATCAGAGGAGAGAAAAACACATTCTGCTCGCCGACACCTGAACTGAGCGATTCAAACAATCGAAGTCCGAATCCATTAGTATTAGCAACCGCAGCTGATTCGGTGCTTGATAACGGTATATTTAACCGCGGCTTGTTATCCTGCTGATTAACCGAACCAGCCTCATCACTATCACACGACACAAAGCCTGCTGCCAGCACCGCTATAATAAACAATTTCTTTAGTTTCATTATTACAAACGTAGGGGTATAATTGGTTATTAAAAATGAATTTTTCACAAGATACGCGCAAATATCTGTAATTCAAAACAAAACGTTTTGTTTATACTTTTTTAACAACTTGCGTCACGAAGGAGAGTGTGAAAAGAAAACGGGTTCCGCCCATAATCATGGACCGAACCCGATAAACCTTAGCGGGAACACCGTCAGGCTTTACGCTAATTCATAGGTGTCTTGAAACTCTAAAGATAAAGGAGAACATAAACGGAACTTGATAAGCCGCCAAAGCCCTGAGGTGTGAGCCATATAGTACAGGCGACATCCGGTTATGTCATTTCGGTGATGTAAAATTATGAATTTATTTTTACGAATACAATACTTTTCATAGATATTTACAAAATACGCACTGCAATGTAACCTATGTTACCTGACAGTGGAATCACTCCATAAGTTTACGATAGCGACGACGCGGAGGCTCCTTACCGCCATTTTTGGCTTTTTTATATTCTTCGTAATCGGAATAAGAGCCTTCGTAGTACACTACGTTGCCATCACCTTCAAACGAAAGGATGTGGGTGCAGATACGGTCAAGAAACCAACGGTCATGACTTACGACTACGGCGCAGCCGGCAAACTCTTCAAGACCTTCCTCGAGGGCACGAAGCGTATTGACATCGATATCATTGGTGGGTTCGTCAAGCAGCAACACATTACCTTCCTCTTTGAGAGCCATGGCGAGATGCAGACGGTTACGCTCACCACCCGACAGTACTCCAATCTTTTTTTCCTGGTCGGCACCGGAGAAGTTGAATTTCGACAGATAGGCACGGGCATTGACATCACGACCACCCATACGGAATGATTCCACTCCCTGCGATATGACTTCATACACCGTCTTTTCGGGCAACAGGTCATGGTGGGTCTGGTCAACATAGGCTATCTTAACGGTTTCACCGACGTCAAATGTGCCGGCATCAGGCTTCTCAAGCCCCATGATGAGCTTGAACAGGGTGGTTTTACCTGTGCCGTTAGGTCCGATAACGCCCACAATACCGTTGGGGGGAAGCATGAATTCGAGTCCGGAGAACAGGTTCTTGTCACCGAATGATTTTGTAAGTCCGGTGGCTTCTATCACTTTCTGACCAAGACGCGGACCGTTGGGTATAAATATCTCGAGACGCTCCTCACGCTGCTTCTGGTCTTCGTTAAGCAGGCGGTCATAGTTGGACAGACGGGCTTTGCCTTTAGCCTGACGGGCTTTGGGTGCCATCCGTACCCATTCGAGCTCGCGCTCGAGTGTCTTACGGCGCTTGCTTGCCTGCTTTTCTTCCTGAGCCATGCGCTTGGTCTTCTGGTCAAGCCAAGAGGAGTAATTACCTTTCCAAGGTATACCCTCACCACGGTCAAGTTCAAGAATCCAGCCGGCGACGTGGTCAAGGAAGTAGCGGTCATGCGTGATGGCTATAACGGTACCGGGATATTGCTGAAGATGCTGTTCGAGCCAGTCGATGGATTCGGCATCGAGGTGGTTGGTGGGTTCGTCAAGCAAAAGCACGTCGGGCTGCTGAAGGAGCAGGCGGCATAGAGCCACACGGCGACGCTCTCCACCTGAGAGTGTGGTTACGGGCTGATTGTCAGGCGGACACTGAAGGGCATCCATGGCACGTTCCAGCTTGCTGTCGATATTCCATGCATCGGCAGCATCAAGAGCATCCTGAAGTTCAGCCTGACGGGTGATGAGGGCTTCCATCCTGTCAGGGTCTTCAAGGACTTCGGGGTCACCGAATGCTTCGTTGACCCGGTCAAACTCGGCAAGCAAATCCATGACTGGCTGCACGCCTTCACGCACCACTTCTATTACGGTCTTCGAGGGGTCAAGCCGGGGTTCCTGCTCGAGATAACCCACGGTGTAACCGGGTGAGAACACCACTTCGCCCTGATAATCCTTATCAATGCCGGCTATAATCTTAAGCAATGAGGATTTACCTGAACCGTTGAGACCTATGATACCGATTTTGGCACCATAGAAGAAGCTAAGATATATGTTTTTAAGAACTTGTTTCTGCGGGGGGTATGTCTTGGATACCCCTACCATGGAGAATATAATCTTTTTGTCGTCAGCCATACGGATGTGAGATATGAGATGGTTATTTACGTGTCTTAGGGGCGTATTTCACGGGGTAGTCACAATATGTCTTCCCGGAAATGATATTGGCAAGCTTGCTTTTGATAAGCTGCTTGCGGATGGGCGAGATATGGTCGATGTAAAGTTTGCCTTCGAGATGGTCACACTCATGCTGGACTATGCGCGCGAGAAATCCTGAAATTTCCTCAGTGTGAGGCTGAAATGACTCATCAAGCCAGCTCAGGCGTATATGCTCCACACGCTTGACATTCTCACTGAGCCCGGGCAGGCTCAGACATCCTTCGGCACGTGACACTTCGGGACCGTCAAGTATCTCTATCTCAGGATTGATTAGGGTAAGCTTACGCCCGGCACATTCGGGATATATGTCGCCTACCGGACTTGCATCAATCACCACGATACGGTCGTTACGCCCTATCTGCGGAGCAGCGAGCCCCACACCTTCGCTTTCATACATGGTGGCGTACATGGCTTCAAGCAACTGCGTCAAATCGGGATAATCCTCGGTCACAGGCTCGGAAATCCGACGAAGCACGGGGTGTCCGTAGAGATATACTGGTAGTTTCATAACTGTTGGGTGTATTGTTTGCTTTGTAAATAATCATTAAGAATAATGGTGGCAGCCATTTCATCAACAACCGCCTTGTCACGCCGGCGCATTTTTTTCATACCGGAGTCAATCATGCCACGGTGGGCTAACACAGAGGTAAAACGCTCGTCATAAAAGACTATAGCCATGTCAGGCAGCTCCTTACGCAGCCGGGCTATACCGGGACGTATATAGCGCATGGATTCGGACTCTTCGCCAGCTACCGTACGTGGCAGCCCTACCACTATGGCATCGACTTTTTCATCAGCCACATAACGCTTGACGAAGTCAATCAGCGATGCCGTGGCAACGGTGGCAAGCCCGGTAGCTACAATACGCAACGAATCGGTCACGGCTATACCGCAACGACGACGACCGTAATCTATACTCATCAGTCGCCCCATTAGGCAAGCGCAGATGGGTTAAACCGGTCAGATACTGTCATCAAATGTCATCTCGTCAAACCCCTCGGGGTCAAATTCATCGGCATTGAATTCATCACTACCGTAGAAATCCTCGTCAATGTCACTTACAGCTGCTGCCGCCTTTAGGTCAGTCTTTGACTCAAATTCGTCGAGATCAACGAATTGAGCGGGAGCCTGCCCCATGGATACAGCGCAAAGCGGTTCGTGCAACGAACGCCCCGGAACAGCTTCCTTCAGCTCGATAAAGAATGCGCGGTCAGTCATATAATCGAATACGAAAATGAGTCGCTGACCTTCATCTTCTATAAAATCGCTCAGCACGGTGTCTTCCATCAGATATACATCTTCCGATGAGTCGGCACCCATATCCTCAAGGGTAATCTCCTTGCCTTTCTCCCACCCGTAATCACACAGGAAGAAGGAATTCATCTGATTTTTGTCAAACCCTACGGATTCGCATATGGCATTACGCAATGAAAGGAAGGTGTCATCG
>CAMWPX010000119.1 GCA_947176205.1 uncultured Porphyromonadaceae bacterium
TGGCTAAAGAAATTGCTGGACAAATCAAATTGCAGATTAAGGGTGGAGCAGCAAATCCATCACCGCCAGTAGGACCTGCATTAGGTTCTAAGGGCATCAACATCATGGAATTCTGCAAGCAGTTCAATGCCCGCACACAGGACAAGGCAGGTAAGGTACTGCCTGTAGTAATCACTTACTACGCCGACAAGAGCTTTGACTTCGTAGTCAAGACTCCGCCGGTTGCCATTCAGCTTAAAGAAGCCGCTAAGCTTAAAAGCGGTTCTGCACAGCCTAACCGTAAGAAAGTGGCAGAAATAACCTGGGATCAGGTTAAAGCCATAGCTGAAGACAAGATGCCTGACCTGAACTGCTTCACCGTAGAATCAGCAATGCGTATGGTTGCTGGTACAGCCAGAAGTATGGGTATCACCGTTAAAGGTACATTCCCTGAAAATAACTAATAACTTCAATTTGACATGAGTAAACTAACAAAAAATCAAAAAGTTGCTTTAGAAAAGATTGAAGCTGGGAAGGCCTACACTCTTGCCGAAGCGGCAGAGAAGGTAAAAGAAATCACTTATACCAAATTTGACGCTTCGCTCGACATTGATGTGCGCCTCGGCGTTGATCCCCGTAAAGCTAACCAGATGGTTCGCGGCGTTGTAACGCTGCCCCACGGCACCGGCAAGCAAATCCGTGTGCTTGTGCTGTGTAACCCTGACGCTGAAGCAGCCGCAAAGGCTGCCGGAGCCGACTATGTTGGTCTTGACGAGTATATCGAGAAGATCAAAGGCGGTTGGACCGACATTGACGTAATAATCACTCAGCCCGCTATCATGGGTAAAATAGGTGCCCTCGGTCGTATCCTCGGTCCGCGTGGTCTTATGCCTAACCCCAAGAGCGGTACTGTGACTATGGACGTAGCCAAAGCCGTAGAAGAGGTTAAGAAAGGTAAGATTGACTTCAAAGTAGACAAAAACGGTATTGTACACTCATCGATAGGTAAAGTGAGCTTCACTCCCCAGCAGATGAAAGAAAATGCCCGTGAGTTCATCAACACCTTGATTAAACTTAAACCCGCTACAGCCAAGGGTACTTACCTCAAGAGCATCTATCTTTCAAGTACCATGTCGCCGGGTGTCAAAGTCGACCCCAAGACCGTCGATGAATAACCCATTTAACCGAATTGCATCATGAGAAAGGAAGATAAATCCAAAGTAATAGAGCAAATAGCTCAAACCCTCGCGGAGTATCCCAACTTCTATCTTGTGGAGACTTCAGGACTCAATGCCGAAAAGACCAGCGCACTGCGTCGTGCCTGCGCCAAGGAAGGCATCAAACTCCTGGTGGTTAAGAACACTCTGCTCCACAAAGCACTGGAATCACTTGACGGAGACTATAGCGAATTGTATCCTGCTCTTGCAGGTCCCACTTCACTGATGTGCACTCAGGTAGCTAACGCTCCTGCAAAACTCATCAAAGACTTCGTAAAGAAAGATGACACCCTCCCCGCTCTCAAGGCAGCTTATGTAGAAGAAACCGTATATGTTGGTGCAGAACACCTCGATACTCTTGCTACTATCAAGAGCAAGAACGAGCTTATCGCCGATGTTATCGCTCTTCTCCAGTCACCCGCCAAAAATGTCGTTTCCGCTCTTACTTCCGGAGGCAGCAAGCTTCATGGCATTCTTGAGACTTTATCAAAAAAAGAAGCATAAATACATAACCAAGTAAATAATCAATAAAATTATACTAAAATGGCAGATTTAAAAGCTTTTGCAGAACAATTAGTTAACCTCACCGTAAAGGAAGTAAACGAACTTGCTCAGATTCTTAAAGAAGTATACGGCATCGAACCCGCCGCTGCAGCTGTTGCTGTTGCTGCCGGTCCCGCTGCTGCCGGTCCCGCCGTTGAAGAAAAAACTTCTTTCGACGTGCTCCTCAAATCAGCCGGTGCAAAGAAACTCGATGTTGTTAAAGTAGTTAAAGCTCAGACCGGTCTTGGTCTTAAAGAAGCTAAAGAACTCGTTGACGGCGCTCCCTCAGTCGTTAAAGAAGGTCTTCCCAAAGCTGATGCTGAAGGTCTCAAGAAAGAGCTCGAAGCAGCAGGCGCTGAAGTTGAACTTAAATAATAACGCCTGTTTATCAGGTACTTAGGTTAAGAGTGCCCATTAGGGGTAACTCTTAACCTTTTGTGTTAATATTTAATTTCTGCAAAACTAACCCACCATTATCATAGATGTCAGCTACATTAACAAAACCCCGTGTAAACTTTGCGTCGGTTAAGAATCCACTCCCTTATCCCGACTTTTTGGAGGTGCAGCTTAAGTCTTTCCGTGACTTCCTGCAGCTTGATACTCCTCCGGAAAAGCGCAACAACGAGGGACTTTACAAAGTGTTCGCCGAAAACTTTCCAATCGCCGACACACGCAATAATTTCGTACTCGAATTTCTTGACTACTATATTGACCCGCCGCGCTACACCATAGAAGAATGTCTCGAACGCGGCATGACTTACAGTGTTCCTCTCAAGGCTAAGCTCAAACTTTATTGCACTGACCCCGACCATGAGGATTTCGCCACTGTAATACAAGACGTATATCTCGGCATGATTCCGTACATGACCGAAAAGGGTACTTTTGTTATCAACGGAGCCGAACGAGTGGTGGTGTCACAGCTGCACCGCAGCCCCGGTGTGTTCTTCGGACAGAGCACACATGCCAACGGTACCAAACTTTATTCTGCACGTATAATCCCGTTCCGCGGTTCATGGATAGAGTTTGCCACCGACATCAATAACGTGATGTATGCCTACATCGACCGTAAAAAGAAACTCCCCGTCACCACTCTGCTTCGCGCCATAGGACTGGAGACCGACAAGGATATCATCGATATCTTTGATCTGGCAGAAGAAGTGAAGGTCAACAAAACAAATCTTAAAAAGGCTATCGGCAGAAAATTCGCCGCCCGTCTGCTCAAGACATGGGTGGAAGACTTCGTTGATGAAGATACCGGCGAAGTAGTGTCAATAGACCGCAACGAGGTGCTTATCGACCGCGAAACCGTGCTTGAGGAATCACATATCCAGACCATCCTCGACTCCGGTGCCCAGACAATCCTCCTACATAAGGAAGACGCCAACGCGACCGACTGCTCCATCATTTTCAATACTCTTCAGAAAGATACATCAAACTCTGAAAAAGAAGCTATCCAATACATCTACCGACAGCTACGCAACGCGGAGCCACCGGATGATGCAAGCGCACGCGAGGTCATCACTAACCTTTTCTTCTCTGAAAAGCGTTATGACCTGGGCGAAGTAGGTCGTTACCGTATCAACAAGAAACTCGGTCTGACCACTTCCATGGACGTAAAAGTCCTCACTAAAGAAGACATTATAGCAATTATAAAATATCTTATAGAGCTTATCAACTCCAAGACTGATGTGGACGATATCGACCACTTGTCAAACCGTCGTGTACGTACAGTAGGCGAGCAGCTCTATAATCAGTTCGGTGTAGGTCTGGCACGTATGGCACGCACTATCCGCGAACGCATGAATGTGCGCGACAACGAAGTGTTCACTCCCATCGACCTTATCAACGCCAAGACCATCTCATCGGTCATCAATACATTCTTCGGCACAAACGCACTTTCACAGTTCATGGATCAGACCAATCCGCTGGCTGAAATGACTCACAAACGCCGTATGTCGGCTCTCGGTCCCGGCGGTCTGTCACGCGAACGTGCCGGTTTCGAGGTGCGAGACGTACACTACACACACTACGGTCGTCTGTGTCCTATCGAAACACCTGAAGGACCTAACATCGGTCTTATTTCATCACTTTGTGTTTACGCCAAAATCAATGATCTCGGCTTTATCGAGACTCCTTATCGCACTATTACCGACGGCAAGGTCAACCTCAACAACGATGAGGTCATCTATCTGACAGCTGAAGTTGAAGAAGGCAAAATCATAGCTCAGGGTAATGCTCCGCTGAATCCTGATGGCTCTTTTGTCAATGACCGTGTAAAAGCACGTCTTGATGCTGACTTCCCTATCGTTGCTCCTGATCAGGTGGAACTCATGGACGTATCACCCACTCAGATTGCATCCATAGCTGCATCGCTCATCCCATTCCTTGAGCATGATGACGCTAACCGTGCTTTGATGGGTTCTAACATGATGCGCCAGGCAGTGCCCCTGCTTCGCAGCGAATCACCAATCGTAGGTACAGGTCTGGAAGGTCAGCTTATCCGCGACTCACGCACCCAGATTACAGCTGAAGGTGACGGTGTCATTGAATTTGTAGACGCTACCGTAATCCGCATCCGCTATGACCGCACTCCCGATGAAGAATTCGTAGCATTTGAAGACGCGGTAAAAGAATATCCCATACCTAAGTTCCGCAAGACTAACCAAAGCACTACTATCGACCTGCGTCCTATATGTGAAAAAGGTCAGCGTGTAACCAACGGTACCATCCTTACCGAAGGTTATTCTACCGAAAACGGCGAGCTCGCTTTAGGTCGCAACCTTAAAGTGGCATTCATGCCGTGGAAAGGTTATAACTATGAGGACGCCATCGTGCTCAACGAACGCGTAGTCCGCGAGGATATACTTACTTCCGTACACGTTGACGAATACACTCTCGAAGTGCGTGAGACCAAGCGCGGTATGGAGGAACTCACTTCCGATATACCCAACGTGAGCGAGGACGCAACCAAGGACCTTGACGACCGCGGTATCATACGCGTAGGCGCACATGTTGTGCCCGGCGATATCATGATAGGTAAAATCACGCCTAAAGGTGAAAGCGACCCCACTCCCGAAGAAAAACTTCTTCGCGCTATATTCGGTGAAAAAGCCGGCGATGTGAAAGATGCCTCACTTAAAGCCACTCCATCACTCAAAGGTGTGGTTATCGGCACCAACCTCTTTGCCCGTGCCGCCAAAAAGAAACGCTCAAAGAGCGCCAACGCACTTCTGCCTAAGCTTGATGAGGAATATGAAGAACGTCTGTCAGAACTCAAAGACCTGCTCGTAGAAAAACTCATGACCCTTACTGCCGGCAAGACTTCACAAGGTGTGAAAGACTTCCTCGGCACCGACGTCATCGCCAAAGGCGCCAAATTCACGGCTTCGGTATTGCGCGAAATAAACTACGATACGGTAAATCTGAGCAAATGGACTTCAGATGCACACAAAAATGACCTCATCCGTGACTGCATCGTAAACTATCTGCGTAAATCCAAAGAGATAGAAACCGAACTCCGCCGCAAGAAAAATGACATATCCATAGGCGATGACCTCCCCTCCGGAATCATGCAGCTTGCCAAAGTTAATGTAGCCAAAAAACGTAAAATCAGCGTAGGTGACAAGATGGCAGGTCGTCACGGTAACAAAGGTATCGTGTCACGTATCGTACGTCAGGAAGACATGCCTTTCCTTGCCGACGGTACACCGGTAGATATAGTGCTTAACCCTCTGGGTGTGCCTTCGCGTATGAACCTCGGTCAGATATTCGAGACCGTGCTCGGCTGGGC
>CAMWPX010000120.1 GCA_947176205.1 uncultured Porphyromonadaceae bacterium
GTCATTCTTTCATGACTCTTGTACTACTTCTTTGTCTATTTAATCTTTTCAATGTACTCTTCGTTTGCCCTTGTTTTTCTCAAAAGCGGTGCAAAGTTACGGTAACTTTTTCATTCACGCAATACCCCGACAGCTTTTTATTACACTTTTTCCTCCCTCCCCAAACTCCAAACTCCCACATCCCCCTGAATCACAATCATATATTACTTATGTTATAAAACATATATTTAATTTTGTTTAACATACGGCGAGCGAACTTTTTCAAACACAAGATATCAAAACACACTTAATTCACTACTCGAAAAACTACACGGAAAGAATAATTTTTTGTAGTTTTGCGTAAACAAACCATAATATAGGCATGATTTTACGCACAAAAATATTTTTGACAATCTGTATTGTATCCATTCAGTTTTGCAAGGGATACAGCCGTGTGGAATTCGGTAACGAGGCGTCGGATACGACCCGGTTGGTGAATATACTAATATCGGTCAAGGATAAAGATTTGAATTCCAACGGTGAAACATTGGTGGCTATTGGCAAGGAGTTGCTTAATACGCCTTACAATGGTGGGACTTTAGAGGGATATGAGGAGCTTGTGAGAATATCCACAGACAAACTTGACTGCACTACTTTTGTAGAATTAGTGCTCAGCATGGGCAAAACTCTCGCGGAAAGGAGGAGTTCATGGCGCGATGTGGTGTACAATATGGAGAATATAAGATATCGAGGCGGTAAATGCGACGGGTATGCTTCTCGATTACATTATATTTCTGACTGGATTCTTGATAACAGTTTCAGGGGAAATTTAGAGGAGGTAACGACGAAAGTGGGGAAGGCGGATTACGCTGTAAAAACTCTTGATTTCATGAGTACGCACCGTGATAAATATCCGGCTCTAAAGGATTCTACCAATTTTGCCCAACTTAAAGAAGCGGAAATAGGATATCGTTCACACCGGTTTCCATATCTGAAACGTGAGAACGTGAAAAACGCGAAACTGCAAAATGGAGATGTCGTGGCTTTTACAACAAATGTAAAAGGGCTTGATGTAACTCATATCGGACTGATAGTGATGAAGGACGGGGTGCCTTATCTGATGCATGCTTCGTCAAAAGCGGGTAAGGTGATTATAGAGGATAAACCTCTCACAGAGTATCTGAGAAAGAATCAGAGTATGACCGGAATCAGGGTAATAAGGCTGAAAGAATAGAATATTGTCATATAAGTAAAAGACCCCGACGGATGATACCGTGCGGGGTCTTTTTATTTGTGCATGACTGCAACTATGTCAACGATACATGGTTACAGCCGTGGAAAAGACGTCAATCTTATGCCTGGGGCATTTTGGTCTTTTTGCCATAACCGTACTGCGCGGCGCAACCGAGTTCTTCCTGAATGCGGAGGAGCTGATTGTATTTAGCCATACGGTCAGAACGAGATGCTGAACCGGTCTTTATCTGTCCGGCATTAGTAGCGACAGCGATATCAGCGATGGTAGCATCTTCTGTTTCACCTGAACGGTGTGAGATAACTGCGGTGTAACCGTTGCGCTGAGCGAGTTCTACGGCGCGAAGTGTTTCGGTGAGTGAACCTATCTGGTTAACTTTTACAAGAATAGAGTTGGCACAGCCTTCTTCAATACCGCGTTCGAGGTATTTAACGTTGGTAACAAAGAGGTCATCACCTACGAGCTGGCAACGTTTGCCGATAAGGTCGGTGAGAATCTTCCAGCCTTCCCAGTCGTTTTCAGCCATACCGTCTTCGATAGAGTCGATAGGATATTTTTCAACAAGGGTCTTGAGGTATTCTGCCTGCTGCTGTGAGGTGAGTTTGGGTGCATCAGCGCCCTGCTTCCATGTGTAATCATATACGCCGTCTTTGAAGAATTCTGAAGAAGCGCAATCAAGTCCGATGGTAACGTCTTTGCCAGGTACATAACCTGCGAGTTCGATGGCCTTGATAATTACGTTGAGGGCATCTTCAGTGCCGTCGAGTGTGGGTGCAAAACCACCTTCGTCACCTACAGCCGTGCTGAGACCGCGTTCGTGAAGCACTTTCTTAAGGTTGTGGAATACTTCGGTACCCATGCGGATGCCTTCTTTGAAGCAGCATGCGCCGATGGGACGAATCATGAATTCCTGGAAGCAGATAGGTGCGTCAGAGTGAGCACCGCCATTGATGATGTTCATCATGGGTACGGGGAGTACGTAAGAGTTGCATCCGCCGATGTATTTGTAAAGGGGTAGGTCAAGATAGTCAGCGGCAGCTTTGGCAACTGCGAGTGAAACACCGAGGATGGCGTTAGCACCAAGGTTGCTCTTGGTATCGGTGCCGTCAAGAGCTATCATTGTCTCGTCAATCTTAATCTGGTCAAGAGCGCTCATACCTACGAGTGCTTCAGCGATAGGACCATTGACGTTGGCAACAGCTTTCTGTACACCTTTACCCATGTAGCGTGATTTGTCGCCGTCACGAAGTTCGAGAGCTTCGTTAACACCGGTAGATGCACCGGAGGGAACAGATGCACGACCACGTGCACCTGATTCGAGGATTACGTCAACTTCAACTGTGGGATTGCCGCGAGAATCAAGAACTTCACGACCGATAATTTTTTCAATTTTCATAGTGTGTTAAACTTAAAAAGTTGGTTATTTTGTTTTGTATAAATTTCTTTTTGGTTTTGTGCAAAGTTACTATATAATTATGTTACCTGCAAGATGATTTTTCATATTTATGAACGTGTTTGTCTCGAATCCATGTAAGCCGTTTCCAAAGCCATTCCAAGGGTCCTTGACGGTGGCGTGACAGCCATGCTCTGCTAATGAGTGTCAACAGGACTATCACTGTTAACGCTACGGCAAATGACAGTGTGCTTCCGCAATAACGATATAGTCCTAATCCGAAATTGTAAAACAGGGTCACGCCTAATATCGACTGGACGATATAGTTGGTCAGCGACATGCGACCCATGGCAATAGCTACCCGCTGACATCGCCAGCCATCACGGGATTTGAACCACAGCAACACAAAACCAGCCACAAGTATAGCCATAAAACAGAAGTTTGCAGGCATATTGAGAGCTATACCGATATGACTTAACCATGTGACGTTGTCACATATCGGTGGGAGTACGATATTCAGTACATAAAATAGCACCCACAGTGGCACAAATGCCATAATCACACGCTTCCAGAACATTACGGACTGTAAGGAGTGCTGAAAATAGTGTTTGCGCCCGAGCCACATTCCGAGCATAAACAATGCGGGGGTCTGGGTAATGCGTCCGGCTTCGACTTGCCAGAAGTTGGAATATAGTTGTCCGTTGCCTATATTATCAGCGAGTGTCTGCCATAAATCGCCATGCATAGCTATCTGCTCGGCTTGTGCCGCATATGCTGCAAAACGGCTGTTGGTGTCAATATAGGCAGGGTCGCAAAGGGCAGTGATTATGTGAGCCCAATCGACTGGCTGAAGCAGCAAGACAAGAGCTATTATGACCAGTGCCCTATTGCTCAACGATGAGGCTGGAATAAGAATCAATCCGCAGAATGCATAGAGCAGTAAGATATCGCCGTTGTAAAACAAGGCGTGTAGTTGGGCGAAGAGGGCAAGGAGTAGCATTCGCCAAGCGAAACGTAGCCGGAAGTCATGTCCTCGTTGCCGTGCGTTACGCATCTGAATAAAGAAACTGAAACCGAACAATAACGAGAATGTGGCGTAGGCTTTCCCGGCAAAAAAGAACCATAATACATCCACTACGTGTGAATCGAGCGTATTGAGCCATTGAGGTTGCCATTGGGGCTGATAAAAACAGTTGTAGTGTTCTATGCTATGGAGTATGATAATTGCCATGAGCGCGAATCCCCGAAGTGCGTCGACTACTGCAAGTCTTTGCGTGGTCTGAGGAGCTGTAGCGGTATATGACATAAGGATTATGATTGGAATATAATATTATAAAATAAAGATAAGCCTGCTTTATATTCAGGCTTATCTTTGGGAATATCTACTTCACAGGCATATTGCCTGAGGTATTCATTATTCTGCTGCAGGTAGTTCTTTTTCGGCAGATACTTCCACTGCGGGAGCTTCTGTGGCTGCGACTTCTGCTGCGGGCTTGGAAGAACGACGGCTGCGACGTGTGCGACCTTCTTTCTTGGCGCCTTTTTCCTTGAGCATGTTCTCATTGTAGTCAACGAGCTCAATGAAGCACATCTGAGCATTGTCACCAAGACGGTTTCCGGTCTTGAGGATACGTGTGTAACCTCCGTTACGTTCGGCGATTTTAGCACCGATTTCACGGAATAGTTCGGTTACGGCGTATTTGTTCTGGAGATAGCTGAATACGAGACGACGGTTTTCCATCGAGTCAGCTTTAGCACGGTTAATCAGAGGCTCGGCATACATACGGAGAGCTTTTGCCTTTGCCAATGTGGTGAATATGCGTTTGTGCATAATCAGTGAGATGGTCATATTGGCAAGTAAAGCGTCGCGATGGGCTTTTTTGCGGCCGAGATGGTTGAATTTCTTATTATGTCTCATCGTTTATTCTTTATCTAATTTGTATTTTGAAATATCCATGCCGAACGAGAGATTCAAGCCGGCCAGAAGGTCATCAAGTTCGGTAAGTGATTTTTTACCGAAGTTGCGGAACTTGAGCAAGTCGTTGCGGTTAAATACCACGAGTTCGCCGAGTGTTTCCACTTCGGCACTTTTGAGGCAGTTAAGAGCGCGGACAGAAAGATCCATGTCAACGAGCTTGGATTTGAGCAATTGACGCATATGAAGAACTTCTTCATCAAATTCTTCGTTGTCTTCCTGCTCTGATGCTTCGAGTGTGATTTTTTCATCAGAGAAGAGCATGAAGTGGTAGATGAGTATCTTTGATGCTTCTTTGAGTGCGTCCTTGGGAAGAATAGAACCGTTGGTGGTGATTTCGAGGGTCAACTTGTCGTAGTCGGTTTTCTGGTCTACGCGGAAGTTGTCCACGGTGTATTTCACGTTTTTGATAGGGGTGTAAATGGAGTCAATAGCGATAACGTTTACGTCATCGGTTTCAACTGCATTTTCTTCAGCAGGAACCCAGCCACGACCCTTATTAACGGTGAATTCAAGTGTGAAATTAGCGCTCGCATCCAAATGACAGATTACAAGTTCGGGGTTGAGGACTTCAAAACCGGTGAGCACTTTATTGAGGTCTCCGGCTTTAAATTCTTCTGTTCCTGACAAAGTGATGGAAGCTTTTTCAAATTCGGTGTCTTCTACCACCTGCTTGAGATCAACTTTCTTGAGATTAAGGATTATGTTGGTCACATCTTCCTTAACACCGGGTATGGTATCAAATTCATGCTTTACGCCATCAATTTTAATAGATGAGATGGCAAAACCTTCGAGAGAGGAAAGCAGAATGCGACGCAGAGCGTTGCCGATTGTGATACCGTAACCGGGCTCCAATGGCTTGAACTCGAATTTGCCGAAACGGTTATCGGCTTCCAACATCAATACCTTGTCAGGTTTTTGAAATG
>CAMWPX010000121.1 GCA_947176205.1 uncultured Porphyromonadaceae bacterium
TCTCTGCGTCAGCTCACAGGCAGGATGTAAGATGAACTGCCGCTTCTGCATGACCGGACGTCAGGGCTGGCACGGCGACCTCTCGGCCGCCGATATAATCAATCAGGTGCTGAGCGTGGAGGAAAGCGCCCGACTCACCAATATCGTATTCATGGGCATGGGTGAGCCGATGGACAACTATGATGCCGTACATCAAGCCATTGACGTGCTCACATCCAAGTGGGGACTGGCTTGGAGCCCTAAACGTATCACCGTGTCGACCATAGGCAAACTCGACAATCTGCGCCGACTGCTCGACGAGACCTCGGTACATGTAGCTATAAGTGTCCACTCTCCTTTCGCCGACGAACGTGCCGGCATCATGCCGGTGGAGAAAGCATGGCACCTGACCGACGTCATGACCCTGTTACGCACTTACGACTGGCGCCACCAGCGCCGGCTGAGTCTGGAATACATCTTGTGGGGAGGACTTAACGATGATGCCCGGCATGCACGTGCTCTTGCACGTCTGGTCAAAGGCATGGAATGTCGTGTGAATCTCATCCGCTTTCACACAATACCTGACAGCGACCTTCCGGCAAGCGACCACCGGCGCATGACCGAATTTCGCGACACGCTCAATGACCTTGGCGTAACAGCAACAATACGAGCCTCACGAGGCGAGGATATAATGGCGGCATGCGGTATGCTCGCCGGAAAGAAACGCGAAGATTAACGGCTGCTCAAAGCCTCGATATCTCGCTGCAGAGTGTTGACAGTCTGCGATGTGGGAGTCCATGAGTTCATGGCTCCGGTACGCACTTGCAACAGAGCGTCCTCAAGAAGCGCGAGCCCCTCGATATCGCCGGCTTGGGTAAACGCCTGCCGAAGCATCCGCAACTTCTCCGACATCTGCACTCCCTCCACCATACGCTCATAGCGCACCGAAGAACGACCGTCGGGATATACCATAAATGTATCGCCGGGAGCAAACATGCGGAAACGTGAATCTTCAAGCGGATTATCGGTCCAGTTTATGAATGACCAGTGGAGATAACCGTCGTGCCCGGTAGCTGTAGCATACACGGGAATGTAAGCACCATCGGCAGGAGCGCTGTTGCTGAACTGGCTTGGAGCCGTGGTGGCACAGCATGTGTACATAAGTGTGGTCAGTCCGCGCGAACGCCTGTCGCGCATCACCTGCGCGGGGAAAAAGTCACCCTTGATGAGAGTGTAGCACTTCAGTTTGTCCACGAGTTCGGGATGATAGCTTCCGGCAAGCGACATGGCTATGCCCGGCACAGCATCCTGAGCCACCTGATAGGCAATAAGCATATCGTCAAGACCACGCTCGTCCATAGCTATCATGGTGCGGTCATACCATCCGCGTTCACGCAGATGCGAGGCAAAGGACTGTAAGAACGAAGTCCACAGCTGGCGATACTCACGGCTGTCAGCCTTAGCCTCAAGAAATTTCCGTTCGCCCGAGGCCTCATCGTCATATCTGAACCGCATTTCCCACGGCACCATGGTAAAGCACTCTATATCACCATCTATACCCTCTTCGGCAAGAAGTGACACCCAGCGGTCAAACACAGTGTAATCATAACTCCACGAACCGTCGGCACGCCGCACCGTACGCACCATCGGTTCAAATTTATCATGGCTCTGCTCACCCCACGGCTCATAGAACAGAATAGCCGACACTGCCTTCTGTCCGGCGCGGGCAAGCATTTTGAGATACGGACGCAGCAACTCTATATGCTTGTCACTCCACGGCTCCACACCGTAATAGCGCGACACCGAATAAGGCTGCTGCCACATATCGAGATAAAACGCATAATCCTCAGGCTTGGGAAGCGTCCGCTCGCTCACCACCACACGGGCACGGAGCGTGGCTATGGCACCGGCAGCCGACGCCACTTTGAGCGTAAGCACATAATCACCGGGCGCGGCATCGGCGGGAACCTCCACATTACACCATATCGGACGCACTGACTCGGCAGGCACATCTACAGCCGTACCCGGCAGGTCTATCATATCAGGCACAGTGAAAGTGGGCAGCGTATCCGACGGATAGCCACACGCTTGCCATGCCGTAGAAATCACATAACGCATAGGCGACGCCTCACATCGCAGCGGAGAGGTGACGGCAGCCGCTACAGTAACCCCCGTCAGATGCTTGCGGCTCTGCAGCAGCGCCTCAACACCCACACGCTCACCGCGCCATGCATACAGCACCGTGTCGACGCACGGAGTCATATCCACATACTGACGCTGACGGTAATGCACATCTTTTGACACCCAGCTCACCACAGGAGTCTGCGGTGCTGACTGCCATAGCGACATTTCCACATGAGCCGTATCGACCGGTTCTTTATAATCCCGTACCGATGCCGCCGCCACTGACAGAGCCGGCACCAACATCACCATTGCCATAAGACGGTATAACGAATGTATCATATTGTATAGAGCATATTATAATCGAACAATATGCAAATATATTAAATTTTTACCATCAGGCTTGACAATAGCGGCAGATTGTGTTAATTTTGTAGCATTGACTCCTTAGCCACCATTATGAGATTAGTCATACAGCGCGTAACATCAGCCTCGGTAAGTATAGACGGCAATATCCACAGCTCGATAGAGCGCGGACTGCTCGTACTTGCCGCTGTGGAACATGGCGACACCGAAGCCGACGCCCGATGGCTGAGCGACAAACTCACCGCTATGCGTATATTTGACGACGACGCCGGAGTAATGAATCTGTCAGTCAGGGATGTAGCCGGTGAAGTGCTGTGCGTCAGCCAGTTTACCCTCACCGCATCTACCCGCAAAGGCAATCGTCCGAGCTACATACGTGCCGCAGCTCCCCCGGTAAGCCAGCCGCTCTACATGCAGTTCTGCGACATGGTCAGCCATAATCTCGGACGCCCTGTCGCCACCGGAGTATTTGGGGCTGACATGCAGGTAAGCCTCGTCAACGACGGTCCCGTAACCATAATCATCGACTCACACTTACGCGAATGAACCATACCGACGACATCACCCTCGCACAAATGCAGCACACCGTCCATGAGTGGATTACAGGTCCGGGAGTACGCTACTTCTCACCCCTGACCAACATGGCTATTCTTGCCGAGGAGACAGGCGAAGTGGCTCGCATAATGGCACGCCGGCATGGCGACCAGTCATGGAAAAACGGCGAACATGCCGACCTTGCCGATGAACTCGCCGATATGCTTTGGGTCATATCCGCCATAGCCAACCAGGAAGGCATCAGCCTTACCCGGGCTTTCGCCCGCAATCTTCAGAAGAAGAACATCCGAGACATTGACCGGCACCGCTCCAATCCAAAGCTCACCGACTCACACGACTAAAACATCTAACCATAACACATAAATATATTATGACTGACAAATATCATGACACCGTGGCTCAGAGCCATGTGACCACCGACGATGAGAAAGTTAAAGCCGAAGTGGCAAAAATCCTGAGCGACAATCTTGATGCCGCACACACCACTGACATCTATAAATTTCTCTTCAACTGCATTGACCTGACCACCCTCAAGTCCACCGACTCCCAGCAATCAGTAGCCAAATTCACCCAGCGCGTCAACGACTTCGAGCAGGAACACGGCGACCTTCCCAACGTAGCAGCTATCTGCGTTTACCCCTGCTTCTCGCCCGTAGTACGCACCGTACTCGACGTATCTGAAGTAAATATAGCCTGTGTATCGGGGTCATTCCCTTCATCGCAGACATTCCCCGAAGTAAAAGTAGCCGAAACAGCACTCGCAGTGGAAGGCGGCGCCGATGAAATCGACATAGTGCTCAATCTGGGCAATTTCTTCGATGGCGACTGGGAAGAAGTGTGTGATGAAATATCCGAGCTAAAACACTCTTGCCGCGACGCACACCTGAAAGTGATTCTCGAGACCGGCGCACTGAAAACAGCTGAAAACATACGTGCCGCATCCATCCTCGCCATGTACTCCGGAGCCGACTTCATCAAGACCTCTACCGGCAAGGAATATCCCGGAGCATCGCTCGAAGCCGCCTACGTGATGTGCAAATGCATCAAGGAATATTACGACAAGACCGGTCGCATGGTAGGCATAAAACCCTCCGGCGGCGTATCCACCACCGAAGAAGCACTCGGTTACTACTGCATAGTCAAAGCCGTGCTCGGCGACAAATGGCTTGACAACGAATACTTCCGCATCGGTGCCAGCCGTCTTGCCAACAATCTCCTATCCGACATTCTCGGCACACCCACCAAATTCTTCTGATAATAAAAACAATGCCGGTCGGCACGTACCTGCTATATGTGCGTGCCGACCCGACATCAATTCATACGCCTCACCGCCGTCATGCTATACTGGATTATAATCAACGGTCAGAAACTCGGACCGCTCACACTCGATGAGACGCTTCGTCAACCCCTCCAGCCCGAAACCCTCGTGTGGCACCAGGGACTCCCGTCGTGGCTTCCGGCAAACCGCATTAAAGAGCTGATGCCGGCGTCTACCCCTGCCACACTCGCCATAGAGCCGGCGTCCGTAACTGTAGTCACTGACACAGCAACCACACAGACCGTACCGCCCAAACCACCCACATATCTCGTATGGTCCATAGTCACACTCATCCTGTTCAGCGCCATACCCGCCATCGTAGCACTCGTTTACGCCCTGAAAGTCACACCGAGCTATGACAGAAACGACTTTGACACAGCCCGTAAAGCATCATCCATGGCTGAAATATGGGTATTGGTATCCATAGCCCTCGGTACAATGCTTCTACCCTTTCAAATGCTAATATTCCTCAGCTGAACCACATAATCACATAGCCATGCTGCGCCTGTCACACCTACTGCCGCTTATCACATTATTCCTGTCACTGCTCACCGGTTGCGACTCCGAACCGCGCTTCACCATATCCGGTCACATCGAAGGCATCGGCTCCCGACCGGTCACACTCACCTACTTCACCGAAGGTAAGATAAAACTATTAACCGTCACCCCGATTGATGACAATTTCACCTTCACAGCATCGGCACCGGAGCCGTCATTAGCCACCCTTACACTTGCCGACGGCACATTCTGTGCACCACTTATCATTGAAAACGGACAGAAAATAATAATGCGTGTCGACCCTGCCAATCCCCAAAAACTGACGGTGGAAGGCAGCTCGCATTCTGAGAAACTGGCAGCATGGCTGCGCGACAATCACCACCTCCTCACCGACTCAGCCGATGTAGCCGTCAATCGCGCCATTGCCGACTATATAGGCAATAACGCATCCGACCTCACCTCCACAGCCATTCTCTCACTCTACTTCCGCACCCGCGGATTCGAAGCACAGACCGATTCGCTTCTCTCCCTAATCTCCCCGCAGGCACGCACACAGGCCATGCTTCAGAATTTCAACTCCACCCTTGCACCCCAGCTCCTGCCCACCACCACTCCCGAACCCATATCTGGATTCACCCTCTACTTCGGCGGCGACTCCCTTCGCTACATATC
>CAMWPX010000122.1 GCA_947176205.1 uncultured Porphyromonadaceae bacterium
GAATAATAAGAATAAAGGTAAAAACACTTCATCATCCGGAAAGAAGCCGGAACAGCATTCGGCGACATCTGCTGCCGACCGCAAGATTACCGGTGGATTTGAAGCTAATCGTGGCAATTTACTCCTTCCTGTTGCCGGACGTTATACTGTAGTACGGTCATTCGGTTCGACTCACCATCCTGAAATAGATAATATTGAGACACGTAATACGGGCGTGGATTTGTTGGTATCAGCAGGGACAAAAGCTCGATGTATATATGACGGGGAAGTCTCTGCTGTGATGTGGCAATCATCAGGTATGGCTACAATTTTGATACGTCATGGTGACTATCGTTCAGTGTATCAGTATGTATCAAATCCTTTAGTTAAAACCGGTGATAAGGTGACTACTAATCATGTTTTGGGCACAGTGGCACCTAACCTTGACTATAGTAAACGACCGGTTATACATTTTGAGATACGTAAAGGGACATCGCCTTTAGACCCTTTGAAATGGGCAAAATAAATTTTATATAAGGGTTGGGATGGCAGTGTTAAATGGTATAGGTAAAAGCGCAACTAACCGGAAAATCCTGAAGTATCTTACTGTATTCGGTGGCGTGGAATCTCTGACCATAATTTGTTCGGTGGTACGGACGAAACTCGTGGCTCTGTATATTGGTGTGACTGGGGTAGGGCTGCTGGGGTTGTTTACCAACGCGGTGGAATTACTCTCTACGTTTACCCAGATGGGACTGCGGATGAGTGCCGTCAAAGAAATATCTTCTGCGGGTATTGAATGCAGAGCATCTGTAATCCGGGCAGTTATAAAACTTTCATATTATCTGTCGGTGTTCGCACTGCTGGTGTCGGTTATCTGTGCTCCGTTGATGAGTTATATATCATTCGGAAACTGCGGATATACATGGGCGTTTTTATTGTTGTCGGTAGTTGTCGTGTGTAATTTAGTCACTGCTTCTCGTTCGGCGATATTGCAGGCTTTGGCAAGGCTGAAAAGTATTGCTCGTGCTTCAGTGATTAGTATGGTGTTGGCACTTGGAATTTCTATTCCATTGATTGTATATCTTAGAATTGATGCCATCGTACCGATGATAATGGTATATTCAGTGGTGAATATGTGTGTGTTTGTATGTCAACGCACAAAAATGCCGGAGTCAGGTTATGGTAAAGGAATGACAGTAGCGGATGCATCAGGCATAGCTAAAAAAATATTGCGGTTGGGAGCGTATCTGATGATTTCAAGTTTCGTTACGTGGCTTGCAAGTTATCTGGTTTTATCATATATGAATTATGCCGGAGGAAGTGAGCTGATGGGTTATTATCAGTCAGGATATACTCTTACTGTAAGATATGCCGGCATTGTATTTACGGCAATGAGTATGGAGTATTTTCCCCGTCTTGCTGCTTGTGAGGGTAGGGGAGATTTTAGAATGTATGTGATGGTGCGGCATCAGAGCATATTCACTATAATAATTGTAAGTGTTCTTGCTTGTGCCATGATGGTGCTTGCACCATGGGTGGTGGGGTTGTTTTATAGCAATGACTTTGAGTCTATTGTGCCTTTGGTTATATTGGCATCTCCGGGATTGTTGCTCCGGGGAGTATCGTGGTGCATGGCATTTATGATTCTTGCAAAGGGGGATGGTAGGGTATTTCTCGTGACCGAATTGGTTAGTGCCATTTTGTGTCTTATACTAAATGTAATCGGTTACTCCGTGTGGGGAATAGCAGGGATCGGAGCGTCGTTTACTATATGGTACGTTTTGTATGCTTTGATTATAGAACGGGTAGTTACGGTTCGTTACGGATTTTCATGGGGTAAAAAACTGATACAATGTTTTATATTGGCTGTAATGTCGGTGACGATAGTCTGTGCTGTTACGTTTATGCTTATGGCATAAAAAGAATCGCGACAGATATCTAAGATACCTGTCGCGTGATATTGATTATATCTTTTGAATCTTATTTCTTGAGTTCCGCTACTTTAGCGAGAGTGAGTTTCAACTGCTCGTAGAAGCGACCTACGGCGGGAATATTCATGCGTTCGGATGGAGAGTGCACGTCGCGAAGAGTAGGACCGAAGGATACCATGTCAAGGTGAGGATATTTTTCAAGGAACAGACCGCATTCCAGACCAGCATGGATAGCTTTGATGGCTGGAGTGATGCCGTAAAGTTCTTTGTAGGCATCGCTTGCAAGATGCATTATGGTCGATTGCATATTGGGCTTCCATCCGGGGTAGCCTTCACCGTGAGTGACTTCAGCTCCGGCAAGTTGGAAGTGGGCTTCAACCTGATTGGCGATATCCCATTTGCTGGAGTTTACTGATGAGCGTTGACTTGTGGTTACTACGACAGTGTTGTCAGCGCCCATTTTTACGGATGCAAGGTTGGTGGACGTTTCAACGAGTCCTTCGAGTTCACGGCTCATAGCTACAACTCCGTGGGGTGCTGAGTATATGGCGCGTATTAGATTGGCAGAAGTGTCATTGTCTATACAGAAGTCGGGAACATCAACCGTCTGCATATCAATTTCCAAAGTCTTCTCGATGTCACCGTATTCATCTTTAATTTCAGCGATATAGTTGTTGAGAGCCACACGAACATTCTCTTTTTTTGATGTGTGTATGCCCACTATGGCATGAGCAGCTCGAGGGATGGCATTGCGAAGATTGCCACCGTCAAATTCTGATACTACCAGTTCGTGCTCTTTAAGCATATTGAATAGGAAGCGTGCAAGAAGCTTGTTGGCGTTTGCACGTCCCAGGTGTATATCGCCTCCTGAATGTCCACCCAGACCTTTGCTTACTTCTATTTTGAAGTAATGGAAATCTTTGGGTGCGAATGAACGGTTGTAGTGGAATGTACATACGGTGTCAAGACCACCTGCACAGCCAACAAAAAGTTCGGCATCATCTTCAGAGTCGAGATTAATCAGAATATCACCGTCAAGCATACCCTCACCGATATTGAAAGCTCCGGTCATGCCGGTCTCTTCATCCATGGTAAACAGGGCTTCGACCGGACCATGAACTACAGCGGGGTCAGTAAGTATTGCCAATGATGTAGCTACACCGATACCATTATCAGCACCAAGAGTTGTGCCGTCGGCACGTACCCAATCACCGTCAACGATAGTGGTTATGGGAGTGGTGGTGAAGTCAAATGTTTTATCATTAGCTTCGCACACCATATCCATGTGACCCTGAAGGATTACTTTTGGTGCGTTTTCATGTCCCGGGGTGGCAGGTATTGTCATGGCAACGTTGCCCACAGCATCGGTTTTACAGTCAATACCATGTTTAGCAGCGAAATCAATAAGATAGGCACGGATTTTTTCTTCTTTTTTTGAAGGACGGGGTATTTTCGTAATTTCATCGAAAATAGAAAATACGCGCTTCGGTTCAAGCTCGGATACTTTCATATTATACTAAGTTGTTAAAAGGTTTTTAGAATTACAGTAATAAATCCTGCTAATGGAAAATAATGTTAAATTCCATTGTTTAGGCATTGCAAGGTACAAAATAAAATTGACTTATGGAGCATAAATCTAATACGATTTCATATATTTGCATTGTAAATATATGTGTATGCCCATGAAATTGTTGATTCTTGCAATAATTGCTGTAGGTATTTGCGTATTGCTTTTAGGCGTAAGGGTATTCTTTGTCAAAGGTGGCAGGTTTCCTTCGTCGCATGTGCATGATATCGCGGCTTTGCGTGAAAAAAACATTACTTGTGAGCATCATTCTCAGAAATAATTGAATAAAAATTTTTACTAAATTCGAGAGATGAAAAAAACATTCTTAGTTGCCAAAGCTCTTATTGTAATTGTTGCTGCTGTAGCTGTGTCATGCAGCTCGGGTAATTCTACTGACAAAAATGTAGTGTCAGGGACAAATTGCGTGAAGTCTGATTCAGCCGCCTGCACACTTTCTATAAGATATATCAATGAAGACTCCATAATCAGTCAGTATTATCTGGCAAAAGATATTAAGGAGGCTTCAATCAAAGCGATGAGTAAGCTTGAAAGCGCTCAGAATTCCCGCGCCGCCGAGATTCAGCGTTTCGGTTCGCAGATAGAGGAAAAGATGCGTAGCAACGGTTATCTGTCGGAGCAGAGTTATCAGGCTGATGTGGCTAAATTCCAGAAGATGCAGCAGGATGCCCAGACATATCTCGCCACTTTGCAGCGTAATGTGGAGATGGAAATGGCTCAGGGTCAGATTCAGGTTACGGATTCCATCCAGTCATTTATCAAGCGTTACAATGAGACACATCATTATGATGCTATTCTGCTTCGTTCAGCCGGTGTGTACTTTAATCCCGCTTTGGATATTACCGATGAAGTAATCGAAGGTTTGAATGCCGCTTATAACAAAGTAGAAAAATAATAAGCAACAGATAAAAATTAAAAGCTCCCTGATAGGGAGCTTTTTTTATGACATGATATTGATGAATGTGGTGTCAGTTTTCGGCGTTTTCGTTGCCGGCAAATTCCATAAGGAATGCTTTGATGAATCCGTCAAGTTCGCCGTCCATCACACCGCCGACATCGGATGTCTGATGTCCGGTGCGGTGGTCTTTTACGCGACGGTCATCAAATACGTAGCTGCGAATCTGTGAGCCCCATTCTATTTTCATCTTTCCGGCTTCTATTTTGGCCTGCTCCTGCATGCGGTGCTGAAGTTCCTTGTCATAGAGTATGGACCGTAACTGTCGCATGGCGTTTTCTTTGTTTTTGGGCTGGTCACGGGTCTCGGTGTTTTCAATTAGAATTTCCTCTTTTTCACCCGTGTATGGGTCGGTAAACTGGTAACGCAGACGTACTCCGGATTCTACCTTGTTTACATTCTGACCGCCGGCGCCTCCGCTTCGGAATGTATCCCATGAAAGCAGAGCCGGGTCTACTTTTACTTCTATGGTGTCATCGACAAGGGGCGTCACGAATACCGAGGCAAATGATGTCATGCGCTTGCCTTGTGCATTGTATGGCGATACGCGCACCAGACGGTGTACACCGTTTTCGCTTTTCAGATAACCGTAGGCGAAGTCACCTTCTACATTGATGGTGCATGATTTGATGCCGGCTTCATCGCCGTCAAGGATATTGGCTATAGATGTGTGATAACCATGTTTCTCACACCAGCGCAGATACATACGCATCAGCATCGATGCCCAGTCCTGACTTTCAGTGCCGCCTGCACCGGAGTTGATTTTCAGTACTACACCAAGTTTGTCCTCTTCACGGCGCAGCATGTTACGCAATTCTAATTTTTCTATTTTTTCTATTGCGTCGGCATATATGGCGTCAAGCTCATCTTCGCTCATTTCGCCTTCTTTGACATACTCCCATGCCAATTCCAATTCATCGACAGCACTTTCCACTTCTTCATATCCGATAATCCAAGCTTGAAGGTCTTTGATTTTCTTCATCTGGATTTGTGCTTCTTTGGGGTGTTCCCAAAAGTCGGGCACGTGGGTGCGGAGTTCTTCTTCTTCTAC
>CAMWPX010000123.1 GCA_947176205.1 uncultured Porphyromonadaceae bacterium
GGAATATACTGACCATTGTCATCTTTAACCCAGTTAACTGAGTTCACGTCCCAGAATACACGGGTACCGCAGTCATTAGTACCACCCATAAGCTCGGTAATCTGTGCGATTTCAGCAGCATTGTTGGGGTTGGCTACATAAGGCAGACGACGAATCTGCATTTCGGTATCCACATTGTTCATGTTGTTGTAAACCGGGGGGAAGAGACGGGGATAACCGGTACGGCGGAAGTTAGTCCAAGCCTCGGCTCCCATGGGGAAGTTGGCAATATATTTCTGAGTGATGATTTTTTCAAGTTTGAGCTCGTTGGGGTCAGACTCGTTCCACTTCACACCGCAGGTGACACGACCCATGATGTCGTTTGAACGGTTGTAGTAGTCACGATATTCCACAGCGGGCAGATTATCCTGATTGAGATATTTCTCGATTTCGTCATCAGTGATGGTCACACCGGGATATTCGGCGTTTTCCTTGAGTGACAGGCGGATTGCTCTTTCATAGAAATCCTTGGCAGTACCACCCATGTTCCAACCGCGCAGAGCGCCTTCTGCCATAAGCATCAGACCTTCGGTGCGTTTGAAGTAAGGCTGACCCATCTTTTCGAAGCGGGTAGAGAGCTGACCGAAGGGACCGTAGCCACCTGAAGTAGGAGCACCGGTATCTTCCATCATCAGACCGATACGCACACCGTAGATACCGCTCGGGCCGGTAACACCGGAGCTGTTTTTGATGGGTGAAGAGCTCTTGTCAAACCATGCGGCGAGCAGCGGGCTCTTGAAGTGCTTGAGGATGTTTTCGAGTGAAGCACACAGACGGAGGTCATTCCAGCCGTTACCAATCTGATACCATACACAGTTGGTCTGTTCGAGATGATAACCGAAGTCCTGAGCGTCAGCATCGGTAAATACACCGATTTCATCAGCTACAGCTTCTTCAGCTATGTTCTGCGATACGAAAGGCTTGCTGTCAGGACCGTAAACGGGATCCGGGTCAACATAGTCAACCATATTCATAGCCATACGGAGCTTGATAGAGTTGGCGAGTTTCACCCAGTTGCGCCAGTCATTGCCGGAGAAAGTCTTTTCGGGTACGATACCTTCCACGCGACGCATATCTTCAGGCGAAGGCTGAGCTTTCTTGAGTGTAGCGATAGCTTCGTCAAGGTCAGCGAGTATCTGCTTGTAGACAGCGGGACCTGTCTCATAGTTAAGAGGCATGGTAGCCTTCTTGTTACGCCAGTCAGTGAAGGGGCAGCAACCGTAGAAGTCGATGATTTCATGACCTGCATAACCCTGAGCTATGAGGGCGAGAGCGCGCCACTCGGGACGGGGCTGAAGCACCTGTGATTTTTTACCGTTACCGTCAGTTACGGTATATTCGGCTTTATCCCAATAGTGTACCGCAGCATAGCTGAGTGAGAACACCTCGTTGTCGCAGGGACCGCCAAGGTAACCGTTGTTATCGGTATAAAGAGTGGCAAGGGCGGGACCGAACATGAAGTTGGCTTTTGTAGTGGTCCAGTAACCGGCATAGTTGTCAACGCTGTTAAGGCGTGCATACTGATAGCCATGACCACCGGACTCGCCTACCTTGAAGTATTTGAGCATCTGAGGCAGAGCCGAAAGCATCTGACGTTCGAGCAAATCCATATCAGTAAATGCAGCGTCGTCTGCGCTTGCAGGACCATCTTCCTCTATAATCCACGGATAAGCCTTAAGCTCGTCGCCGCAGGAGCTGAGGGAGAAGAGCGCCGAAGCAGCTACACCCGCAATACCTAATGATAGCAATATCTTTTTCATTGTGATAGATTCAGATTAAAATTAGAAATTAAATTTCAAAGTAATGCAGTAAGAACGCAGTGTAGGCAGCGCGTAAGCGTCGATACCTGAGAGACCGTTGGCAGCCGATACGGAGATATCGGGGTCTACGGGTGCATCCTTGTAAAGGAAGAATGCGTTCTTGACCGAGAACTGAGCGGTCATGCCTTTTGAAGCACCGAAGAGGTTAGGCATAGCGTAAGAGAGAGAGATGTCACGCATACGGAAGTTGGTAGCGTTGTACACGTAGTCTTCCATAGGATTACCACCGGTAGTCTCAAGGTAGTTACGTACGCTAACCTTGTTGCCTGAACCGTCGGGGAGATACATCAGGTGCACGGGTTCGCCGGTGCTGCTGTACCACATCAGGTCAGGATTATTTTCAGCTGCGGCACGCAATTCGCCTGAGCGGGTTGACACACCGAAACGGTCAAGGTCAGCTTCGGTAAGTGACATCACGTTGCCACCGATTTTACCATCGATAAGGAAGTAGAGAGTCCAGTTCTTCCAAGTCAAGGTGTTGCTCCAGCCTAAGGTATAGGGTGAAGTGGTGTTACCTACGTAAGTGTCATAGAGATTGTTCTTCACACGGCTTGGCACTGAAGTGCTGTAGTCGATGTTACCGTTGGCATCACGGTTGTACACCACATTGATGTGACCGTTTTCATCGCGATCCCATGAGTTGACGTAGATGTCACCGTAGCGACCGCCTTCAAGCCATTTGATTGAGAAACCGTTCTGAGTGGAAGAGTAGATGTAAGGTACACCGTTCTCCTGCATGTAGGTTTCGAGAATCTTATTGTCGTTGTATGCGAAGTTAACGTTGGTCTGCCAAGTCCAGTCGCGGTTGATAGCCCAGCGATAGCCTGCCGAGATTTCAACACCCTGGTTGCGGATACGACCGGTGTTGATAGGCTTGCTGCCGGCGGGGGTAGAGATGCGGAGGAACTGGTTTTCAAGAGTAGAGTTATAGTATGTGAAGTCGATATTGAACTTGTTGTTGAACAACCATGCGTCGATACCGGTTTCAAATGCTTTGGTAGTTTCAGGTTTGGGGTCGTCGAAGAGGAGCGGACGGGTAGAAACCGAACCGTCAGCGAAGCTTACTGACTGACGACCGAAGAACTGGTTGGGCACTGCGTTACCTACTACAGAGTAGCTGCCGCGCCATTTCAACTGGTCAAGCCAGCTCAGCGGTTCAGAGAAGAATTTGTCGATAAGCACGTTGGCACCTACAGAGTAGTAACCGAACGACATGTAATCACCCTTGTCGGTAAACTGCTGGAATGCCTGACACCAGTCACGGCGGTAGCTACCGTCGATGTAGACTTTGTCCCACAGACCTATTGACACTGTACCGAAGAGAGCCGAGCTCCAGTCGGTGTAATCCCAAGAGTCAGAAGCAGAAGTTGCCGAGCCGGTGGTGATACCGTTCTGTTTCTTGTTGGAGTTCTGGGGGAGGAATGCGTTAGGCACACCTGATGTATCGATACCGGTAATAATGGAAGTGCTGCGTGAATAATGACGGGTGAAGCTTCCGCCCAATGCCACGTTCACATCAACCTTATCGGCGAAACGGTCATTCCATGTAAGCATGTAGTCATTATAGATGTCGCTTGTACGGCTGTCGCTTGAATAGTATTTACCACCCTTGTAGTCAAATGCCGCACGCTGTACGGTAGCGTATTCTTCGTTAAGACCGTGGTCCATAACCATGTCGACGCTCAGACGGGTCTGGAACTTGAGGTTTTTCCAGATTGACCAGTCAAGGGTAAGGTTACCGATGATACGGTCACGGGTTACCTCGTCGGTAATCATGTTGTTAAGCCAGTAGGGGTTGTTCAGATAATCTGAAGCCCAGGGCCATGTCTGAACGGGCTGACCGATAAGTTTACGGTTACCGTCGCCGTCACCGTCGGGATTGGTCCAACGTTCGCCTGCCACACCTGTGTGCTTGTAGTTGTTTTTGAAGTAACGCATATCCACGTCGGCGGGAGCACGATAGATACCCAGCAGAGAAGAAAGCGCCTTACCTACCACAGGACCGTTTTCAGTAGTCTGGTGAATCCAGTTAAGTGAAGTGCTCACATTCACTTTCTTATTGAAGAGTGAGAATGATTCCTTCAACATCACGTTGTTACGCATGAATTTGTTGCGGGGCATCACACCTGACTGGTAAGTATTGTTATACGAGAAGTAGGTACGTGAAAGGTCAGTACCGCCGGAGAGAGTCACACCGTTGTTAAGAGTGACACCTGTCTGGAAGAAATCCTTGGCGGCTTCACGTGCACTATTCATAAGCCATGGATTGGCTGCTACGTCATCAGCATTACGAGTACCGATTTTAGCACCCCAGCCGGTGTACTGGCTGTGAGAGTATGTACCGGTGTTGGTGATACCGTAAAGCTGCTGCTGACGGGGATAAAGAGCTATACAGTCAATAGAAGTAGAGCTGGAGATATCCACCTTGACAGCACCGGAAGCACCTGACTTGGTAGTGATGACGATAACACCGTTGTTAGCGCGGCTACCGTAAAGAGCGGCAGCGTTAGGACCTTTAAGAATGGTCATGTTCTCGATATCCTCGGGGTTGATGGTCGACAGAAGGTCGTCACCTGATTTTCCACCGCCCACACCGAAGTCTGTAGCCTGATTTTCAGCACCTGATGACAGGGGCACACCGTCGACTACGAGAAGCGGCTGGTTGGTACCGAGAATTGAAGTAGAACCACGGAGCACAATACGCGAAGCACCGCCACCTGCACCGGAGTTGTTAGGAGTAATGGTAAGACCGGCACTCTTACCCTGCAGAGCGTTGACGAAGTTGGTCTCCTTGATACGGGTCACCTCATCGCTCTTGATAGTCTGCACGGCATAGGTCAGCGTCTTTTCTTCACGCTGGATACCCATAGCGGTCACAACCACTTCATCGAGTGTTTTAGTGTCAAGCTGCATAGCCAAATCGAGGGGTGTACCGTTCCACACCACTTCGATAGTCTTGTAGCCTACAGCAGAGATTGTCAACTTGGCGCCGTTTTTCACATTGGGAATGCGAAATTCACCGTCGATGTTGGTTGACGCACCCGACTTGGGGTCGTTGGCAACACGTACGGTAGCACCGATCATCGGGTCATCAAATTCGTCCTTGATCACACCTGTCGCAGCACTTGTAGCCTGCGGAGCTGCAGCAGCCACCGGAGCAGCCTGAACAGCGTCGGGCCATGCGATGACACCCATCAAGGAAGCGATTAAGATAAGCTTGCTTACTGATTTGATTGGTTTTAGCATAAGGTATTAAAATTACTATTTGTGATTTCTTCAGGTTGGTTTTTAGTTAAAAATAAGGTGCGATAGGTTAGTAACAGCTTTTTGCCCTGGGAGCTCTCTCTCACAGGGATTTGACGCGATGCCCTTTTGCAGCTCTTAACACCATGCCTATCAAAATGTTAAGCTAAGGGCGGATTTTTACAACATACTTAATCATGGCAAAGGTATAAATAATTGTGGATAAATATATGTGTTTATTAGCATTTTTTTTCGTTTTAACATCTTAAATAATATTTTACTTAATTAAACCGTCACTTTTACGGAGAATGTCCGATACACGAGATGCACTTCTTCACAGAAGCGCACCTCCCTCATAACCAAAATTCAAGTATATA
>CAMWPX010000124.1 GCA_947176205.1 uncultured Porphyromonadaceae bacterium
TTTCAATCACTGTATGCCGTCGGCTCCAGAAAAGTGAGAAAATACGTAATCGGAACCGAAACTGCTGAAACGGGAAGAATATTTTTCAATAGCGGTGACTGGCACTGATTCGATATAAGATGACTCGGACATAGCAATCAGTATAAAAACAAGAAATATTTCAATGTCAAATATAGGACTTTTCAGTGAATTTTATAGCAAAACAAGATAACTACAGGTGATATTCTCCAATTATTTGTGATTTTTGACCAAACCGAAGATTTAAGCCGGATGTACAGAAACCGGAATAAAATTCGTATATTTGCGGTTCACATCATGGAAACAAAGGATTCGAATATTACCCCCGCGCCTTCGCGTGTGAAAACAGTGACCGGCTATGTGCTGCGCTACGGAGTGCCACCCGTAATCACCATAGGACTGTGCTATCTGCTGTTTGCCAAACAGGATTTCGGCGAAATGCTGCGTATCATACAGCGCGACTGTAACTACAACTGGATAGTGCTTGCACTGGTAATAAGTGTGTTTTCACACATATTCCGTGCCATGCGCTGGAGCATACAGCTTCGGGCTCTCGACATAAAGGCTTCGCTTTTCACACTCACGCTAAGTATATTCGGCACATATGCGGTAAATCTGGTGTTTCCACGTCTTGGTGAAGTATGGCGCTCAGGGTATGTGGCTCAGAAACAGGATGCAAAATTCACCACGGTGTTCGGCTCTATGATAGCCGAACGTTTAGCCGACCTGTTTACCGTGCTGTTTCTCATAATAATCACTTTCATATTTGCCGGAAACGAGCTGCTGGCTTATCTGAAACAAAATGAGCAGATGTATGAAAAGGTGCTCGCCATAGTAAGTTCGCCATGGCTGTGGTCAGGCATAGCTGCCATCATAACCGGATGTGTGGTGCTCTTTGCCAACTCTAAGGATAACAAGGTGGTGAAAAAGATAAAAGAGTTTGTCACAGGACTGTGGAATGGATTCGCCTCAATAGCCACTATGCCCGGCAAAGGACGGTGGCTGCTGCTGACACTATGTATATGGGGGTGCTACTTCATGCAGCTCTATGTGGCGTTTTTCGCTTTCCCCATTACAAGCGATGTGGTAAGTCACTACGGAGTTACAGCTGTGTTGGTGTGCTTCGTACTGTCAAGCATATCGATGGGTGTGCCGTCAAACGGCGGCATCGGACCGTGGCAGTGGGCGATAATATTCGGACTGAGCATGTACAGCGCCGGAGTGCCGGGACTGACACAGGCTTATTCAGCTTCGTTCGCCAATCTGGTGATGGGCTCGCAGACCCTGCTGCTGATAGCTCTGGGGCTGTTTACATTCGTGTGCATAGCCTTGTCGCGCCGCCGGTCATCACGGTCGGCATCCGAAAAATAAGAATTAAATAATTTAACCAATAATAAAAAACAGTTTCATTATGTCGGCAATCAAGTGCATAGGTATTCTGACCTCCGGAGGCGATGCCCCGGGTATGAATGCAGCCATTCGCGCCGTCACCCGCTCGGCTATATTCAGCGGGTTCAGAGTCAAGGGTATTTATCGTGGATATCGCGGACTTATAGCCGATGAAATCCAAGAGTTCAAGACTCAGAACGTATCAAACATCATACAGATGGGCGGCACTATCCTCAAGACTGCACGCTGCCCCGAATTTCAGACTCCCGAGGGTCGTCAGCTGGCTTACGACAATATACGCCGCCATGAGATAGACGCGCTGGTGGTGATAGGCGGTGACGGTTCGCTTACGGGCGCACGCATCTTCGCCAACGAATTTAATTTCCCCATCATAGGTCTGCCGGGCACTATTGACAACGACCTTTACGGCACAGACTCCACAATAGGCTATGATACGGCTCTTAATACCATCATGGAATGCGTGGACAAAATCCGCGACACAGCCACTTCACACGAACGATTGTTCTTCATAGAGGTAATGGGACGTGACGCGGGCTTCCTCGCGCTCAACGGCGCTATAGCTTCAGGTGCCGAAGCCGCCATCATACCTGAGATATCGACCGAGGTGGACCAGCTTGCCGAACTTATCGAAAACGGCTTCCGCAAGAGTAAAAACTCATCGATAGTGCTTGTGGCTGAAAGCCCTGTTACCGGTGGCGCGATGGGCATGGCTCAACGTGTAAAGAATGAATATCCGGGCTATGACGTACGTGTATCGATACTCGGTCACCTGCAGCGAGGCGGCTCGCCCACAGCCTGCGACCGCATACTTGCATCGCGCATGGGAGCCGCCGCTATCGACGCTCTGCTTGACGACCAGCGCAATGTGATGATAGGCATCAACAATGACGAAATAGTGTATGTGCCTTTCAGCAAAGCCATAAAGAACGACAAGCCTATCAACCGCACTCTGCTCGACACTCTGCGCCGCCTATCCATCTGACATGGCTCTGCCTGCCGAATTCATCACACTTATAGAAAGCTACGGCAGCGAAGAGCTGTCGTCGGTAAGCCGTCAGCTTGATTCGGAACCATCGGTATCGGTGAGGGTCAACCGACTCAAAGGCACCTCCCTGCCTGCTGATGCGCCGAAAGTGCCATGGTGCACCGAGGGATATTATCTCAATCAACGTCCGGCATTTACCCTTGATCCGGCTTTGCATCAAGGACGCTATTATGTGCAGGATGCATCGTCGATGTTCATAAGCCATGTACTGCGACATCTTACCGCTGACGGCGGTAGCGTGACTTACCTTGATGCCTGCGCGGCTCCGGGCGGGAAGACCACCGCTGCCATAGACGCACTGCCCGGAGGCTCTCTCGTAGTGGCTAACGAATATGTGGCATCGCGTGCCGCCATACTCCGCGAGAATCTTATCAAGTGGGGCAGTCCGCTGACGGTGGTGACACAAGGTGACACGTCGCGCTTCGGCAGTCACCGTCACGAGTATGACATAATAGCCGCCGATGTGCCCTGCTCGGGGGAAGGCATGATGCGTAAAGACCCTCAGGCGCGGGAACAGTGGTCGCCCGAACTGGTACGTCAATGCGTTGGTCGCCAACGTGAAATCGTGGAGAATCTGTGGGAGGCTCTGCGCCCCGGCGGATATTTTATCTACTCCACATGCACTTTTAACCGTGAGGAAAATGAGAAGATGGTGCTGTACATCATGGAGCATTACGGAGCTAAACCGGTGGATATACCTGTAAAAGCCGAATGGAATATAACGGGAGCCATAGATTGCTGCGCTCCATGCTACCGTTTTCTTCCGGGAAAGGTAAGAGGTGAAGGTCTGTTTATGGCTGTACTGCAGAAACCTGACGGTGAAATCAGCCGAAAGAAGCTGAAGCCGGGGAAAAACCGGCAGAAAGAGAAACCACACCCTGTATCAGCCGACTTACAGGGACTTATAAAGCCCGGAAGTGCCAAACTTTATTGGGACGGCGACCGACTGATGGCTGCTCCGGAGACACCGCTACAGATATCAGCCGGTTATCCTTGCATACATATAGGCACACTGAAAGGGAAAGACCTCGTGCCCGAGCAAGCTCTTGCTATGAGCCTGCTGCTCAACCCCGAGGCATTCGAACGATGCGAGGTAAACCGCGACACGGCTCTTGACTATCTGCGGTCACAAGCCATAACCCTACCCGAAGGTACCAGACGCGGTATAATTCTGCTCACTTACGAGGGTCAGCCGCTCGGCTTTGTGAAAAATATCGGCTCACGCGCCAACAATCTGTATCCCAATTCCTGGCGCGTCCTCAAATAAGCGGCAAGCAGATATTTGCACATCCGAGCGCCATACACCTACCAATCAGGTGATTAGCTGGACTACAGCACTGTTTTTTCTTGAAAAGGTGCGTTTTCCTATAAATCAGTATCGGCGACAGGTGATGGTGATACCTGCAGGATAGGTGGCGACGGCATCGGTAACGCGGTCAAGAGTCATGACAAGAATGTCACCATCAAGACGATTTATGGTATAATAGGCATAGACCGGCTGATGCAGATATACCCCCTCGGGGAGCTGTGGAAATCCCCACGGCACCATATCCCACCACTGCCCGAATGTGGGAAATTCAATCACAAAATCGGTATCGTGATATGCAAGATTGCCTGATTTTTCTCCATAACGCCACATATCGGGAGCCTCTGTGGGCGAGTATCCGCCTATCAGCTGGGCTACTGTACGATAAAATCCGTAACAATGGTCGTGGTCAGCTTCGAGCGATGTGCCATCAGAATAATCTATAGCTGTAATCTGCCAGAATCCCGAGAAATCTCCATTCTGCGGCAAATCACGGCATGACGTATACAATAGGGAGACAAGGCATATAATCAGCGATAGTATCTTATTCATAACCAACCTTTTTTAGAAATAGTAAACATAATACCCACACTCCTGCCTAATAACCTGCCTCCATCGGCTCCGAAGCTGCACTTACCGCTCCAACCGGGCAACTGATGGGGAGCATAGGTAAGCTCTACCAACGCGTTGAAATTATGCAGGACATCATAGGTGGGGTAAAAATACGACCCCCACGAACGGGTGTAAGACATAAGAACACGGTAATGTAAATCAGGATGCGGATTGCCTTCCCAACCCCAATGATGACCCTTGATACGATTGTGACGGAACATCAATGTGTTTCCTGAATCATACACAGGCGATATAACCAAGGGATTACCCATACCCATGCCCCAGTGCTGCCAATTTCCATAATAATAATGGTTGTAATAATCATCGGCACCGCTTACCTGCTCGGGTATTTTATCAGTGGCATCCCAATAGACCGGACCGCTTTGGTCTTTAGTGATAAGATACTCATAGACAAAAGTGGATACGACGGGATTGCGTGGAAACTTCAATTCCAACCCGAGAAGCATATCGCGCCATGCATGGTCAAAGAAGAGCATGGAATGGTCATCGAAAAAATGCTGATAGTAGAGCCGCACACCCCAGCGGTGGTCACGGCTGCGCCACCCCACGGCAGCTGACCATTGACCCACATGATTGCCGAGAGCGTTGGTAATCTCACCACTCTGCACGGGGTCGTTGGCATCGCCACCGCCAAGCGGAATCACGACCTTAATCAAATCCTTCAGCCCGGTGTGAAATTTGGTCTTAACCGACTTATTGCCATGCTCATCAGTGGCATAAAGCGTGCCACCGAATTGACAACCCATCTCAAGACCTCCTTCAAAGGAAAACTGATGGCGGTCAGGGTCACCCAAACGGAGGAACAGTCCTTTGGTGTGGAGCCATCGCCCTACATTATATAAATGATTCGGACCTACGGTACGCTCGGACCAGTCGCCGTCAGTGTAGCGTCCGAAAGAGAAATATCCACGGGCTGCAAGCCATCGGCGTGTGCCGGGAATAAACTGATATTCAGGTACAGAC
>CAMWPX010000125.1 GCA_947176205.1 uncultured Porphyromonadaceae bacterium
ATTTACGGTACGATAAAGGGATTCCCTCTTTCTTCACGATTCAAAGACTTAAAAGCCTATGAACCTATTGCTCAGGTAACAGCAGCTGCAGCTTCAACTACCGGCTGGTGGGAAGGAGAATACAATATTCCTACTCAGAGCGGTGCCGCTCTTGGTGATTCAAACTCAGGCATGCACCTGCTTATCGGTCTGCTTGCAGCTCTTTTGCAGCGTGAAAAGACCGGCGAAGGCTCCTATGTATATCAGTCAATGCACAATGCTGTGCTCAACCTCTGCCGTATCAAGACCCGTGACCAGCTCACACTTGATAAAATCGGTTATCTTACCCAGTTCCCGCAGTATCCGGGCGAGAAATTCCCCGATTATGTTCCCCGCTCTGGCAACCAGGAAGGTTCAGGCGTGCTCGGCTGGACATACAAATGTAAGAACTGGGCTACAGACCCCAATGATTATGTATACGTAATCCTCCAGCGCGATGACAAGAGCTTTACAAAAGCCTGTCAGGCACTTGGCTTTGAAGATTGGCTTACCAATCCTGATTTCAACACAGCCGATGCACGTGACCAGCATAAACAGGAGATATACAAACGTATCGAATCATTTACAATCACTAAATCAAAGCTCGAGGTTACTCAACTTCTCTCTGCGGCAGGCGTACCGGTAGGTCCTGTATTGTCAACTAAAGAAATCCTTGATGATGAATCACTTTACGATGGAAACACATTGGTTAAAATCAATCAGGGTGGTAAAATCGGAGAATTCGTAACTGTTGGTTGCCCGTTCACAATATCCAACTATCAGCCCACCTACGGACCTTGTCCTACATTAGGCGGTAACACCGATGAAGTTCTTTCATCCCTTGGATACACTGCCGAACAAATCGCAGCCATGGCTGCCAACGGCACTACAGCACCTTTAGCTAACGGTGAAATGTAACCACTATCATTCTCGACCCTTCATAAGTTCTACAATAATCAAGCCGGTGAATATCATAAAAACCGACATTCACCGGCTTCCCTTTTTCCACAATTATCTATATAAGGGTCATCAATCAATTATAACAAACTCATAACCACAAACAAAATGGCAACAACAACTCAAAATACTCCCGCATCAACCAACGCCGCTCCATCATACCCTAATCAGGTTACCGGCATGTATATACTGGTCAAAGCCCTACAAGCCGTAGGTATCGACACCATTTACGGACTCGTTGGTATTCCTGTAACCGAGGTTGCATATATGGCTCAGAAAGAAGGCATGCGTTTCGTAAGTTTCCGTCACGAACAGCAGGCAGGTATGGCAGCCGCCACCCACGGATTTCTCACAAAGAAACCGGGTGTTCTTCTTACCGTATCATCACTCGGATTTATGAACGGTCTGACTGCCACCACCAACGCCACTGTCAACTGTTATCCTATGATACAGATATCAGGTTCAAGCGTACGTGAGCCTATTGACCTTGAACAAGGCACATACGAAGGTCTCGACCAGCTTAACGTAGCCAAAGGTCTTGTCAAAGCCGCTTACCGCGTCAACAAACCCGAAGATATCCCCACTGCTGTAGTACGTGCATATCGTGCAGCTATTTCCGGTCGTCCCGGCGGTGTTTATCTTGACATCACCACACCCTGTCTGGGCGCTGTTATGGACAAAGCCGATGCTGACAAACTGATTTTCACCCCCGTTGACCCATGCCCATCGGTTGTTCCTTCGGATGCATCTGTGGAACGCGCCGTCAAATTACTTGCATCAGCTAAAAAACCTGCCATCTTACTTGGCAAAGGTGCCGCCTACGCACAGGTCGATGACAAAATCAAACAGCTAATCGAATCCACCGGCATTCCCTTCTATCCCATGTCTATGGCTAAAGGTCTTATGCCTGACAACCATCCATTGAGTGCAATATCAGCGCGTAGCACCATTATGGAAGAAGCTGATGTCGTAATGCTTATCGGCGCACGTCTCAATTGGCTACTTTCACGCGGACATGGCAAATGGAATCCGCAGGGTCAGTTCATCCAGCTTGAAATCCAGCCCGAAGAGATTGACTGCAACCGTCCCATCGCGGCTCCTGTAATCGGCGATATCGAAAGCTCGCTTGATGCTATCCTTGCAAAACTTCAAGGAGTCAAGATGAACATGGATCCCACATGGGTTCCCGGTATCCAGAGCGAAAGCAAAGTCAAAAACGCCAAATTCCTCGAACGTCTGCAGGTTCCAACCGTCCCGATGACTCACTGGAGCGCACTGGGTTCTGTCAAAAAAGTCCTTGAAGCCAATCCCGATGTAATCCTCATCAATGAGGGCGCGAACACACTTGATGACACCCGCGACTCTGTGGATATGTTCCTGCCCCGTCACCGTGTAGACTGTGCCACATGGGCAATCATGGGCATGGGCATGGGCTCAGCCATAGGCGCTGCAGTTGCTACAGGCAAAAGCGTAGTAGCCGTGGAAGGTGATAGCGCATTCGGCTTCTCAGGCATGGATTTCAGCACTATATGTCGTTTTAATCTGCCTGTAACGGTAGTAATATTTAATAATGGTGGTATTTACAATGGCATCGGTGTCAATCCCGGTGAAGACGGCGACCCCGCTCCGACCACACTCGATGTAAAGGCTCGTTACGATAAACTCGGCGAAGCATTCGGTGCCACGACCTACTATGTAACCACACCCGATGAACTCTTCACAGCACTTACCGAAGCCGTCGCTTCGAAGAAACCGTGTCTGATTGATGTTCAGCTTGCAGCTGACTCGGGCAAAGAAAGCGGTCACATAGGCTACCTTAACCCCGCCACACTTATACCTTTTACCGTATAAATACATGACGTTCACGGTTAAGTATATTAATAATTACATCATTTTAATAATCATCTAACAACGATCGTCATGGGTATTTCTCATATAATCATATACGCCATAGTCCCTATAGTTGTCATTATGCTTGCCGGCTATATCGCCGGCAAGAAAGGGGCTTTCTCAGGCGACGATGCGAAAAAATTCAACAAAGTCGTACTTGACTTCGCATTACCGGCAGCATTGTTCGTATCCATCGTTCAGTCCACCCGCGAAATGCTTTACGAAGACATAAAACTGGCTTGGGTTTCAACCGTAGTTATAATGGGCTGCTTCATGCTGGTATACTTCATCTTCGCCAAATGTTTCAAAGGAAACACCGGAGCTGACGGTGCCATCGCAGCCTTAATCAACGGCTCGCCTACAATAGGATTCCTCGGATTTGCCGTACTCGAACCTATATTCGGCACCGACAGCTATGTAGCTTTGGTTGTTGCCATAGTAGGTATCGTGGTCAACGCTATCGGTATTCCCGTAGGACTGTCTTTGCTCAACGCTTCATTGGAAAAGCAGGGCGCAAACAAAGGACAGAAACAAGCATGGTGGAAACCTGTGGTTAATGCCCTGAAGCAACCTGTGGCATGGGCTGCTATTCTCGCTGTAGTATGGGTACTGTGCGGTATTCCATGGCCCGAATCCCTCAGCCCGTCATTCAATCTTATGGCAAAAGCAAATGCGTCAATGGCTGTATTCTCAGCAGGTATAACACTATCAGCCATACAGATTAAAATCAACTGGCAAGGTATCCTTGGTTCCATCCTCAAACTTATAGTCATGCCGGGAGCTGCGCTTATACTTGGCTTACTCGTACACATGGATGCCGAAAACCTCAGGATGCTTGTAGTGGCATGCGCTCTTCCGCCGGCTTTCTCTGGCATTATAATCGCCGATGAATATGATACTTACGTAGCCACAGGCACATCTTCACTCACACTCAGTGTGATTCTGTTCGTGGCATTCTGCCCCTTATGGATATGGATTACCAATCTCGCACTGAGCGCTTTCTAAACTAATAGCCTTTTTGTCCGCCGGAAGAATCAGTTACTGACTTCCGGCGGACCTTGTTTTTTATACGTTTGATTTTATAATCCTAATCACTCCGGCATGACTTCAGCAACAATTTGAAAACTCATGCCGTAATTTACCCACAAGATACGCTGATTTGTGAATGTTATTTCACAGATTTTGCGTATCTTTGCACATATATTCCGAGTTTCGGCCTCAACGCTGACGCTCCCATTACGTAAACTCAAATAACCAAATAATGTCATTTAATTCTTTTCTCAGTAAATTATTCGGCAACAAGTCGCAACGCGACCTCAAAGAAATACAGCCGATAATCAACAAAATCAAAGCGCTGATCCCTGAAGTACAATCACTTACTCCCGATGAACTGCGTGCACGCATTGATGCGGTAAGAGCTGACATCAATCAAGCTACCGAAAATGACCGTAACGCCTCAGCCCAAAAACGCGCCGATATCGAATCCCTGCCCTTTGACAAACGTCAACCGCTGTGGGACGAGATTGACCGTCACGAGAAAAACATTCTTGACATAATTGAGAAGAAACTTGACGAACATCTTCCTATAGTTTTTGCCGTACTTCGTGAGACAGCCGCACGATTTGCCGCCAACCCCACAATTGAAGTAACAGCCACTCAGCTTGACCGCGACCTTGCAGCACAAGGCAAGGATTTTGTCAGAATCGAAGGAGACAAAGCCATTTATCAGAACCATTGGATAGCCGGTGGCAATGAAATCACATGGGATATGGTACACTATGATGTACAGCTAATAGGCGGTGTCGTACTTCATCAGGGCAAAATAGCCGAAATGGCTACCGGTGAAGGTAAAACCCTTGTAGCCACACTCCCGGTATTCCTGCGCTCACTCTCCGGACGAGGGGTGCATGTGGTTACCGTCAACGACTACCTGTCGAAACGTGACTCCGAGTGGATGGGTCCGCTTTACATGTTCCATGGCTCAACCGTAGATTGCATCGACAAACATCAGCCCAACACACCCGAACGCCGTAACGCATATAATTGCGACATCACATTCGGAACCAACAATGAATTCGGCTTTGATTATCTGCGTGACAATATGGCAATGTCACCTGACGACATGGTTCAGCGCAAACACTATTACGCCATAGTCGACGAGGTCGATTCCGTACTTATTGACGATGCCCGTACTCCGCTTATCATCTCTGGTCCGGTACCTAAAGGTGATGACCAGCTTTTCATGGAATACCGGCCTAATGTCGAAAAAGTAGTGCAGGCACAGCGACGTCTGGTCACTCAGATTCTTTCCGAGGCAAAGACCAAACTTGCCAGCGAAGACAAGGATGCTGTCTCTTATACACATCTGACGCTGACGACG
>CAMWPX010000126.1 GCA_947176205.1 uncultured Porphyromonadaceae bacterium
AAATCAACTATGTAAATTCTATATCGTTTGTTATTTTTTATTCCAATAGCATAAACATCTCCATTACGTCGTTTTCTGAATCCACTTTCAATCTTGTCAAATTGGTGTTGCAATGGAATATTTCTTCCTTTGCGTTTTAAAACTACTGTACCATCTGCATATGTACACATTTCAATTTTTAAGCCAATAACTTTATCTGAAATTAATTTTGAAGACGGAGTTGTAAATATAGATAAATATTGGCAATGTGTTTGTTCAGATGTTTCTTCTTCATCACCTCTTGTTAAAGATTGACTTAACTCATTCTTAATCTTACGAAGATTAAATTTGAAATCCTTTACTATAATATATAATTCATTATCAATTTTAAAGCTATCATATAATGCAGTACCACTGACGCTCTGTAAGTTGTATTTTTGATTAATTCCAACACTATTAATCTGATTATCAAGAGCATTTATTTCCGCTTTAATCTTGTAGTACCACCAACCGATGGGGCGCATCCCAAATCCATAAAATGGTTGCTCTAAAAAATATGATAAGATTTCGTGCAGTTTATCTTCTGCATCTTTATGTAAGTCTGCCATTTATTCTCATTTCATCAAGTATTTTTGTTCAAATTCATCAAAAGAGATCGCGCCATAATATTTTCGTGCTTCTTCTTTTGTTTTAAACTGTGGCATCTCAGATTCTGTTATTTTTTGTGTATGCCATTTTTCATCAGTAGCTTTATCCCATTCTTCCATATAAGTACAGAATTCATCTACTGACATTTTGTTAATTTCATCTCTGCTTTTTCTAATAAATCTTGACATAGATTAAAACACTTATGTTTATACTTTATTTATCTTTGTTTTAAACAGCAATTTTATTATCGTAATATCTGTGTTTGAACTCAGTTCTATACGACACGCAAGAGTGCATCAGTCGTTCAAACACATCAAGTTTTCTACGGTTGAACTTGTAGCAGAACTCATTTAGATAGTTCTGCAAGAATTCCGGTTTGATGTCGTGGAATATGTCAAGCAGCAAACGCTTCGCGTTGCTGATGACAATATGCACCCACGGCAGTACTTTAGAAATCATTTTTGGCTCAACTACTTGACTCATATGTGAGTTAACAATATTCTTGAAATTAACGTAAGACGTTGAATCATCAGTAGTCAGTTCAGATTCATTGTTGATGAATTTAATTACATTGCTGTCTAATGTCTTTGACTTCAAGTCATCAATAACAATCATCTTGATATGACCGACAGCCTTATCAAGATTGAATCTCTTGTTGGGTTCTTGTAACGTGCTTTCAGCCATCACAAGAACTTTTGTTTTAGCTTGTGAGCCACGACCGCGCTTGCGCGGTTTGTTTCTCTCATCTGCACTAACAGATGTAGAGAAAAAGCCTTCGTCAAGCTCTATTGAACCGACTAACTTGTACTCTGCATCTCTCTGACCCATTACATTTCTGAGTTTATGCAGTAACTCCCAGATGGGTTGATAACGTTTGTGACCGAGTTGACGCTGTAATTCAGCAGCCGAGAATGATTTCTTTGTAGAAGTCAGTAAATGTATTGCGATGAACCAGTAGAGAAGTGGTAAGTTGGATCCATGCATCACAGTCCCGGCTTTCAGCCCGGTTCTGTGACCACACTGCTTGCATTGCCACTGATTTCTATAAGACTTCCAGTAATGATGTGTGCAACCGCACTTTGAACAAACGATTCCGGCTTGTTCACGCTGTTCTTTGAGATGCTTGATACAAGCATCTTCATCCGGGAAATTTTTATAGAAGCTCAAAAGATTCATAATGCATTCATTTACAGCACAAAGGTAACATTTTTATACTATATTAACAAAACAAACTGCAAGTTTTCACCTTGCAGTTTGCCTAAAAATACCTAATTTTGTAATGCTATGTCTGGAAAGCCAGAGACATAAGCCTAAGAATAAATCTGGTCGTGATTATTAAACCAATGTTTAACTATATCAAACTATTTATAGAGAAGACTTTTAATTTCTTTGCTTCAATTCACCTAAAATTCCATAAATTTGAATTTAAGCTACAAGTGAAATTAGACGTTGACAATAAATAAGTATGCGGTTGCAGCTACCTGTGTCAAAGCTGAGGGTGGGTGGATGGGAATTATTAAATCTTATTACTTTAGTATACTATTTATCTTTAAAATAGTTTTAGGGTTTGATGGGGAAAATAGAGGATACTCATTATATAAAATATATCAAATATGTCGCATACTTTGTTGATTGTCCTCGTGGTTGTCGTTTCGATTGCAGTTTTGATTAACCTGCTGTTGGAGTTGAAGCGGGATTTGATGATGATGCAACAGAATTCCTATCGCATCAATCGTTATATGCGTTGGTTGCGTACATCCGGTGATACTACTGCCACTTATCGAATAGTAGCATATTTTATTCTGCTTTTTGCCGCTGCTCGGTTTGTATCGGTTTATGTTTCGCTTGCTCTGATATTCGTGTATTCTCTTTGGTCGGTAAAATCCCTTATAGGTCATAAGTATAAGAAACCGTTGGTGTGGACTCCACGGGCATGCCGCATATACTTGGTTACAGTGATACTTGTAGCTTTGTTCGGACTTTTTGTGTTGATGTTGCCTGACAGTAATTCTGATTCAAGACTTGATTATTTCATTATCAGTCTTATGGTGCCATTTTGTGCATCGCATATTATATGTGCATGTGCGGTGTGGCTTCTTGTTCCGGTTGAAAAAGCTATCAATGCACGGTATTATCGTGATGCTCGCCGAATATTGAATTCTATGCCTGATATGAAAGTGGTAGCTATTACGGGCAGTTATGGGAAAACCAGTACTAAGCATTATTTGCATCGTATTCTATCCGAGAGTTATTCTGTGGTGATGACCCCCGGCAGCTATAACACTACTCTTGGTGTAATTCGCACTGTACGTGAATATATAAAACCTTATACAGAGGTGTTTATCTGTGAAATGGGAGCCAAACAACCCGGAGATATCCGAGAAATATGTGAACTTGTCCATCCCAATATCGGTGTTGTTACAGCCGTCGGTCCTCAACACCTTGAATCGTTTAAGAGCATAGAGAATGTGCAGCGGACAAAATTTGAGCTTGTTGATTCTCTTCCTATAGGTGGTTTGGCTGTGCTCAACGATGATTTTGAGCCTATAGCTGAACGACAGGTCAATAATGTGGATTGTCGCCGTTATTCAGTGAGATTCACTGATAAAGTTGCTTATTATGCGCGTAATATACAGTATAGTTCCACAGGTACCACGTTTACAGTCGTGGGGTTCGGCATCATCGAACCACTGACACTGCATACACGTCTTGTTGGTGAATGCAATGTGTCAAATCTTATTGCTGCCGTCATAGTGGCTATATATATGAAAGTACCGTTGGAAAAGATTCGTTACGCAGTAGAAAAGATTGAGCCGGTGGAACATCGTCTGAGTATGCGTCGCACACCCTCCGGAGTGGTAATTCTTGATGATGCGTTCAATTCTAATCCTGCCGGTTCGGCAATGGCTCTTGATGTCCTTGCTTCAATGACTGATGGTAAACGGATTGTAGTTACCCCCGGTATGATAGAGCTTGGCGAGCGCCAGCATGAGCTCAACTATGATTTCGGAGCCAAAATCGCCGTATCGGCTGATGTGGCGATAATAGTCGGTCACTATAATCGTGATGCTATCAGTAGTGGTATAGCATCAGTGGATGATTCGCTGATTGAAGTGCACCAAGTCGACTCATTCGCTCAAGCTCAGACGCTTCTTTCCATACTTCTCCAGTCAGGAGATACGGTGCTGTATGAAAATGATTTACCTGATACATTCAAATAATTGTATGTTTCGAAAATAATAGATTATGAAAACAAATATAGGTGTATTTTTCGGTGGATGTTCCACCGAGCATGAAATTTCGGTAATTTCTGCATCGCAGGCTATGAATGCCATTGACCGGTCAGTGTATGACGTCACTCCGGTATATATAACTAAACAAGGTGTGTGGTACACCGGCGAGGCTCTTCTTGATGTAGCTAATTACCGTGATGTACCGGCACTGTTAAAGCAGTGCCGTCAGGTATATATGCAGCCCACACGTGGTGATTACAATCTATATCTTGTAAAGAAACCTTTATTCGGCTCGGCTGTAGCCGCTCATCTTGATGTGGTCATACCTATACTTCATGGGTCCTATGGTGAGGATGGGACGTTTGAAGGTATACTTGATGCCATAGGTATATCTTATGCCGGATGCAATGTCCTTGCTTCTGCCAACGGTATGGACAAGATTACTATGAAGATGATTCTTCAGGCGTGTGATATTCCGGTAGTTGATTATGTTTGGTTCACTGACAAGCAGTGGTTTGATTCACGGGATATGCTCATTGATAAAATCGAGTCATCGCTTGGTTATCCGGTTATTATAAAGCCAGCCAATCTTGGTTCGAGCGTGGGTATCGGACGTGCTGCTGACCGTGATACGCTCGTGGAGAGAGTAAGTGAAGCTGAAAAATATTCTTCACGCATTATTGTGGAGCATATGGTGGAGAATCTGCATGAGGTTAATTGCTCGGTATTGGGAGATTGCGACGATTATCAGACGTCAGTGTGCGAAGAACCGATTAAGAGTGGTGAGATATTATCGTATGAGGATAAGTACATGGGTGGCTCAAAAGGTGCAAAAGGTATGCAAGCTTCCCAGAAACGTATTCCTGCCGACCTGCCTGTGGAAGTAAGTAACCGTATCCGTTTTTTAGCCGGGGAGACCTTCAGGGTGCTGTCGTGTCATGGAGTCAGTCGCGTGGATGTTATTATAGATGCTGATACGGATGAAATCTATGTCAATGAGATAAACACCATACCGGGTTCGCTTTCATTTTATCTATGGGAAGCGACAGGAATCCCGTTTGACAAACTTATGGATACGCTCGTAAAGCTTGCCCTTAAACGTAAGCGTGAACAGCAATTGAAGACCATATCATATGACCAAAATATTTTTGCTCTCGGGGGAGGCTCTAAAGGGTTAAAATGTGGCGTTAAAGGTGTTAAAAAATAATAAAAATATTGCGGGTTTTTATAGCCCGCATTATTTTTGTTGTGTCTTAACAACTAATACTATATTTTAACTAATACTATTAAATTTTATCCCTTTACGAGAGCAATGTAAGCTAATACTAAACAACCTAATAATACAT
>CAMWPX010000127.1 GCA_947176205.1 uncultured Porphyromonadaceae bacterium
CACTTGTACTCCAAAGATAGCACTTTTCTCAAAACCTTTAGAAAGAGTGTTTGTTATATAAGTAATTACTACTACTTTTGTAAGACAAATTCAAATAATACATTTTTTCTTAATACAAAGTCTATTTCTGTAAACCTGTTAACCAACGCCCGTGAGGGCGCACTAAATCATTTTATTTTTACTTCAACACCATTATTTAAGTCTCATTATGGATTCTAACGAAAAAAGAGTGAAACGCCCGCGTATCGGCGAAAACCGCGCCGCATCTGTAGAACATTTCTCCAATTATCCCGAAAAAACTACATCCAGATACACGCCGGAAGACAGCGAAAACCCCGAACGACAGGAGCGTCGTGAATACAACGGCGGCTACCGGCAGAACAACCGATTCAACAACAACCGCGACCGACAAAGCTCTTACAATAACAATTACCGCCAGAACAATTACAACCGTCAAGACGGATATAACCGCCAGGAAGGCTACAACCGCTCAGAGGGTTACAACAATTACAACCGCCGCCCGTATAACAACAATCGACAGAACGACTACCAGAGTGAAAACTCCGGCGAAACAAAATTCACCGAATCATATCAGGGCGAACACAGCTATCAGCCACGCAATAACTAAAACAACCGTGGCGACAACCAGAACAACGGCTACGGAAACCGCAACCGTCAAGGCGGATATAACAACCGTTACAACAACAACGGCGGATACAACAACCAGAACCACAACCGACAGGACGGCAACAACGGATATCAGTCGCGCAACAATAACCGTCAAGGTGGCTACGGTGACAACCGCAACCGTCAGAACGGTGGCTATGGCAACCCAAACCGGCAGCAGCGCCCCCGTACCAACAACTTCGGTATGCCTCACGCCGGTAAAAGCTTCGTACCGCGCCCGAAGCCTGTGGTTTATGAACAGGAAATTCCCGATCCCGACCAGCAGATTCGTCTCAACAAATTCATAGCCAATGCCGGTATCTGTTCTCGCCGTGAAGCTGACGAACAGATTCAGCAGGGTCTGGTGAAGGTCAACGGTGAGGTAGTGACCGAACTCGGAACCAAGATATGCCACTCTGACGTAGTGGAATACAATGGAAAGGTAGTAACACCGGAAAACAAATGTTACATACTGCTCAACAAGCCCAAAGATTGCGTAACCACATCCGATGACCCCGGTGAACGCCTTACAGTCATGGACCTCGTGAAAGGAGCTTGTGAAGAACGCATCTATCCCGTAGGACGACTTGACCGGAACACAACCGGCGTGCTGTTGCTCACCAACGACGGCGACCTTGCATCGAAACTCACTCACCCAAAATATGTAAAGAAAAAAATATACCACGTGTGGACCGACAAGGATATTTCCGAGGATGATATGCAGCGCATAGCCGACGGCATAGAGTTGGAAGACGGTCCCATACATGCCGATGCCATCAGTTATGCCACTGATACTGACCGCAATCAGGCAGGTATCGAGATTCACTCCGGACGTAACCGCATAGTGCGCCGCATATTTGAAAGCCTTGGCTATCACGTGACAAAACTTGACCGTGTGTACTTCGCCGGTCTGACCAAGAAGAATCTCCCGCGCGGACGTTGGCGCTACCTCTCACAAGAAGAGGTCAACTTCCTGAAAATGGGGTCGTTCGAATAATTGAAATCCACGTAAATATTATCACATCATATAATGAAACGAACTAAAATAATAGATGCTTTTTCGCCCGAAATGATAGGCAAAGAAGTGAGCGTGATGGGTTGGGTAAGAACCCGCCGAGGTAATAAACAAGTGCAGTTTCTCGCACTAAATGACGGCTCGACCATCAACAATCTGCAGATTGTAGCTGACATGAGCCACTTTACCGACGAAGACCTTGCCGGCATAACCACCGGGGCAAGCGTCCACGTCATAGGCACACTCGTAGAGTCAATGGGCAAAGGACAGACCTGTGAGGTACAAGCCAAAGAGATACACCTGTTTGGCACTGCTGACCCTACCACATATCCTCTTCAGAAAAAAGGACATACATTGGAATTCCTGCGTGAAAAAGCTCACCTGCGTCCACGCACCAATACCTTCGGTGCCATCCTTCGCGTACGCAGCACTCTGGCTTTCGCCATCCATAAATTCTTCAACGAACGTGGTTTCTTCTATCTTAACACGCCCCTTATCACAGCTTCTGACTGCGAAGGTGCCGGCGCTATGTTCCAGGTAACCACACTTGACCTCAACAATCTGCCAAAATGCGAAGATGGAAAAGTGGATTTTTCAGCCGACTTTTTCGGCAAACCCACAGCCCTGACAGTAAGCGGTCAGCTCGAAGGGGAACTCGGAGCCACAGCTTTAGGAGCAATATACACTTTCGGACCCACATTCCGTGCCGAAAACTCCAACACCCCCCGACACCTTTCGGAATTCTGGATGATTGAACCCGAAATGGCATTTTATGACATCACGGACAACATGGACCTTGCCGAAGATTTCATAAAATACTGTATCAATTACGCCCTCGAACACTGTCGCGACGACATCGAGTTCCTCGCCAAGATGTATGACACCGAACTTATCGACCGTCTTAAATTCGTAGTTGAAAACGCATTCGTGCGTCTCACCTACACCGAAGGCGTAAAAATACTTGAAGAATCCGGCAAAAAATTCGAATTTCCGGTACATTGGGGCACCGATTTGCAGAGCGAACACGAACGCTATCTCGTAGAAGAACATTTCAAAAAACCCGTTATCCTTACCGATTATCCCAAAGAAATCAAAGCCTTCTACATGAAGCAAAACGATGACAAACGCACCGTGCGCGCTATGGACGTCCTATTCCCGAAAATCGGTGAAATCATCGGTGGCTCCGAACGTGAAGCCGATTATGACAAACTTCTTGCACGTATTGAGGAACTGAATATACCCATGAAAGACATGTGGTGGTATCTTGATACACGCCGCTACGGCACAGTTCCACATGCCGGATTCGGACTCGGATTCGAGCGTCTCGTACTTTTTGTCACTGGTATGACCAATATCCGCGATGTCATACCCTTCCCTCGTACGCCCAACAATGCCGAATTCTAATGTACCAGACATTCCATTATAATTAACTCACATTATCAGTGCGCCTTACTGCCGCAAGCAAAGGCGCACTGCTTATTTCAAAACCTATCTGACCAATCATAATCATGAACAAATTTACGACTAAACTATTAGCAGGCATCCTGATGATTATAGCTGTATCACAATACACTGCTGCTGAAGAAAAATATTCACCCTATTACCTTATAATCGACCAAGTTCCCAACAGCACACTCCTTCTCCCACCGCCTCCGGCTGATTCCACCGCCCGCTGGGCTTACGATGTTGAGCAGTATAATTGGGGAAAGTCACTGCGTGACACGCCCCGCGGCACACTCGCTGCCTCTGATGCCGAACTTGATGACGCAGGACTGACCGAGGCTTTCTCAGAAGCATTCGGCATCGATATTTCTAAAGAGAATACACCCGCCACATATCGCCTTATTACAGGCATGCGCGAAGACGCCGGCGACCTTGCCACACGTCATGCCAAGAATCACTATCAGCGCACCCGCCCCTACATTTATTTCGATGAAATGACCTGCGTCCCTGAAGCTCAGGCAGGACTTGCCGGTAATGGCTCATATCCATCGGGACACACCTCGAAAGCATGGGCAACAGCATTAATTCTCGCCGAACTCAATCCAGTCAATCAGGACGCCATACTCAAACGCGGATTTGAGATGGGACAAAGCCGAGTAATCTGTGGCTACCACTTCCAGAGCGATGTCGATGCCGGACGCATCACAGGTTCTGCCATCGTAGCTCGTCTGCATGCCGACCCCGCATTTACCAAACAGATTGACAAAGCTAAAAAGGAGATAAAGAAGCTCCTGAAAAAAGGACTGATTAAAGTTACCAACCCTCAATAATCGATTTGATTAAACCGTAAATTTTCGCTAACTTCGCACTCAATTAATCACAAAAAACAGATATTCCACAATGGCTACAGCTTTGGTAAAAACTGACTTCAACTTCCCCGGTCAGACCGGTGTGTATCACGGAAAAGTTCGCGATGTATACTCTATAGGTCAAGACACATTAGTAATGATTGCCACCGACCGCATATCGGCTTTCGACGTAATCCTACCCGAAGGCATTCCATACAAAGGACAAGTGCTTAATGAAATTGCCACATATTTTCTTGATGCCACTGCTGATATTGTCCCTAACTGGAAACTCGCCACACCCGACCCTATGGTTGCCGTAGGCATCCGGTGCGAAGGATTCCGTGTGGAAATGATTATACGCGGTTACCTTACCGGAAGCGCATGGCGCGACTATCAGAACGGTGTCCGCGAAATATGCGGTGTCACTCTGCCTGAAGGCATGAAAGAAAATGAAAAATTCCCTGAACCGATAATCACTCCCACCACCAAAGCCGATGCCGGTCATGATATGAATATTTCCAAAGAGGAAATCATAGCACAAGGCATTGTCAGTGCAGAAGATTACGAAGTGATGGAGCGCTATACCCGGCTGCTGTTTGAGCGCGGCACAAAAATGGCTGCCGAAAAAGGACTGATTCTCGTAGATACCAAATACGAATTCGGCAAGCATGACGGTAAAGTATATCTTATCGATGAAATCCACACTCCCGATTCATCACGCTACTTCTATGCCGATGGTTATGCTGAACGTTTCGCAGCCGGCGAGCCTCAGCGCCAACTCTCCAAAGAGTTTGTTCGCCAATGGCTTATCGAACATGGTTTCATGGGACAGCCCGGGCAGAAAGTACCCGAGATGACACCTGAATTCATAGAGTCCGTAACCACTCGCTATATCGAACTTTACGAACAACTTACCGGAAAACCATTTATTAAAGCTGACGAAAAAAATATCTCTGACCGCATAGCCGTCAATGTTCTTGACTGTTTGCAGCAAATCAACCGATGAAAGCCCAGTGTGAACGCATAAATCCATATTCCGATGACACTCGTCGAAAATCGGAACAGGTCAAGGAAATGTTTGACAATATCGCCCCTGCTTATTATTTTATGAACAGGGCTATGACCTTTGGC
>CAMWPX010000128.1 GCA_947176205.1 uncultured Porphyromonadaceae bacterium
GACTGATATTTACCGCCCCATTCTTCCACGAGGTAGTTCATGCCTGCAAGTTCTTCCTTGATTTTGTCGGGGTTGGCGGCAGGCTTGTCAATCTTGTTGATTGCAAAGACTATGGGTACGCCGGCAGCCGAGGCGTGATTTATGGCTTCGATGGTCTGGGGCATCACGTTGTCGTCAGCAGCTACAATGATGATACAAAGGTCAGTGACTTTGGCACCACGGGCACGCATGGCGGTAAATGCTTCGTGACCGGGAGTGTCAAGGAATGTGATGTGGCGACCGTCGGCGAGTTTTACATTATATGCGCCGATATGCTGGGTTATACCACCGGCTTCGCCTGCTATGACGTTAGCGTTGCGGATATAGTCGAGCAACGATGTTTTACCGTGGTCTACGTGACCCATAACGGTAACAATCGGCGGACGGTCAGTGAGGTCCTCTTCGGAGTCTTCTTCGTTGGTTATAGCCTCGACCACTTCGGCTGAGACGTATTCGGTGCGGAATCCGAATTCTTCAGCCACGATATTGATGGTTTCGGCATCGAGACGCTGATTGATTGACACCATAACACCAAGACTCATGCAGGTGCCGATGACGTTGTTGATTGGTACGTCCATCATTACGGCAAGGTCATTGGCGGTAACGAATTCTGTCAGTTTCAGCACCTTGCTTTCAGCGCGTTCCATCTCCATGGCTTCGCGCTCGCGTGATGCGTTGGCTTCACGTTTTTCCTTACGCCATTTGGCGCCTTTTTTCAGACCTTTATCCTTGGAAGTGAGTCGTGCGAGAGTTTCTTTAACCTGCTTCTGTACATCCTCATCGTTGACTTCGTTGTGGATGGGACGACGTGGTCCGCGTTCTTTTTGCTGATTGCCGCGTGAACGACGGTCATTGCGGTCAGATGTCTGTTCGCCGGGTTGTGGCTGGTTGATGTCAATCTTTTCCTTTCCGCCTATGCGTTTGCGTTTTTTACGGTCGGGATTGCCTGCTGCAGCATTGCCGTTGTTGTTCTGATTGGCGAGGCGCTCGTTGCGTTTTTCTTCCTTGGTTTTCTTTTTGGGGCGAGTGGTCTGGTTGATAGCCGACAGGTCTATTTTCCCGATTACGTTGATTGTGGGACCTACCGGTTTGGGGTTGGGCGAGAATATTTCGTCAGAAGATTGAGTTGTTGCCGCTTTAGGAGCTTCAGGTTTGGATGTTTCTGACTTCGGTGCTTCTTTGGCAGGAGCTTGTTTAGGCTGAGCTGCGGGAGTCGGATTAGCAGGTTTTACCGGTTGTGGTTTAGGCGCTTCAGGTTTTGGTGCAACTGGTTTTGGAGTTTCCTTTACGGGAGCAGGAACCGTTTTGGCGACAGGAGCCGGAGCGGGTTTGGGTGTTTCCGGTTTGGGGTTTGGCACCTCTTTTACAGGAGCAGGTGCCGGAGCTGGTTTGCCGGGATTCAGATTGATAGAGCCTACTACTTTTGGTCCTACGGGTGCAGGCGCCGACAGTTTGATTTCAGCAGGCTGTGGTTCGGGCGCCGGTTTGGCTTTTTCTTTCTCTTTAAGGCGCTCGGTGGATATTTCATCAGATTTTGATTTTAGTACCCGGTCAGGTTTGTATTCCTGCATCAGAAGGTTATAGGCGTTTTCATCGATGCGGGTGTTGGGGTTATCATCGACGTCAATACCTTTTTTTCGCAGAAATTCCACCACCGTGGTAATCGACACGTTGATGTCAGCAGCTACTTTACTAATTTTCGTTCTCGCCATATATATTATTAAGGGTATTTTACTGGAGGTTTTGAGGAAAGAATTTATAGGTGTGGCAATCAGTCTTCAAATTCAGCTTTAAGTACTTCGATGACATGGTCCACGGTGTCTTCTTCAAGGTCGGCTTTGTCGACGAGGGTCTGTCGTGGCATTGCCAATACGGCTTTGGCTGTGACGCAGCCGATGTTTTTAAGTGCATCGATAACCCAACCGTCAATTTCGTCCTTGAATTCGTCGAGATAGATATCGTCAATATCCGGTTCTTCGGTGTCGCGGTAAACGTCAATCACATAGCCTGTGAGCATGGATGCGAGCTTGATGTTCAATCCGTTTTTACCGATTGCCTGCGATACTTCTTCAGGACGTAGGAATACTTCGGCGCGATGTGCTTCTTCATCAAGGCGTATGCTTGATATTTTGGCAGGGCTTAGCGCGCGTTGTATGAAGAGAGAGGGATTGGATGTGTAATTGATTACGTCGATATTTTCATTACGCAGTTCGCGTACGATGCCGTGGATACGTGAGCCTTTCACACCTACGCATGCTCCGACCGGGTCGATACGGTCATCATAGCTTTCCACCGCTATCTTGGCGCGTTCGCCCGGTATGCGTGCTACAGCGCGAATGTTAATCAGTCCGTCGTGTATTTCCGGTACTTCGAGCTCGAACAGGCGGCGCAGGAAGTTTTCATTAGTACGGCTTACGGTGATTTTCGGATTGTTGTTCTTATTATCGACATTGGCTACGACGGCACGCACTGTCTCACCTTTGCGGAAGAAGTCGCCGGGGATGGCTTCGCTTTTGGGGAGAAGCAGTTCGTTCTTTTCATCATCAAGCAGGAGAGTCTCACGTGACCATGTCTGATATACTTCACCGGTCACCAAATCACCCTCGAGTTCTTTGAATTTATTGTAGACAGATTCTTTATGTAGGTCAAGTATTTTTGACTGAAGTGTCTGGCGTAGGTTAAGGATTGCGCGGCGTCCGAAGTCGGCGAATATGATTTCTTTTGTGTGTTCTTCGCCTATCTCTACGTCGGGGTCCTGGTCGGCACGTGCGTCACTTAGGCTTATTTCCATATTAGGATCATGCACTTCACCGTCAGGCACTACGGTCAGATTCTGGAATATCTGCACATCACCTTTGTCGGGGTTGAGGATAACGTCAAGGTTTTCATCAGTACCGAACATCTTGGCGAGTACGTTGCGAAACGATTCTTCAAGCACACTAATCATAGTGGCTTTGTCGATGTTTTTTAATTCTTTGAATTCGGCGAAACGCTCCACCATATTGGGAGCTTCTTCTTTTTTAGCCATGCTCTAATGAGTTATTTGAAGTTTATTATATATTTCACGTATTTTGTGTCGGCGATAGCGATGTTGTGGTCGGTATCGCGTATTACCGGACGCTTGGCGCCGGGTTCTTTTACTTTTTCCTTTACCGTAAGGGTGAATGACTGAGCTTCCGGGTCTACAGCTGACAGTGTGCCGTGCAGTTTGCGTCCGTCGCGGGTGAGCACTTCCACTTCATTGCCAACGTTTTTCTCATATTGGCGAATTACCTTAAACGGCGATGTGATGCCGGCGGAGCCTACTTCAAGTTCATAGTCTTCGACATCACGGTCAAAGGTGGCTTCGATATCGCGTGTTATGGCGGCACAGGTGTCTATGTCAACTCCCGTGTCAGAATCGATATCCACGGTAATTATATTGCCCGGGGCTATCTTGATTTCCACTATGAAGCAGTCGGTGTTTTCGAGGGCTTTTGTTACGGTCTGTTCTAAAAGTTGCTTGTCAATCATACGGTGTTAAAATCGATATTCTTAGTCTTGGTAAATAAAATGGAGGAAGCGTCCTGCCCCCTCCGTGACTACGAATTGATGCAAAGGTAGTAAAAAACGGTGTATTTGCATCGTAAGAAGTATGCTATAATATATATAGATAAATTTATTTAACAAATATTAATACACATGGCATTTATGTTAAGTAAATTTATAATTTCAATGAGGGCCTGATGAAGAGTCTGACGGATGGCTTTCCATGAGTCGCCGCAGGGTATCTACGGTAGCTCGAAGGTCTTCGTTCTCAATGATTTTGCGTAGGGTCTTGGCTGCATCGGCATAGTCTGCCGGGCGTTGAGAGTTTTCCATCACGCTTTTTGCTTCTATCAGTGTCATGGCAAACGCTCCGACTGTAGTCAATAGTGGGAATGCGGGCAGATGCCACTGCATGGTGGCTTGCAGCAGGGTCACTGACATAATAAGCAGTGTGTCAACCACCGATAGTACAAGCAGCAGAATGTAATAGTTGGATAATTTTGTCACGGTGCGTCTGTAGCCTCGTGATGTGGTACGTGTGGCATCGCGTCGCAATTTACGGAGGGCACTGCGTAGGTCTATGGCAACGGCTATCAATACGGCTACATAGTCAGCAACCATCAGCAGGGCAATCCACACGAAAGTGTGGAGCATTTCGGAGGAAAGAAAGTGTGTGTTCATAAAGGAGCTGCGGAAAGGGAAAACTTGTGCAAAGTTAATGTCCGCAACGCGCCTTTATGTGCGAATTACCTTATTCGTGTGTGAGCAGTCGGCTTACGTATTTGCCTATGATGTCAAACTCCAGGTTGACTCTGGTGCCGGGAGTGAAGGTGTGGAAGTTGGTGTGCTCGTAGGTATAGGGTATGATGGCTACACGGAAAGAGTCGGCTTCGCTGTCACATACGGTCAGGCTTACACCATTGACGGTGACGGAGCCTTTTTCCACGGTCACATAGCCTTTGGCAGCCATAACGGGGTCAATGTTGTAACGGAATTTGTAGTAGCGGCTTCCTTCCACTTCCTCTATGCTTTCTACTGTTGCGGTGCAATCCACATGACCCTGTACTATGTGACCGTCAAGACGGGCGTCAAGTTTCATGGAACGTTCGAGATTGACCTCGGAGCCGGCTTTGAGGTCGCCGAGATTGCTGCGGTCAAGGGTCTCGCGTATGGCTGTCACGGTATAGGTGTCGCCTTCTATGGCTACTACGGTGAGACATACACCGTTGTGAGCTACTGACTGGTCTATTTTGAGTTCGTCGGTGAATGATGAACGGACGGTGATATGGCGGTTGCCGTCAGTGTCACTTACGGCAACTACCGGAGCTGATTCTTCTACTATGCCTGAAAACATGGCGTTATGGTGTTTGGTTAAGTCTGATATTGAAAGATTCGTGTGGATGTTATTCGGCGATTAAAGTGGCTGAAGTTGCTGAGGTTACGGTGACGTTCACTATGTCGCCCACCTTATAATCGCGGCGTGGAAGCACCACGGTCTTGTTTTGAGGAGTGCG
>CAMWPX010000129.1 GCA_947176205.1 uncultured Porphyromonadaceae bacterium
ATTTTACACTGATATGTTAAAGGAATTTCTACTCGCAGCCATAATTGCGATACCCGCCATGAGCTTCGCACAGAAGTTTGGCGTTATTGATACTCAGTCGCTGGTTCAAGCGATGCCTGAGATGAAAGATGTAGAGACACAGATTGAGGCTTCATCCAAGAAATATGAAGCTGAGTTCAAGAGTCTGCAGGATGAGTTTCAGGCAAAATTCGAGGAATTCCAGAAAATGGAAGAGTCCACTCCTCAGACCATCAAGGATCGTCGCATGCAGGAGCTTCAGGAACTTGACCAGAAGATACAGCAGTTCCGCCAGACAGCTTCACAGGATTTGCAGCAGCAGTCAGAAAAGCTGATGGCTCCGATACGTCAGAAAGTACTTACCGCGATTCAGACGGTAGGTGCCGAAGGCAGTTACACATTCATATTTGAAAACACGATGCCGATATTCTCGGGGCAAGATGTGGTTAACGTCACCGCGGAAGTTAAAGCTAAGTTAGGTATCAAATAATTAAAGTTTATATGAAGAAATTAAGAAGGTAGTTGTTTTTTTATTGACTGCCTTCTTTTTTTATACTTGTGAATAAATTCCATCATTATCTCCAGTAATATTTTTAATTCATTTTTCTTATGCAGAAATTCAAGAAAGTATTGTTGCTCGGCTCGGGCGCGTTGAAAATCGGTCAAGCCGGTGAGTTTGACTATTCAGGCTCACAGGCGCTCAAGGCGCTGCGTCAGGAAGGAATCTCCAGTGTGTTGATTAATCCTAACATCGCCACGATTCAGACATCGGAAGGTATAGCCGACAAAGTATATTTTCTCCCTATCACTCCTCATTTCGTGGAGGAAGTGATACGTAAGGAGCGCCCTGACGGTATCCTGCTCGCATTTGGCGGACAGACGGCGCTCAACTGTGGTACCGAACTGTATCTTAACGGCACGCTCGAACGTTACGGCGTCACAGTGCTCGGCACTTCGGTGGAAGCAATCATGATAACCGAGGACCGTGACCTTTTCGTGAAAAAGCTTTCGGAAATCGATGCCAAGACTCCGGTATCGCAGGCGGTGGATAATATAGAGGATGCCATGGAAGTGGCTCACCGCATCGGATTTCCGGTAATGGTCCGTTCGGGATATGCCTTGGGTGGTCTCGGCTCCGGTATCTGCACTAACGATGAGGAGTTTCGCGCACACTGCGAAAGCGCTCTCTCATATTCGCCCCAGATTCTTGTAGAAGAATCGCTTAAAGGATGGAAAGAAATTGAATTTGAGGTTATACGCGATGCCAATGACCACTGCTTTACTGTAGTGCCTATGGAGAATTTTGACCCGCTTGGCATTCACACCGGTGAATCAATCGTGGTAGCTCCAATCGTATCGTTGTCAAAAGAGCAGATAACCAAGCTCGAGGATATAGCCCGCAAAGTGGTGCGTCACATAGGTATAGTAGGCGAATGCAACATACAGTATGCCTTCAATGCCGAGACCGATGATTACCGTATCATCGAAATCAACGCCAGATTGAGCCGTTCATCGGCTCTTGCTTCGAAAGCTTCCGGTTATCCGCTGGCTTATGTGGCTGCCAAACTCGCTCTGGGATATACTCTTGACCAAATCGGCGAGATGGGTACGCCAAATTCGGCTTATGTAGCTCCGCAGGTGGATTACATGATAGTGAAGATACCTCGCTGGGACCTTACCAAGTTTGACGGAGTTGACCGCTCGATAGGCTCGTCGATGAAGTCGGTAGGCGAAATAATGTCAATAGGAAAGTCGTTTGAGGAAATAATACAGAAGGGACTGCGTATGATAGGGCAGGGCATGCACGGCTTTGTCGGAAACAATGACCTTACTTTCGATGACCTCGATACCGCTCTTTCACACCCCACCGATATGCGTATATTCGCTATAGCCCGTGCACTGGAGGAGGGTTACAGCATAGACCGCATAGTGGAGCTGACAAAAATCGACCGCTGGTTTATAGAGCGTCTTGACAATATCGTACGTTTTGCTGCACGATTGGGTGAATTCAAATCAGTGGAATCAATCGATGCCGAGACTATGGCTGAAGCAAAACGTCTCGGATTCTCTGACTTCCAGATAGCCCGAATAGTTGAGAATCCCACCACCAATATGGAAAACGAAGTGCTTCGCGTGCGTTCGCACCGTAAATCCATGGGTATAACTCCGGCTGTGTGCCGCATAAACACCGTGGCATCGGAGTATCCCGAACTGACCAACTATCTATATGTGACTTACGGCACCAAAGGTTATGCCATCAATTATAACCTCAATGCCGGCAATAACAATATCGTGGTGCTTGGTTCCGGAGCTTATCGCATAGGCTCATCAGTGGAATTCGACTGGTGCTCGGTCAATGCCGCCCAGACATGCCGCCGGCTTGGCTATAAATCGGTGATGATTAACTATAATCCCGAGACGGTGTCAACGGACTATGATATGTGTGACCGTCTGTATTTCGATGAACTGTCGTTTGAGCGTGTTATGGATATCATCGACCTTGAGACTCCGCGTGGCGTGATTGTGAGCGTAGGAGGTCAGATACCAAACAACCTCGCCATGAAGCTGTATCGCCGTCAGGTGCCTGTGCTCGGTACTTCTCCCGTGTCAATAGACCGTGCTGAGAACCGCCATAAATTCTCGGCGATGCTTGATTCGCTCGGCATAGACCAGCCGCGCTGGCGCGAGCTTACCACCAAGGACGACATTCATAAATTTGTGTCGGAAGTAGGTTTTCCGGTGCTTATCCGCCCGAGTTACGTACTGTCAGGTGCGGCTATGAATGTATGCTACGATTTCGAGCAGATGAACCGCTTCCTCGATACTGCCGCAAAGGTGTCAAAGGAATATCCTGTGGTGGTGAGCGAATTTATGCAGAACACCAAGGAGATAGAGTTTGACGCCGTGGCACGTAACGGTGAGATTGTGGAATATGCAATATCGGAGCATATAGAGTTTGCCGGCGTGCATTCGGGCGATGCCACTCTGGTGTTCCCTGCACAGAAAATCTACATGGCTACCGCGCGCCGTATCAAGCGTATAAGCGCCCGCATAGCCAAGGAGCTCAATATTTCGGGACCTTTCAATATACAGTATCTTGCCAAAAACAATGATGTGAAGGTGATAGAATGTAACCTGCGTGCGTCACGTTCGTTCCCGTTTGTGAGCAAGGTGCTCAAGAAAAACTTTATCGATACCGCTACCCGAATAATGCTTGGTGAAGTGCCCGCACCTACCGATTCATCGACATTCGATATCGACTATATCGGTATCAAGGCTTCGCAGTTCAGTTTTGCCCGTCTGCATAAGGCTGACCCGGTGCTGGGTGTCGACATGTCGTCAACAGGTGAAGTTGGCTGTCTTGGCAAAGATTTCGATGAGGCTTTGCTCAACGCCATGATGTCAGTGGGTCACACTGTGCCTCAGAAAGGTGTGCTTGTATCGTCGGGCGACGTGCGCGGTAAGGTGGATATGCTTGATGCCTGTCAGGCATTGCATAACCGTGGATACAAAATCTATGCTACACGGGGTACTGCCCGCTTCCTTGAGTCTAACGATATAGAGTGCGTGACAGTAAGCTGGCCCGATGAGGAGTCTGACGGACCGGGTGTTCTCGATGTGATTTCAGGTCATCTTGTGGATTTGGTTATCAATATCCCCAAGAATCACACCAAGCGCGAACTCACCAACGGTTACCGCATACGCCGCTGGAGCATAGACCACAATATACCGTTGATTACCAACGCGCGTCTTGCAAGCGCCTACGTGAAAGCGTTCCTCGCCAAACCGGTCGACGCCATCAATATCACTCCTTGGCAGGAATATTGATAACACATTATAATATATAAGAACTGTTTCCCCGATGAAGTAGGTTTCATCGGGGAAATATTTGTATATTTGCCATTGAAATGAATCATAATACCACAGATATTGGTCCGATAGGAGTATTTGACTCCGGTTACGGTGGGCTGACGATATTGAGCGAGATTCGCCGTCGGCTGCCCCAGTATGATTATCTGTATCTGGGTGATAATGCGCGTGCGCCTTACGGGATGCGTTCGTTTGAAGTGGTGTATGAGTTTACGCTGCAGGCTGTAAAGGCATTGTTTGACCGTGGCTGTCGGTTGGTGATTCTGGCGTGCAATACCGCATCAGCCAAAGCTTTGCGTACCATACAACAGAATGATTTACCGCTGATTGACCCTACGCGTCGTGTGCTGGGTGTCATACGTCCTACCGTGGAGGCTTTGGGTGCACTGTCGGTTTCAGGCAATGTGGGTGTACTGGGCACTGCTGGTACAGTAAGGTCGCAGAGTTATGATATGGAGATAGCTAAGCTGTATCCCGGATTTACCACCACCTCCCATGCTTGTCCTATGTGGGTGCCGCTCGTCGAGAATGAAGAAGCGTCGGGTCCCGGTGCCGATTATTTCGTGGAAAAGTATATACGCGAACTTTTTCAAAAGAATCCGGCTATTGACACGGTGATTTTGGGATGTACGCATTATCCGCTTCTTATTGATAAAATTCGTAAGGCGATGCCTGCGGGAGTGCGTGTGGTATGTCAGGGGGAGATAGTGGCGTGCTCACTTGACGATTATCTGATGCGCCACCCTGAAATGGCTGCCCGATGTTCCACCGGTGGTACGTGCCGCTATCTTACTACAGAGCACACGGATACTTTTACTGCGCGTGCCGGAATTTTCCTTCATGAGGATGTAAATGCCAGTCATGTTACTCTTGCGTGAGAGTGTTATTCGGGGGAGGATAGGCTGCTTGTCTTAAATTTCGCCGCCGTGTATCGATATTAAATTGATTGATATGTTAAACTTAGTTAATTTGTAAATGTTTTGTAACAAAATATTTGGAAGAAAGATTGGCTGATGTTAAATTTGTCGCGAAAGCAAGGAACTATACCATCTAATTAACCATGAAAACACATATCACTCTTGATTTTAGAAATGATGTGTCCATCCTTCAATATTGAGGGAGATGTTTTTCATGTTATGAAATAATAAAAGTATTATATATAAACA
>CAMWPX010000130.1 GCA_947176205.1 uncultured Porphyromonadaceae bacterium
GTAGAGGTGTTGTTCCAGTTATAGTTGAGGAACATGGAGGCACCCTGGAAAAGTTGGGTGTTACTACCGCCTGTGCCTACACCTTTGTCAAAGCTGCATGAGCCACCGTCAGTAGTACCTGCATACCAGATGACTTCCCACAATGGGTTTTTGTCTGCCATGTAGGTCTTTAACGCGTTGTGCATGCTTATGAGCTCGGTGGGAGCATAGCCGCTCCATTCGGAGTTATAACCGACACCGTCAACACCATGATATAGGAGGAATTTACCAAGGGCATTTTTATCAGTGCTACCTAAAGCTTGATATGCGCTTTTCCATTCAGCAGAGATACCACCGAACGGAGTACCTGCGACACCTGAAACTGCGACACCATTTTTGTGGGCTACATCGGCAAAAACACCGGGAACCCATCCGAAAGGAGAAGTCCAGTCACCGTAATGGTCTACGTATGACCACATGGAGAATACTTCACCGTCCATTGAGCCGGCGGGGAATGCGTTGGAGTTGAACTGACCGTTGGGGCAGTCACCTATAGGCACCCAGTACACACATCGTTTGTCGTTGTCATCATTGATGGTGGAATAAACCTGAGTGTTACGGTCGATGAAGCGGTAGTGAGGTTTAACACGAGAGATGAAGAACTCTTCGTCTTCCCATGTCTGGTTTTCGATGGTAAGTTTACCGTTGCCACCGTTCCACTGGCTTACATAATTACTGAGGTGAAAAGTGTTGGGCCATGTAAGGTACTCACCTGTAATTTTTTGAGCTTGCATGGGAATTGCTGCAACTCCCAGAACAGCTCCGAGAAGTAGTGAATTTTTCATGTAAGATAGGTTGAATTGTTGAAGGAATAATGTTATTAAGTTTATTATTGTTGTAAAATTAGATATAAATTAAGCAATAGGGATAAGAAGTTAGTTAATAAAAGTTAACCATGTTGCATAGTTGTTACATTTTGTGCATGCATATTTTTTCAGTAAATTTGTCGAAAATCGTACATGCGTATATAATTAATGTGATGTTGAATCTTGAATATACTCTCGAATGCGTAAAGCAATGGGCGATAACTGCCGGTGATTACCAGTTATCGCATTTTCGTGTTTCAGACTTCGATGTGGCAGTAAAGTTAAATGAAAGTGATATAGTTACCTCTGTTGATAAACAAACGGAGACTATAATTATAAATTGTATTCGGAAGGAGTTTTCTGACCACGATATACTATCAGAAGAATCAGGTGAGTCAATACAGGGCAGAAGCGATTATTTATGGGTGATTGACCCGCTTGACGGTACAACTAATTATAGTACCGGGTTGCCGATATTTGCTGTGTCTATAGCTCTAAAATATAAAGGTGTGACACAACTTGGGGTGGTTTATGCACCGAGACTTGGCGAAATGTTTGCCGCGATAAGAGGTAAGGGAGCCGAATTGAATGGTAAGGCTATCAATTGTAAGACAAATACCTATATGAGCAGGGCGGTGGTGTCGACAGGATTCCCGATTGATAAGAATCAAAATCCAGATAACAATATGGATAATCTTGCCCGGATATTACCTTTAGTACGCGGAGTCCGGCGGCTTGGCTCGGCTGCTATTGATATATGTTATGTAGCTGCCGGTGTACTTGACGGATATTGGGAACTGAATCTGCATGAATGGGATGTGGCTGCTGCTCTGCTTATAGCAGAGGAATCCGGGGCGCGTTATTCTTACTTCAGGCAGGATAGGGGCGTGTCGGTAGCGGTAGCATCCGATGGAATTTTTGACGAATTAATGAAGTCCTTGTCAGACAGACCTTATGAAAATGAATAGACATATAATACCGGGCGGATTGTGCTCTACGGAGTATATCCGCAGCTTAGATATCGATTCGGAATATATTTTGCTTATAGTGGATGATGCCGCCGATATTGAGGCAAGTGAATGCTCGCTGCAAATTATGAGGGAAACGCTTGTCAAAACAGGCGCATCGATAGTGTACAGCGATTACACTCTTGCATGTGGCGGAGGCGATGATGCGCTGATAAAATGCGGGGAATATCTTGATGGTTCGGTAAGGGATGATTTTCAGTTCGGACCGCTGATTATGATTGATGCCGCAATGTTTAATAAAGCTGTATCCGGAATAGGAGAGTATACTTATGCGGCATGGTACGCTGTAAGGCTTGCCCTTTCGCGTATGGCTCCTGTAGAGCATGTGGCACAATCGTTATATTCCTGTACTCCGCTTGACCGACGCAGTGAGGAGGTGCGTAGGTTTGATTATGTCAATCCACGTAATCAAGAGGTACAGACGGAGTATGAGCATGCTTTTACCGTACATTTGAAAGAAATTGATGCATATCTGTCACCTGATGCATGGCTACATGCTGATTATGGCGATGGGTTTGCGGTGGAAGCGTCAGTGATAATTCCGGTGAAGAATCGTGTCCGTACGGTAGCTTATGCCATAAGAAGCGCTGCGATTCAGAAATGTGATTTTACATTTAATATAATTGTGGTGGATAATCACAGTGATGATGGCACGACTCAACTTCTTACCGAACTGTGTGAGGAGATTCCGAATCTGATAGTCCACACTCCGGTTTCTATCGGACATGGCATAGGAGGTTGCTGGAATGAAGCGCTTGCTCACCCTATGTGCGGACGATTTGCTGTGCAACTTGACAGTGATGATTTGTACAGCTCACCTGATACTCTTCAGCGGGTGGTCGATACATTTGTCAACGGTGATTACGGAATGGTGGTCGGTGCCTATACACTGACTGATTTTTCACTGAATACGTTGCCTCCGGGACTTATAGCCCACACGGAGTGGACGGATGAGAACGGACGAAACAACGCTTTGCGTGTCAATGGTTTTGGCGCGCCAAGAGCCTTCTCTACCGCTATAGCCAGACGTCATCCCATGCCCGATGTGAGTTATGGCGAGGATTATGTAATGGGACTGCAGATATCGCGTTATTACAAAGTGGGCAGAATTTACGATTCGCTGTATTTATGCCGACGGTGGGAGGGTAATTCGGATGCCGCCCTTCCGCTTGATAAAATAAATGCCAATAATTTGTATAAGGACACAGCCCGTACGCGTGAGATAGAATTGCGGCAGGCATTAAATCGAGGAATATGAAACTGTCGGAGCAGATTGACGGATTTTTTGACATACAGCTTGATGCATGGGATGAGGCTGCTGAGCGATACCGTGCGTTGGGAGATGTAAAGGTACGCATTATTAATATAGGCGACAGGGACGTAAGAGTGATGTATAATCCGGCTCGGGCTGTATCGACTTCAGCAAAAGTAGATACGGCAGCCATAAGCAATCGTCCGTGTTTCCTGTGCTCAGCCAATCGACCTAAAGCACAGCGAACCATTCAGTGGCGTGATTATGATGTTCTGGTCAATCCTTTTCCGATATTTCATAAACATCTGACTATAGCTGCACGGGAGCATAAACCACAATCGATTATCGGATATATTGATGACTTTTTGGCACTGGCTGAGGAATTGCAGGGTTACATCGTGTTCTACAATGGTCCCCGATGCGGAGCCTCGGCTCCTGACCATCTGCATTTTCAGGCTGTTCCTGACTTCGAACTGCACTTCCGGGAGAATATAATAGGTTCGGGCGCAGTGATGGTTTGCGGGCATAGCATTTCTGTGGTCGCAGCCCAGATGCGGGAGATTATCGGACAGCTTCCATCAGCACCCGGCGAAGAACCAATGATTAATGTGTTGGCATATTATGCCGATAATCAATGGTGTGTAGGCATATATCCGCGTAGTAATCATCGTCCGAAGAATTATACATCGGACATAGCCGACACATCCGGCTTCATGATTAGTCCCGGGGCTATAGATATGGCTGGAGTGATTATCACCCCTCGGTTGTGTGATTTTGAGCGTCTTGATGCCGAGATTATCAAGGATATTTATACTCAGGTGTCACTGCCGCATTCATTTGTACCTAAGATAGAAGTGGGAATCATGAATGCTCCGGAAGTAAAAGTGACGACGGTAGGTAATGTCCTGCGGGAGGAAAATCCGGTGACTTATACGGCACAGGCTCCGGATGGCCGGATAACGGTACACGATGTGATCATAGGCATTGATTTTCACTGGCAGCGTAAGGAAAATCAGTCGTTTGAAGGCAGCATCATATTGATGCCGGCATCTGGAAGTACTGAAGTAATCAATCTGATTGATGTCGAACGGTATCTGCTCAGTGTGGTATCGTCCGAGATGAATTCCAACGCTTATGGGGAATTTATAAAAGCACATGCCATAATATCACGAAGCTGGCTTATGGCGCAGATTTTTCCCGACCATTCACTTTCCGGATATAAGTGTGTGGAGCATGAGGCAGAGACGGTGCGGTGGTATGACCACGATGCTCACACGCAGTTTCATGTGTGTGCCGATGACCACTGTCAGCGTTATCAGGGCATAGTCAAAGCATCGTCAGCGCATGTGGCTGATGCGGTAAAAGCGACTTCAGGACTGGTACTGACTCACCACGGACGATTATGCGATGCCCGGTTTTCTAAATGTTGCGGAGGCGTGACAGAGTTGTTTTCCACCTGTTGGCAACCGGTGGATTATGCTTATCTCCAGCCGGTGACAGACCCGTATTGTGCTTCTCCGGGAGCAGATGTACTGGCCACCGTACTTAATGATTATGACCTTGAGACCACTGACTTTTATCGGTGGAAGGTGACGTATTCGGCTGATGAACTGGCAGAAATCATTCGTTCCCGCTCCGGGCGGGATTTTGGTAAGATACTATCGATAGTTCCGCTGCATCGCGGACCATCGGGGCGCATTGACCGACTGGAGATTATAGGTACGAATCAGCGTCGTATTATAGGTAAAGAACTGGAAATAAGGCGCACGTTGTCACGTTCGCATCTGTATAGTTCGGCATTTGAAGTGGAGTCCGAAGGTAAAGATGCCCATGGAGTCCCGCAGCGCTGGATATTTCGGGGCTCGGGCTGGG
>CAMWPX010000131.1 GCA_947176205.1 uncultured Porphyromonadaceae bacterium
TTCTGATACCGACTGACCGAGATAATCTTCGGCAGTCTTCTTCATCTTCTGAAGAATCATGGCTGAAATTTCCTGCGGTGTATATTCACGACCGTCAATATCCACACGCGGAGTGTTATTTGTTCCGCATACTACTTTGTAAGGTACGCGTTCGATTTCTTTCTGCACCTGATCACAGGTTTCACCCATAAAACGCTTGATAGAATAAATAGTACGCTTAGGGTTAGTGATGGCCTGACGTTTGGCAGGGTCACCCACCTTACGTTCGCCGCCATCTACAAATGCTACTACTGAAGGAGTCGTATTACGACCTTCACTGTTAGGAATTACAACGGGGTCATTACCCTCAAGTACTGCTACACATGAATTTGTGGTTCCAAGGTCAATACCTATAATTTTTCCCATAATTAAAAGTTTTAATTAGTTATTGAATTTTGATTATTATCGTTTGTATTTTGGTTTCGTTTAATTAAAAAACAAACATCATGCCAAAAAAGTTGCAGAAAATTTATTTTAGTTCATATCAGCAGATTGCATCCAAAAAACTATCTGACAACGCATGTCACCGATTGACATTTTGACAGAATGAGAGTCATTTCATGTTGACTTACACATATATTATTATTATATTTGTACATCCAATCAAAAATTTATCCCATTGTAATGAAAGTAAATCACACCAAGCTTATTCACAGCACAGCAATCACTGTAGCCGTCACAGCTTCTGCCGGTGCTTCAGCAGCTGACAATCAGCCAGAGCATAAACAACAATCCACACGTCCTAACATAGTCTACATCATGACAGATGACCACACTGCACAAATGATGAGCAGCTATGACCGACGCCATATCTCCACTCCGAATCTTGACAGAATAGCCGAAGACGGCGTGCGATTTACCAACAGCTTTGTTGCCAACTCGCTAAGCGGTCCTTCGCGTGCATGCATGCTTACAGGTAAGCACAGCCACACCAACGGCTTCTTATCCAATGAGTTTTCCACATTTGACGGTTCACAGCCCACATTTCCTAAATATCTACAGAAAGCAGGCTACCAGACCGCTCTATTCGGCAAATGGCATCTACATACATTGCCACAGGGATTTGACACATGGGAAATCGTACCCGGACAAGGTGATTACTATAACCCGCTTTTTATTCTCGCTCCGAATGACACTATCGAACGACACGGTTACCTGACAAACCTCATCACCGACCGTTCACTCGACTGGCTTGAGAACGAGCGCGACAAGGAAAAGCCATTCTGCCTGCTCATACATCATAAGGCACTTCACCGCAACTGGATGGCCGACACATGCGACCTCGAACTGTATGAAGACAAAGTATTTGAATATCCGGAAAATTTCCGTGACAATTATGAAGGGCGTCAAGCTGCCAAAGAACAGGAAATGTCTATAGGCAGCGAGCATGACATGGATATCATTTATGATTTGAAGATGCTTGCTCCGGGCAAAGACAGCCGCCTTAAGAATAATTATCTGGGATTTCTCAGCCGCATGGATTCCACTCAGCGCAAACGTTGGGACGAATTTTATCAGCCCATTATCGATGAATACTATGCTTCTAACCTGTCAGGTGATACACTTGTCAACTGGAAGTATCAACGATATATGCGCGATTATGCTAAAACAGTAGCCTCTCTTGACCGCAACGTAGGACGTGTACTTGACTATCTCCGAGACCATGACCTGCTTGACAACACCCTTGTTGTCTACACCTCTGACCAAGGATTTTATATGGGAGAACACGGCTGGTTTGACAAGCGATTCATGTATGAAGAATCATTCCGTACACCTCTTGTCATGCGCCTGCCTAAAGGTTATGAAGCAAAAGGCGATATCGACGGATTGGTACAAAATATAGATTATGCCCCCACTTTCCTTGAATTAGCAGGAGTTGAAATTCCCGCTGATATGCAAGGTGAATCCATCGTTCCTCTCATTAAAAGCAACGAAAAGCCCGAAAAATGGCGTGATTACTTATATTACCACTTCCATGAATATCCTGCGGAACACATGGTAAAACGTCATTACGGTGTACGCGATTCACGCTACAAGCTCATACATTTCTACAATGACATAGACACTTGGGAACTATATGACCTGCAAAATGACCCGACTGAAATGCATAACATCTATGGTCAACCGGGTACTGAAGAAATAACACGCCACATGCGTCAGGTATTACGCGAAGCTCAGGAAAAATATGATGACCCTATCCGCTTCCAGTATCCCATAACCGATTGATTCCATGCTTAAGTATCTTCTGCCTTTTATAGCAGCATTCGCACTGACTCCAAATATTTTGGCTCAGGAATATTTTGAGAAAGAGCTGACATTTCCTGCCGGCAGTACTCCGGAACAAAAAATCGAATTAGCGTCAAAAGTAGTTCCTGACGAGCGTCAGAAAGCATGGCAGGACCGTGAACTCACTGCATTTCTACACTTCGGCATAAACACATTCACCGGACGAGAATGGGGAGACGGCAAAGAATCACCCGCGCTGTTCACACCTGATGCGCTTGACACCGACCAATGGGTAAAAACTCTCAGTGATGCCGGCTTCAAGATGGTTATCATAACCGCCAAACATCACGACGGCTTCTGCCTGTGGCCAACGGCAACTACGGACCATTCAGTAGCCTCATCACCTTGGCGAGAAGGTCAGGGCGATGTAATAGCCGAACTTCGTAAATCATGTGACAAATACGATATGAAGCTCGGCATATACCTCTCACCTTGGGATAGGAATGCCTCATGCTACGGTGATTCACCCCGATATAACGATATGTTCGTAGCCCAACTCACCGAACTATTAAGCAATTATGGCAAAATAGATGAAGTATGGTTCGACGGAGCCTGTGGCGAAGGTCCCAACGGGAAACGTCAGGAATATGACTGGCTGCGATTCCGTGACACCATGAAGCGATTGCAACCCGATGCCGTACTCGCTATCACCGGCGATGACGTACGCTGGGTAGGCAACGAAAGCGGCATGGGCAGAGAAACAGAATGGAGCGTGACACCCCTTGTACCCAGCATATACTCATACTCTGATTCTGTCAACGAATCGCTCCAAATCACCCCTATGTCAAAAAATATTGGTGACAGGGAAATAATTGAAAAAGCTGATAAACTGTACTGGTGGCCATCAGAAGTTGATGTATCAATCCGTCCGGGGTGGTTCTATTCGTCATCGCAAGAGCCACATTCATTGCGACGTCTTGCCGATATTTATCTTCAATCCATTGGTAGAAACTCAGTACTGCTACTTAACATACCCCCTGATACCAGCGGACGCATAAACGAAAAAGATGTAAAGCGTTTGCAGGAATTCCGCACATGGATTGATGACAATTTCTCCAAGAATCTTATTGATTCTCTTCCAGCAACCATCAACACCGTAGTACTGTCGGAAGATATCAACCATGGTCAACGCGTAGAGAAATTCGAGATTCAAGCTTATGTCGATACAGTCTGGACTCCGCTGGCACATGGCACAACCATAGGTAAAAAACGTATACTTACATTCAATCCTGTCAAGACCGATTCGCTCCGGCTCCGGATAGATTCATGGCGAGGCGACAGATACTATGCCACGATTGACGGTGCCTACCGCATAACGATGCCGGGCGACAAAAAGATAATCGAACGGGCATATCCTGAAATCGAAGGAGTGAAATCCACTTTGAAAAAATCGACGCTCACACTTAAGGCTGACAGCGTAATCCCGATTACAGGATTCGTATATACCCCGTCGGATGATAAGACAACACCTTTGGTTTACCGATATAAAGTAGAAGCAAGTAATTCCGGAAGAAGCTGGCGCCCGGTCAAAACCACCGGCGAATTCGGAAACATTGAAGCCAACCCGATAGAACAGACCGTAATATTCGAAAAAGTGATTAAAGCACGATACATCCGCATAGAATGCACGGAAAGTATCAATGGGAAAATAACCCCGACGGCTTTCAAAATCACCCTCCTCGGTCCGAAACAATAATACGCATCATATTTTCATAACACACAGGTGGCGGAATCTTTTGGTTTCGCCACCTATTTTTACCCCCTCACAGATAATAAACATCACCAAATCACACATTAATTAATATATTTTATTAACTTTGCACACTGAATAGTGTGCCGTTACGGCAACTTTATACTGATATTAACTTTATTAAAACCAATAAAAACTCACAATCATGGACATTTCTCACATTGAACATGTAGGTATTGCAGTTCCTTCACTTGAAGAAGCAATTCCTTTCTACGAAAACATGCTTGGACTCAAATGCTTCGCTATCGAAGAAGTAGCCGACCAAAAAGTGCGTACAGCATTTTTCAAAGTAGGTCAGACAAAAATAGAATTGCTCGAACCCACAGCAGAAGATAGCGCCATAGCTAAATTTATAGCTAATAACGGCGGTCGCGGCGGCATTCAGCACATTGCGTTCTCTATAGCCGACGGTGTTGCCAATGCTCTTGCCGAGGTAGAAAGCAAAGGCGGTCGTCTTATTGACAAAGCGCCCCGTAAAGGTGCTGAAGGTCTTAATATCGCATTCCTCCACCCCAAGAGCACCTGTGGTACTCTTATAGAACTTTGTGAAGACCCTAACAAATAAAACCCAAATGAATAATCATGCTCCGGAATGGAGCATGATTTCATAATATAATTCAGATTAATCATTCTCACAATCACTTATGAGTAATCAACTTGAAAAAGTTCAGGAGCTTATAGCTCTGCGTAACGAAGCCCGTCTGGGTGGCGGTGAAAAAGCTATCCAGAAGCAGCATGACCGTGGCAAATACACTGCCCGCGAACGTATCGCCCAACTTCTCGACGAAGGTTCATTTGAAGAAATCGACATGTTTGTGCGCCACCGTTGCCACAACTTCGGTCAGGAAAAGAAAAGCTATCTCGGCGACGGCGTTGTGACCGGCTACGGCACGATCGAAGGT
>CAMWPX010000132.1 GCA_947176205.1 uncultured Porphyromonadaceae bacterium
GAAGAAACTAATCTCACACCTCCCGAAATGCCCGCACAGCAGCCCGCAGCTCCCCAAGTAGTAATCAACAACATCGAGCAGCCGAAAAACAACATGGGCGTTGCCGGATTCGTCCTTGCATTGTGTGGTCTGGTATTCTGCTGGGTGCCCGTCCTTAACTGGATACTCGTGCTTCTCGGCTTGGTATTCTCTATTATCGGCGTAACCCGTAAACCCAAAGGACTCGCCATAGCCGGTATCTGTATTGCTGCCGTAACCATAGTCATCCTTATCATTGCTACAATAATCGTAGCCGCTGCCATAAATGAAGTCGCTAAAAATCCCGAATTTCAACAGTTGCTGCAGCAATAATCCACCTCATAGACTAACTTATAACAGTGCCGTGTCAGTCACCTGATACGGCACTTACTTTATATAAAATGGCAATTCGCACCAAATCATCTTATCACGTACTTAACTTTGCAGCGAGAAGAGACTATTCCATAGAAAAAACTACGAAGCAAAGTGAGAAACACGATTTACATACCGCCCAAAGTCCGTCATGATTACAAGGGGATGATGTATTATACCGACTTCGAGCGTCATGTGGGTCGTGCGCTCCCCAAAGCGCACCGTGCTGTTATCTCCCGGCTCGAATCGCTCCGCGTCTACACCTTTGACCATGCGCTGATATTCGATTATGGGAATAACCCCTGTTGCACACCTGAATGATTGGTAATTGACGGACTAAGTGACATTACCTGATTTCGGCGGGAGACGAAAAAACGGCGGGACTCACGTCTCACCGTTCTTTCTGGCGCTTCAGGATGGGCTTGAACCAACGACCCCCTGATTAACAGTCAGGTGCTCTAACCAACTGAGCTACTGAAGCATTTTTGCCTTAAATTTGTGCTTATAAACACAAATTCCCACTCCCTCTGGAGCTTTTAAGCGTTGCAAAATTACACGCTTATTTCCAAATATGCAAGTAAAGCAACAAAAAAACTTGCCGGAAAATAATATTTCTTCATTTTTGGTTAATATTAACCCCTAATTGTTGTAATATTTGTGTAATTTTGATGTCCCAATCAATATATCGATTAATGACCTCTATGAAAAAAACGCTCTTGATAATAATATTGGCTCTGACGTGCATAGGCATGACTGAAGGCAGAAGCCGCAAATCAAAACTGATGGAAAACATGCGTCTGTTTTCATCGGTAGTAAAGGAAGTCGAAGCCAACTACGTTGACACCATTGACATCGATGCTGCCGTGAAGACAGCTATCAATGCGATGCTCCGCAAACTCGACCCATACACCGAATATCTTGCAGGTGAAGAACAAGAGGATTTCAAAGTGCTTAATCAGGGTGAATACGGTGGCATAGGCTCATATGTCGTGGCTCGCGACGGCAACGTCTACATCAGCGGTCCCTACAAAGGCTCCCCCGCACAGAAAGCCGGATTACGCCACGGCGACCTGATTATGGTAGTCAACGGTGATTCTGTGTTAGGCATGACCACCGATGAAGTCACAAGCCGACTCAAAGGACCGCAAGGCACCAACGTCGTAGTCACAGTGAAACGTCCCTATACCACCGACTCTATCATCACCGTACGCATGGTTCGTGAAAAAATAACCATCCCCTCCGTGCCCTATTACGGTGTGATTAGTGATAACATCGGCTACATTCTTCTCACCGGATTCTCCGAAAAATCCGCCGATGAAGTAAAGACAGCCCTTGAAACACTGGTAAAACATGATAAAATCAAAGGTCTCATACTCGACCTGCGCGACAACGGTGGCGGATATCTGGAAAGCGCCGTGAAGATTTTAGGTTACTTCCTGCCTAAAGGCACCGAAGTACTGCGTACACGAGGCAGAAACTCCGACTCCGAAAAAATCTACCGCACACACTCCAAACCCATTGCGCCTTCACTCCCGCTTGTAGTGCTTATCAACGGCAACACGGCATCATCGGCAGAAATCACGGCAGGCGCCCTGCAGGACCTTGACCGGGCTGTGATAGTTGGCAACCGTTCTTTCGGAAAAGGATTGGTGCAGACACCTTTCGATTTGCCCAACAACGGCATGCTGAAAGTAACCATCTCTAAATATTACTTACCCTCCGGACGTCTGATTCAGTCACTTGACTACTCGCACCGTGCCGCCGACGGCTCGGTCAACCGTATCCCCGACAGCCTCACCACAGTCTACACCACGAAAATCGGTCGTGAAGTGCGTGATGGAGGCGGCATAACACCGGATTCCACGGTGACATACCCCGAAATCAGCCGTGTCACCTACAATCTGGTAGCGGATAACTGGATTTTTGACTATGCCAATAAATACCGCGCCTCACACCCCACACTCCCACCTGTAAGAGAATTTGTAATAACAGACAGCATCTATGCCGACTTCAAGGCAGGCATAGACCCCGACAAATTCAATCACGACAACGTATGTGACATGCTTCTGACCAGACTCCGCGATGCAGCCAAAATAGAAGGCTACCTCACCGACTCTCTGTCAGCTCAGCTTGATATAGTCAAATCACTCCTACGACTTCCGCTTGATGAAGACCTTGACACAAATCGCTCTATGGTCACGCCATATCTCAAGCGCGAGATTGCAGACCGCTACTATTTCCGCGAAGGCGAAATAGAAAGCGTCATTGACACCGACCCGGCTATAATAAAAGCCATGGCTATCATCACTGACCCCAAACTGTACTCCGCCATCTTATCAGCCCCTGATAAAAAATGACCCTGCAAGAGCTGGCTTCGGCATTCATGAGCGAACCGCGCCGCAAAGCGTTGACTGCCGCTCTTAAATCCAAAAGTAAAAATCCGTCGGTCTACGGACTTGCCGGTTCCGCGGCGGCATTCATGCTCGCATCACTGCCTCATGGCAAATCACCCTTGCTCGTAATCGGTGATTCGCTTGACGATGCCGGCTACCTCTACCACGACCTCAGCCGTATCCTCGGCGATGACGCCGTAATGATGCTGCCGTCAAACTACAACCGCGACATAAAATACGGACAAATCGACGCCCCGTCACAAATCCTGCGTACAGAGGCGCTGTCACGATGGCACACATCCGCACCTCCGGATGTAGTGGTCACATACCCCGAAGCACTCGCTGAAAAAGTCACCTCCCGTAATGACATAACCCGGCACATGATAACGCTGTCAGCATCCGCCACAGCTGACATGTCCGAGACCATCGGATGGCTGCGTCTCAACGGATTTAAGGAAGTGGATTACGTGTACGAACCCGGGCAATTCGCCGTCAGAGGCTCCATACTCGATATCTTTGGCTACAGCCACGAACTCCCTTACCGCATAGACTTCTTCGGCGATGATATCGACTCCATACGCACATTCAACATCGAGACACAGCTTTCCGAATCACGCCTTGACCACATAGTTGTCTCAGCCAACGTATCCACCACATCGCATGGCGCCTCACTACTGGAGTTTATCCCCGATGACACCATTATTGCAGTACGTGACGCACGTTACACCCTGCAGCGCATCAGCGATGTATGCGCCACCACATTCTCACAGCAGGCACTCACAGCAGGCGATGTCGACACCGAAGCCATGCACCGCCTCATCGATGCCGATGATTTTTCACATCGGTTCAACAACTTCCGCCGCCTCAACTTCTCGGCAGCCGCTCCATCAGAAATAAGCGACGCTTCGATTGACTTTCACTGTTCACCCCAGATTCTCTACCATAAGAATTTCGACTTAATCAGCGATTCACTCCATAAATTCATCTCGGAAGGTTACAGCATCTGCATACTCTCCGACAGCGACCATCAGACAGACCGTCTGAAAGCCATTTTTGAGGACCGTGACGACAATATCTCATTCACCCCGGTACTCTCCACCATACATGAAGGATTCGTGGACCACAGCCGAAAACAGTGCATATTCACCGACCACCAGATTTTTGACCGTTTCCATAAATACACGCTCAAAAGTGACCGCGCACGTTCGGGCAAACTCGCTTTATCGCTCAAAGAGCTCAGCGCCATAGAGCCGGGTGACTTCATAGTGCACGTAGACCATGGTGTGGGACGCTTCGCCGGACTTTACCGCACCAATGTAGCCGGTCGCACACAGGAGATGATAAAACTCGTATATCAGGGCGATGACATAATCTTCGTATCCATACATTCACTTCACAAACTCGCCAAATACCGTGGCAAGGAAGGAGTGCCACCGAAAATCAACAAACTCGGCACCGGAGCATGGAACCGCATAAAGGAACGCACCAAATCACGGCTCAAAGATATAGCCCGCGACCTTATCAAACTGTATGCCGCCCGCAAACAGGAAAAAGGATTCGGATTCTCACCTGACTCCTACATGCAGCATGAGCTCGAAGCATCATTTATCTACGAAGACACTCCCGACCAGATTACAGCCACAAAAGCAGTAAAAGCCGACATGGAAAGCGACCGACCCATGGATCGTCTGATATGCGGTGACGTAGGATTCGGAAAAACAGAGATAGCCGTACGCGCGGCATTCAAAGCCGCCGCTGACAATAAACAGACAGCCGTACTGGTACCCACCACTGTCCTCGCTTATCAGCATTACAATACCTTTTCCCGCCGACTCGCCGACTTCCCGGTAAAAGTGGAATACCTGTCACGCGCCCGCACACCCAAACAGGTCAAGCAGATACTCGCCGACCTCGCCGAAGGAAAAATCGACATACTCATAGGCACACACAAGCTGATAGGCAAAGGTGTAAAATTCAAAGACCTCGGACTTCTGATAATCGATGAGGAACAAAAATTCGGTGTAGCCGTTAAGGAGAAGCTGAAACAGATGATATCCAACGTCGACACCCTGACCATGAGCTACAACACCATACAGCGCCCACTGCATTTCTCAA
>CAMWPX010000133.1 GCA_947176205.1 uncultured Porphyromonadaceae bacterium
CCCCCACCCCCCCCCCCCCCTTTTTTTTAAATGCGAAAGCGGCTAAAGGATATCCTTAGATGTCTCGTGGGCTCGGAGATGTTTTTAAGAGACAGCGTATATATACTATATAAGGTACGCGCGGGCGAAAAGTTCACCGATATATAAATATATTGGCGGATTTATAAAGTTAGGTAATAAAATTGGTGAATGGTAGAGATTTTGAGTAATTTTGCCGTCAGTTTCGGAAATAAATTCAATTATGGTCTTAAATTTATTTTTAACATTTTTCAAGATAGGAGCTTTTACCTTCGGTGGAGGGTGGGCTATGATATCTATCATTGAAAAAGAAGTGGTGGATAAGCACCGATGGCTTGCACGTGAAGAATTTATGGATTTGCTTGCTGTGGCGCAGTCCCTACCCGGTATTTTAGCTGTTAATATAGCGGTAGCTGTAGGTGATAAGATAAGGGGTACCCGCGGTAGTATATTTTCGGCAATTGGGGCAATTATGCCGTCATTTTTAATGATACTTGCCATAGCTATATTTCTCACGCCTGATTTGATTAAGAATAATGAGACTCTTTCCGCGATATTCAAAGGTGTGCGACCGGCGGTTGTGGCACTGATAATAGCTCCTGTTCTTACTTCGGCTAAAACGGCGCGAATCTCATGGCGTACTGTTATAATTCCGGTGGCGGTGGCGCTTTTGATTTGGTCAAAGTTACCTGTGGTTTCCAATCCAATACTCTATATAGTACTTGGAGGAATAGGCGGATATATATATCTTAATCATTTACATCGCAAGATGGCCGGTCAATCGGAGGAAGTTAAAATGAAGGAGGGTGAGTCATGATATATCTTAAACTTGCATGGGCTTATTTTAAGATAGGCCTTTTTGGATTTGGCGGCGGTTATGCCATGCTTTCCCTTATTGAGAATATCATAGTCGGTTCGGGTTGGATTACCGAGCAGATGTTTACTGATATTGTGGCTATTTCACAGATGACGCCCGGTCCGATTGGTATCAATTCCGCCACGTATATAGGTTATGTGGCTCCGGCGGCTTACTCAGCTCAATTCGCTTCTCCATTATGGGGTATTATGGGTTCGATACTTTGTACGCTTGTGGTTGTGGTTCCGTCATTTTTGCTGACGCTTTACACCAGTCATTTTATTGCCCGGCATCGTGAAAATCCCATAGTAAAGGGTGTGTTTCTTGGTTTGCGTCCCGTAGTCGTAGGGCTTATAGCTTCAGCTGCTTTACTGCTGATGAATACAGCCAATTTCGGTGAGACAACACCGGAGTTGATAGCATCCATTTCTATTTGCGCTGTGGCATTTGTGCTGGTATATTTTGCCAAACTTCATCCGATATTGGTAATAGTGATGAGTGGTATAGCCGGATTTATAATATTCTGATAAATGGCTGAGAAGTTAACTTATGATGAAGCTGTACATTGGCTTGTAGAAGAATTGCCGATGTTTCAGAATACGGGGCAGAAAGCGTATCATCCCGGTCTGGATACTTCGCACAAACTTGATGACGCATTCGGTCACCCGCATAAACGATTCCGTACTATTCATATTGCTGGTACCAACGGTAAGGGGAGTGTGTCGCATACCCTGGCTGCGATATTGCAGAGTCATGGATATAAGGTGGGATTATACACATCGCCGCATTTGGTTGATTTTAGGGAGCGTATAAGAGTAAATGGAGAAAAAATAATACCTGATGCTGTAGCTGATTTTGTCAATCGTTATCGAAAAATGAACGGTATGCCTCAGCCTTCGTTTTTTGAACTGACCACAATTATGGCATTTGATTATTTTGCGGCGTGCGGCGTGGATTTTGCCGTGATTGAGACAGGTCTTGGCGGAAGACTTGATACAACTAATATCGTAACACCTGTATTAAGTGTGATTACAAATATATCGTTGGATCATACCGGCATACTTGGTTCCACTCTTGAGGCTATTGCCGCAGAAAAAGCCGGAATTATAAAATCCGGTGTACATGTGGTCATAGGAGAGGTATTACCACAAACGCGTCCCGTGTTTGATTCTGCAGCATTGGCTAATGATGCCCCATTATATTATGCTCAGGAGTCCGGAGTTATCAGTTCATATTGTGCGGATGAGAATGTATGGCGATATGACACTGCTGATTTCGGAGTCATAAGCGGTGAATTGACCGGAGAATGCCAGCCATTGAATGCTGCTACTATTTTAACTGCTGTAAAGGTGCTTGAAAAAGAAGGGATAGCAATAGACGTTTCTGATGTGGAGCATGGATTTTCATCGGTGGTGGAGATGACCGGACTGATGGGTCGATGGACAACATTGAGTCAAAATCCCCGGGTGGTGTGCGATACCGGGCATAATCCGGGCGCATGGGTTCATATAGGTAAGCAACTGGCATCTATAGATGGTGTGGTACGTCTTGTACTTGGTTTTGCTTCAGATAAAGATGTGGATTCGATACTTGATGTGGTAGCGTCTCTTGACAATGTAGTGAAAATATATTTGACTTCGCCTTCGGTATCGCGCGGTTTGTCGGTAGAGCTTCTTGGTGAAAAAGCTGCGGCAAAAGGATTGGCTTATGAACTTGTGGATACAGTAGCTGCCGCATATAATAAAGCCCGGACCGAAGCCGGCTCGGGCGATACCATATTTGTAGGTGGCAGCGGATTTGTCGTTGCCGATTTGCTTAACGTTATCGGGCAGCGATAGTTTCGATTTCTACTAAAACCTGCTTGGGAAGTTCTTTTACGGCGACTGCTGAACGTGCAGGGAAGGGTGATGTGAAGTTTTCGGCGTATACCTCGTTCATATCTCCGAAAAGGCTCATATCGGCAAGAAAAACGGTTGTTTTTATAACATTATCGATGCTTAGACCGGCTTCAGCGAGAATAGCTTTAATGTTTGAAATGGACTGTTGAGTCTGAGCCTTGATACCTTCGGGTATGGTACCGTCAGTAGGATTTACGGGAATTTGTCCTGAAATAAAGAGGAAATCACCGACAGATATTGCCTGGCTGTATGGGCCTATCGCCCCGGGTGCATTAGTTGTTGAAATAGCTTTTTTCATAATATAATCAGTAAATAGTTATTTGGTTGATATTCATTACACGTCTATTGATATGTCAATCAGCTTTATCTGTTCGGCATGTGCGTGTGATACTTTCATAATGTCATGATACAGATTGATTACTGGTCTGTATCGTTTATGTAGTGCCGGGATAAAGTTACTGTCACCATGCCGGTTTATTTTATCAAGAACATCTTTTATGGTTAAATCGCAGATGTTTATGTTGGGCTGTATATCAGGCAGTGACTGCCGCTTGTGATTGGGTAATACAAAATTGACTAATCCGATATCGCGAAGTCGATTTACTACGGGAGTTACAATATTAATTGGTATGCCATATTTGCTGCCCAGTTCGTTGACAGAAAGCGGCCGCATGTTTTGGGCAAATCGTTTGGCGATGATAGTCATTATTATCACAGAGAGTTCGCGGCGATAATTAATCGAAACATTTTTTATGTTATCGCCGAAATTGAATTCATTGATGTTCTGTGATGAATAGCATACTACGGCTCCTATGAGTGTGAGTAGCCATACGAGTTGCAGCCATATCATGAATAATGGTAAGAATGAGAAGCCACCATATATGGCATTGTATTTGGCTACATAAAGTTGTCCGCTGATGAATCCCCATTGAAGCAGTTGATAAGCACTGCCTACGAGAACACCTGCGAGTAGTGCATTCTTGAATTTTACCTTTACATTAGGAATTAATATGTAGGTGCCTGTAAAGAATAGCCATGTAAGTACAATTCCTGCAAAATCTATAAGCAAAGATATTAGAGGAGCCATTGTCTCCGACGGGAGCAGATATTTCAGCCCGGTAGTCATGACCAGTGAAATACCTCCCGACATAATCATAAGTACAGGTAGTAAAATGAATATAGTGGTGTAATCCGATATTTTCCGCCAGAAGGAGCGACCGGCAGGTACCTGCCATATATCATTAAACGCTTTTTCTACCGATGACAACAATGAAATAAGAGTCCATAAAAGGAAAACTATTCCGACACCTACGAATACACCACCGGAAGCTTGTTGAAGATAACTGTCAACGAATCCGAATGAGCTTCGTAATAATTGTTCCTGAGCCGGGAAATAGTGAATTAGTTCCGTTTCGATATTGTCTTGAATGCCGAATCCGCGACCTATGGCAAATATCAATGCAAGAGCAGGGATAATCGATAGGAGTGTACGGAATGTCATGGCGCATGCCTTGGTCTGTAAGTCACCGCTAAAGAAGCAGGTTACAGATAGGTTGATTGTCTTGACACTGTTTACGAAAAAATTATTCCGGGTATCACGCCACACCCCTCGGCTTACATATTCCCAAAACCGGAGTATCGATTTGTATGTTCGGTTCAGAAATCCGGAATATTTTCTTTCGGTTTGTTTTGCCATAATGATATGAATGGGTGTATAGATACAAAATTAGTATTATTTGAGTGAATACGCTAATATTAGATAAAAAATTACGGAGCCTATCATCTAAGGATAAGGCTCCGTAAGTGTAATCTTCAAGTAGTCCCTGCGGGTTACTTTCTGATACCAAGCTCTTTCTGAGCGATGATGGCACGGTAGCGGTTGATGTCTTTGCGGATAAGGTAATCCAGCAAGCGACGACGCTTACCTACCAACGCCTTAAGAGCGCGCGCAGTGGTATAATCTTTGTGATTTGACTTCAGGTGCTGAGTCAAATGAGCTATACGGACTGAGAATAATGCAATCTGTGCTTCAGGTGAGCCAGTGTCAGTCTTGCCCTTACCGTATTTCTCAAAGATTTCTACTTTTTCGTCAGAATTCAAATGCATTCTTGGAAAATTT
>CAMWPX010000134.1 GCA_947176205.1 uncultured Porphyromonadaceae bacterium
ACCAGATTCCCGAAGAATGGGGTACTGCCGTTAACGTTCAGGCTATGGTTTACGGCAATATGGGTAATAATTCAGCTACAGGTGTGGCGTTCAGCCGCGATGCAGCCACAGGTGAAAACATCTTCAACGGTGAATATCTTATCAATGCACAAGGTGAGGACGTAGTAGCAGGTATCCGCACTCCCCAGCAGATTACTGTGGAAGGTTCTCGCCGCTGGGCAGCCCTTCAGGGTATCAGTGAAGAAGAACGCGCTTCAAAATATCCTTCACTGGAAGAATCAATGCCTGTATGTGCAGCCGAACTTATAGCTATCGCTCATAAACTTGAAGATTACTACAAAGATATGCAGGACATGGAATTTACCATTCAGGATGGTAAACTCTGGATGTTGCAGACCCGTAACGGTAAACGTACAGGTGCCGCTATGGTAAAAATAGCTATGGACCTTCTCCGCGCAGGTGAAATCGATGAAAAGACAACACTTATGCGTATGGAGCCCCAGAAACTTGATGAGCTTCTACACCCTGTATTTGACAAATCAGCGCTTAAACGTGCAAAAGTAGTAGCCAAAGGTCTTCCCGCATCACCCGGTGCTGCTACCGGTCAGATAGTATTTGCTGCCGACGATGCTGAAGCATGGGCTGAAAAGAAGAAAAAAGTGGTGCTCGTACGTATCGAGACTTCTCCTGAAGACCTTCGCGGTATGGCTGTAGCTCAGGGTATTCTCACTATGCGTGGCGGTATGACCTCTCACGCTGCCGTAGTGGCTCGTGGTATGGGCAAATGCTGTGTGTCAGGTGCCGGTGAAATACGCATCGACTATAAAGAAAAGACTCTTACAACAGGAGGTAAAGTATATCACGAAGGTGATTGGATTTCACTCAATGGTTCTACCGGTGAAGTATATGACGGTCAGGTAACAACTACCGAACCTGAACTTGGCGGTGATTTCGGAGCAATCATGAATCTCGCTGCAAAATATACCAAGACTCTCGTCCGCACCAATGCCGACAGTCCTCGCGATGCAAAACAGGCTCGTCATTTCGGTGCCCAGGGTATCGGTCTTTGCCGTACCGAACATATGTTCTTCGAAGGTGACCGTATCAAAGCCGTTCGCGAGATGATTCTTGCAAGCGATGTGGAAGGTCGCCGTGTGGCTCTCGCCAAACTTCTTCCCATGCAGCGTGGCGACTTCGAAGGAATCTTTGAAGCTATGGATGGATTTGGTGTTACTATCCGTCTGCTCGATCCCCCGTTGCACGAATTCGTTCCTCACCAGACTGCTACTCAGAAGGAGCTTGCTGCAGAGATGGGTCTTACACTTGAAGAAGTCAAAGCTAAAGTTGACAGTCTTGAAGAGTTCAACCCCATGCTTGGTCACCGTGGTTGTCGTCTCGGTATCACCTACCCCGAAATTACCGAGATGCAGACACGCGCCATCATTGAAGCAGCACTTGCTGTTAAAGCACGTGGCATAGATGTTCATCCTGAAATCATGATTCCGCTGGTAGGTTCTCTCAAGGAAATACAGAATCAGGCTGATGTAATCCATATCACCGCAGCTAAAGTATTTGAAGAAAAAGGTCAGACTGTACTTTACAAAGTAGGTACAATGATTGAAGTTCCCCGCGCTGCATTAGTAGCTGATCAGATAGCTCAGGTAGCTGAATTCTTCTCATTCGGTACAAATGACCTTACTCAGATGACATTCGGTTTCTCACGCGACGATGCGCCCAAATTCCTCAAGTTCTACAAAGAGCATGGTATCATCAAGACCGATCCGTTTGAAGTACTTGACCAGGAAGGTGTAGGTCAGCTCGTGAAGATGGGTGTGGAAAAAGGTCGTGCCACTAATCCTGACCTCAAAGTTGGTATCTGCGGTGAGCATGGTGGTGAACCCTCATCGGTTAAGTTCTGTGCTAAACTTGGCATGAACTACGTAAGCTGCTCACCGTTCCGTGTGCCCATTGCCCGCGTAGCTGCGGCGCAGGCTGCAATTGAAGATTAAGACTTAGTCTAACATTTACCAATACTTAGGCTGTAACGCTCTCTGAAAAGAGGTGTTACAGCCTTTGGTATTCTTAGGGGGTTCGTTCACTTGGCATCACTTTGTGTGTACAAATGCGCGAAAGATTACTCTCCGGGTGTCGATGATTCACACACTAAGCGAAATAGGGGCCGATTCCTGCAAATAGAATCAACCCCTACTGAATTTCATAAGTTTATGTTTATATCGAACAATAATAATTAATTATAGGATGTAGAAGTATCCATATTGATCGTTCATTCCTTACCATGAATCAGTAGGAAAGGACTGCACGCACATGATGTTCGTCTGTTGGAAGATGAGCAACACTGCTTTGATCACCAGTTCCTCCAGCCAAAGTGACATAATATGCATAATTCCCATTATCTTGAGAAGAAGTCCACCAACCAAGGTTTCTATTAGGCAATATATACTCCAGATATTCACAATCATGAGGTAACTTGTATCTGACGGTAGCAAGTGTTTTCATCAGACTTTCTTTGTCCTTAAAAGTAAAAGATTTTTTTGTTTTCATTACCACATTATTTACGACATTCCTGATATCTGCCGCCTGTGATTTCGTGGGCAGATACCAGCCGGACGTATTCTTGACGGGTGGCGTAAGCGTCCGGTGCCAATCCTTTGTGCCGTATGTATCACATGCATAAAAGGCCGGGAAATTCGTAATCGTAACATCCGTAGTTGCCTCACTCAAAATCCTTTGCCGATACCAATATCCACTATATCCGGCGTCACCTGTTAAGTGGCCATAGATAGCATTGCTCCACTTGAGAGTTCCATTATTGGTCTCAGTCAGAGCCATGACATATCCGTGGCACTTTTCAGAGCCTATGGCTGTTTTGCTATAATCGCTATGATCGGTACCACTATAATGACCGACATAAAAAACGACACCTACGCAGAGATTCCGGTCAAGCAGATCTACAGCATCGTAAGGCAGAGGATAGCCGACCCCGTCCTTGCAGCAGAAGAAATCGCCCACCTTCACATTATCATCCGTCAGTTTGCCCATATTGATGGTCTCGTCGTGGATAAAGCGCGTATTGCGCGTTTCATCGGGACGTATGGTCTGAATCCCGCCGTAGGTCTTGCCGTTGCGATAGGTGTACTCCCAATTGAACGTGTACTCTTTCTCATCACCTAAGATATACCGGTAGCTGCCGTCCTGTGCACGAAAAATGATATCTATACGAGTACTGTCAACTCCTTCGTACTTCTTGAGGTACTCCCGATGACCGGAATCGCCTAAATAGATGTAAAGATCATCAAAGCCGGTGTCGGAAATGGCGGTAGAGTCGTTGGGGATAATTATATCATGAGTACCGTAGGTTAATGCAATCTGATAGTCCCTCGGCTGGTAGTTGATGACGTCGCCGTTGGCAAGTTCCCATTCCACTTTCGGATCGAGAACAAAGCAGTTCCTTATATGCCTGAGCTCCACCTTGATGCGGCGCGAGGAAGCAAGACCGTCCTCGAAGGTGTCAGACCATACCATCGGGTCGGAGCATCTGAAGTTCTCTTCGTTGCTCTGATCCTCTCTCCACTTGAACAAAGGAAGGCCTTTGAAATATCCGTCGATATTTTCCTGCATCAGCGAGTCGATTTTCTCCTGAGTCCTTTCTGCATTATCCTCAATCTTTACATCGGCCTGGGCGGTATAGGGGTAATACGCGATGTATTTATACATCGTGGCGTCGTAGTAGATACGCTGCTTCCCCTCGGTGTTGTCGGCATCGAAGTCCCATTTCTCCCCGTCATATACGTATGGCACATTGTCGGCCAAAATCTTGCCGTCCTCACCGAGGATGATGATGCCGATGCGGTCGCCCTTCTCAAACTTTGTAGAGGCGCCGGCTTCGTAGGAGCGCGAGGCTCCGGAGCCGGAGAGAGTGTTTACTGTTTCCGCGACCATAATTTCCAGTGCCTCGCCCGACCCTGCCTCCGGCAGCCCGGGATCATCATATTCAGCCTGACAGGCAGAGAGCAGGCAGATTGCCGGCAAGAGGTATGTTAAATAGTGTCTCGTCATGATTTACTAAGATTTAGAAAGTAAGAATAGTGCGGACCCTTCTTGCATAAGTCTTTTGATTAGAAGAAAAAGTACACGAGGTCGTACTATTCGAAAAATACACAAAATTTGCGTTAGATGGACTTCCGCTATTAGGTTCTGAGGATGTCCAATATTGAGTATTAAGTGCAGTGCTGTTAGTACCAGTTCTTCCGAGTTGAAATTGCTCTCCACCACAAACACCAAACTTTTCGTAAATTAAATTTTTCAAGGTGTAACCACCGATACACTTATACTGATCATACGAGGGCAGATACCATCCGCTGCTGCAATCGGGCGCTTTGGCAGTCTCATTATAAGTCCGGCAAGCATCAAATGCCGGAAACTCATAAATATTATCCTCCCCTTTTTTAATGCTTTCTATTTTCGCCAGGTTGGAATAACCATTATAATATATTTTCGGATCTTTACTTGAAGAGTAGGGCCCTGTTTTACAAACTATCATATTAGCAGACGTAGGTTTCTTAGGATCCCTCATCCATGCGAATTGATAGGAGTCGCCATCCTGTACATCCTTTAATGCCACTACATAACCATGAACGAATCCATCCTTGAATTCTTTTAAGTCGTAGTCACCATCGTCGTTCACCTGCTTAAATGCTTCGGTTTGGCTATTTTCATTCCACCATTCTTTGTTTTCAATAACATCGAAGACAATGCCGATACAATTTTTGTTTTTATTCAGATTTCTGCTCCACGTTCCGTCATCATAATAAAAACTACCGACTTCCGGATCTTCA
>CAMWPX010000135.1 GCA_947176205.1 uncultured Porphyromonadaceae bacterium
TTTGCAAGGTTTCACTCAATTTCTTTGGCAAATTTACATAATTTCATCCCAATATCAAAATTTTGTAAATAAATAATGCAATTTTTATAAAAAAAGAGCCTCGCCATGCCGGACGAAGCTCTCGGAAATAATATAATATATGTCTTAATATATTTCTTAAACCACTATATACAAATTAGTTACCATCTTTAGCTGTGGAACCGAGCTGCTGCATGTGAACTAATTTTGTATAATAGCCGTTAAGCGCCAAAAGTTCATCATGTGTGCCCTTTTCCACGATACGTCCCTCATGCATCACACATATACATGTAGCATTCTTTATTGTGGACAGGCGGTGGGCAATAACCAGTGTCGTACGATTTTCCATCAATCGCTCCAAGGCCTGCTGAACGAGCAATTCACTTTCGCTATCCAATGCTGATGTGGCTTCATCAAGAATAAGTATAGGCGGATTTTTCAGAATAGCACGAGCTATTGACACACGCTGGCGCTGTCCGCCCGACAACCGGCATCCACGGTCACCAATACAAGTGTCATAACCTTTTTCACTTGCCATAATGAATTCATGGGCATTTGCTATGCGGGCGGCACGCTCCACCTCCTCGCGGGTAGCATTTTTGACGCCGAAAGTTATATTGTTATAAAATGAATCGTTAAACAGTATCGCCTCCTGATTCACATTACCCATAAACGAACGAAGGTCATGCACTTTCAAATCTCGGACATCCACTCCGTCGATAGTAATGCGTCCTGACTGTACATCATAAAAGCGCGGCAACAAATCAGCGAGCGTGGATTTACCGCTACCGCTCTGTCCCACCAAAGCCACTGTCTCACCCGGACGAATAGCAAATGACACATTCTTAGCCACTTGAATCTCACCGTTGTAACTAAAAGTCACATCATCATATATCACCTCGCCTTTAAGACGCTCAATATGTTTCGGTTTTTCAGGGTCAGTGATATTATTTACAGCACCAAGAATCTTATCCACACGGTCAATTGACGCCAGACCTCGCTGAATGGAATACATGGCTCGTGACAAGTCTTTAGCCGGATTAATCATACTGTAAAATATGACCATATAGTAGATAAATGACGGTGCTGTAATACTTGATGAACCACTGATAATAAGAGTTCCACCAAACCAAAGTACAATGGCAATGGTCAATGTACCCAGAAATTCGCTCATAGGGTGAGCCAGAGCAGTACGACGTGCTACAGCAGTCGACATCTGTGCAAATTTCTCCGTACCGTCATGAAATCTATTTCGCATCTTATCCTCGGCATTGAAAGCCTTGATAATACGCAATCCGCCCAAAGTCTCCTCGATATAACTGAGCAACAATCCCCATTGATTCTGTGTCTCAAACGAAGCACGTTTCAATCGTCTGCCGACTCTACCCATAATCAATCCTGATATCGGCAACAATATCATAACAAAAATGGTTAGTTGCCAACTGATAGCTACCATCATGATGAGACACACCAATATCATGACCGGATTTTTGAAAAGCATGTCAAGTGACTGCATGATGGAATTTTCAATCTCTGATACATCACCACTCATGCGTGCCATCACATCGCCTTTATGCTCATTGGTAAAATATCCTATGGGAAGAGTCACTATCTTATCATAAACATGATTACGCAAATCACGGGCTATGCCCATACGCATAGGTATTATGAAGTAGGAGCTAAGAAAGGCTGTACCGACCTTCAACCCCGTCATAAACACGAGTAGCAATCCTAATCCGGCAAGCGTAACCGAAGGACCCCAGTTTTCCACCGCTACCTGAGTAAAATAATAAAAATTATTAATAACCACATCTTTCAACGAACCGTCAGACAGGGACATGTACACATAATGACCCTCCTTCATCTGAAAGAGCATCTCAAGAATAGGAATTATAACTGCAAATGAAAATAGTGTAAGTAACGATGACAGAATGTTGAAAACAACATTCAATATAAAGTATTTCTTATATGGCGGCACAAATCTGCGAAGCAATGCCCAAAGCTCTTTCATAACAAAATTTTATTTATCAGACTACAAATTTACAAAATTTACCCCATAGTATTACAAGCTGAAGCATTATAACCCTATTTTTTTGTACCTTTGGGAAAATATAGATTATATGCATTACTTTATTTCTGCCGGCGAAGCTTCAGGTGACCTTCACGCCGGCGAACTGATGAACCGACTTCGTGAAGCAGACCCGAACGCACACTTTACTTTTACAGGTGGAGACAATATGTCCTGCGCTGCCGGTCATGAACCGCTGGTTCATATACGTGACATGGCTTTTATGGGATTCAGCGAAGTGATTCGTAATCTCGGTCGCATCAGAAATAATTTCACGACAGTAAAAAAAGCTATCGACAAACTGCAGCCCGACTGCGTGATACTCGTTGACTACCCGAGTTTCAATCTCAAGATTGCGCGGCATGCACGCAAACTAGGCATACCGGTGGTATATTATATAGCACCAAAAGTATGGGCATGGAAAGAATGGCGTGTCAAGCAAATACGCCGTAACGTGAATCTAATATTATCTATTCTGCCATTCGAGCCCGAATACTTCGCCCGTAAAGGAATCACGGCTCACTACGTGGGTAATCCTTCTGTAGAAGAGGTTGACCGCAAATTAGCAACTGCACCCACTGCCACAGAATTCCGTACTTCACACCACCTAACGGACACACCTATTTTAGCCCTTGTACCCGGTAGCCGAGTAAGTGAGATTCGCAATAACCTTCCGATAATGCATGAAGTAGCCCGACGATTCGCCAATCGCTTTCAGGCAGTAATAGCGGGAGCACCGGATATCGACCTCACTTTCTACCGCCAGTTTTCCGACCTCCCCGTAGTAACTGATGCCACTTATCTGCTTATGAAGCACTCGCAGGCTGCATTAGTGACCTCAGGCACTGCCACTTTGGAATGCGCTCTGTGCAATACGCCTCAAATAGTATGCTATCGAGGTAATGGTTCAAAACTCACATACAAAATCATGGAGCGGTTGCTTCATATACCGTTCGTATCGCTCCCCAATCTTATCGCCGGAAAGGAAATAGTGCCGGAATTACTTATGTACCGTTGTAATGCTGACAGCGTCAGTTATGCATTGACTGATATTCTACCTGATACCATTGGCAGACAGAAACAACTTGAAGGATATACGCTGATGCGTTCACGCCTCGGCAAACCGGGAGCCGCCAAACGCGCAGCCCACCTAATCCTCAATCTTTTATCAAAATAGCCCGACTTTTCAATACTAAGGAGAAGGTGCTGTTCAAATTTGAACAGCACCTTCTCCTTTTTTATTCCTAATCTCTACTTATAATATTGATTCATCTCTGAATCAGCACACTTTTTATATGTAAGTTTAACATCTCCCACATTCAGAACCAAATTTTCACTTGTAAGTTCAACTATGGTAGCCGTTCTTCCATTTATTGTAAGTTTATTGCCATCTTTTGACCAAGTATAGTCGTCGTAATCAACATCAATTTCTCCTCTGTGACAATCAACAATAACACAGTCAATAGTTCCATTTTCATTAAAACGCATGTATTCACGGTGCCATTCATCGGTAGAAGTTCTTACTTCAGCTTTCCATGTGCCGATGATATTTCCGTCAGCGCTTGCAGGGTCATCATCATCACTACATGAAGTAACAGTAAACGACAACTAAGTAAATAAAACCACAAATAATAGATAAATATACTTTTTCATAATTGTAATAATATTGATTTGTTTATAATATGTTGGTAATTTTAAGTCCGAAACTGAGGTATAGACAAATAAAAAACGTGGACTTTTTGCTTCGTCTACGTTCTTGAGGTATCGCCAAACACCTAACTACCATATACGAGTAAAAGCCCACGGATACTCCGTGAGCATCAACTTTTACTCTTGGTAGTTCCTTCTAATTGGCGATTTTCAAGAACAAGAATACAAGCTAACGCTTTCTATTTTATATGTCTTTTATCTTACAATGCTACATAGGCTGTATGTTTTGAATAATTTGAATGCAAATATACTCATTATTCTTAGATTATTTTCATAATTTTGTACTCCTTGACCCTATACTAACTATTACATGATAATCCAAAACTTAAACCACAAAGTCGCAAAGCTCATTAACGAACTGAAGCATAAGGAACAAATAAAAGTACTTTTCGTGTGTCTCGGCAACGAATAGAAAACATTTTATATATTATTTAATCCTAATACTCATAGTGTTAGGATTATTTTATATCTTTGCGGTGTAAACCAAATTAACGGTTTTATTTCAAATAATGTAAACCACAAGGTAAACCATTAGCAAGATATGAAACGCAACCTTCCAACCATAACACCGATTTTATATACAAGTAAAACGCTTGCTAACGGTGATCACCCTATAATGCTGCGAGTGTGTTATAACGGTAAACGCACATATAAAAGTATCGGTATATCTTGTAAACCATCTGAATGGAGTAAAGATAAAAGCAAGGTAAAGGGAAGTCGAGCAAATAGGCTCAACCCCATTATTACACGAGAACTGACAAAGGCAAACGATTACGTTTTATCATTAGAAGGGAAGGACGATTACACAGCTGCTACCATCGTTAAACATCTCATCAAATCAGCCCCCACTCAAATAACATTATATTCTCTTTTTGAAGAACGTATTACTTTTTTCAAGGAAGAAAAACAAAGTTATAACAATGCGGTTGGATATCGCACACTACTTAACCGTATCAAAAAATATACTAATAATGTTGATTTAGAGCTGTTTGAAATAACTCCAAGTTGGCTATCTGAATTTGAAGAACACCTCCGATGCCA
>CAMWPX010000136.1 GCA_947176205.1 uncultured Porphyromonadaceae bacterium
CGAATACATAGTGATGTTGACAAAGGTGTCGGCGTGATATTATCGGAGAACAACGGACGCAATACACGGTCTACCTGACGGGCAGTGAGGATTTCGTAATCCGAAGCACGGCCTTCGCGTTTGAGGAAGCCGCCGGGGAAACGTCCTGCTGATGAAAATTTCTCTTTGTACTCTACTTGCAGGGGCATGAAATCAACCCCTTCGCCGGCTTCCTTAGCCGAAACAACTGTTGCGAGGAGCATCGTATTGCCCATTCGCAATTCTACCGCTCCATCGGCTTGCTTGGCGAGTTTGCCAGTCTCCAGTGTAATCTGGCGACCGTCGGGCAGCTCGATGGTTTTTTTGATTGGATTCAACATATATATTAAAAAATTGCTTTTACGTCTGCTGTAAGGATGCAGAAAATCGCACAAATTTAGTAATTAATTATGAGATATTTACCTTTTAAGGTGTTGTTTTTGTTTTATTTAAGTTTCTCCATTATGAGCTATTGGAGGTAATATATTGATAAACAATATATTGTGTAAAATATTTATGAAATTTAATCTTTTTTATTTATTAGAGTGTTAGATAGGTAGTAATGTCAGCTGCGATGCCGACCGCAAATCTCAAATTTCTATGATTGACTATCACTTATATAAATCGGTCAACAATGCTGCTCCCTATACTTTGGGGATAGCGCTTAGTGGCGGTGGTGCCCGCGGCGTAGCTCATGCAGGTGCTCTTAAGGCTTTGTCGGAAGCCGGTGTCAAGCCGGATATAGTAGCAGGTGTAAGTGCCGGCTCGATAGTGGCGGCTCTTTGGGGTGCCGGTGTTTCTCCGGATGATATGCTGCAGATGTTTCTGCATTGTAAATTCGGTGATTTTTGTTCACTCGGAATGCCGAGCGATGGTTTTTTCCGCATGGACAAGTTCCGTGAGATACTTCGCAAAAAACTCGGTTATGAGCGTATAGAACAATTGCCTATGCCTGTGGTGATAGGAGCCACTAATTTCGATACCGGTGCTAAAGTGGCGTTTGAGAGAGGCCCGCTTGCTGACTGCGTATGTGCGTCATGTTCAATACCGATTGTATTCAAGCCGGTAAAGATTGACGGAGTGCGTTATGTCGATGGCGGTGTGGTGGCAAATATGCCGTCATGGAGCATCAGAGAGCGTTGTCATACGCTGATAGGTATCAATGTGTCGCCGTTGAGTGATTATCGTCCTAAGGATAATCTGGTGCAGATAGCTTTACGTTCGTTTGAATTAATGTCGAAAAATAATTCCGCACCGGATATGGCTCTGTGTGACATGGTGATACGTACCGATAAGATAGCACGGTATAAGGTGTTTGATCTCAAGGGTATTGAAGCGGTGTTTGAAAGTGGCTACGAATATATGAATGTAGCCATTCAGCAGCATCCTGAATTGATGTTCAGCGGCAGTGCTGTAAGTGCTACTGCTTAGGTAGTACCCGTTCGGCGGGGATGCGTGTGAACCATATACGGTAGCCGTCGAGGTGTGCGGCATCGGCAAGGTGTGTGGCTTCTTCTGTGAGAATACCTATGGAGCCGTCAGGTAATACGGTCATTGAAGAATATGTCGATGGTCCGTTCAGTACTTGGTAAGTTGGAGTCCACGTAGTCCCTTGGTCGGTAGATGCGAATATGGTGACGTTGTCGCGTGTGCCACCGGTGGGAAGTGAGTGAAGCAGTACGTCATTGCCATCATAGGTATAGCGGATAAAACTGCCGTTGCAAGCAGGGTCAGGCAGAGTGGGTGCACTCACCGGTTCGGTCCATGTCACACCGTTGTCTTTTGAGTGTGAAAACATGCGTGGATTACGGTAACGGTTGCGTATCGATGCCATCAGAGTTCCGTCGGCAAGCTGTTCTATTTTGGTTTCGTCACCGTCCATGGTTATCGGAGTCTTTGATACGTGCCATGTATGACCCGAATCATCGGAATAAATAGCATAAGTGGGAAATGGTGATACACCTTCCTTGCGTGTTACAAGAGCGAATATAATTCGACCGTTTTTGAGTTGCAGCGCGCGTCCGGATGTGGCGAAAGCGCTGTTGCATTTTATAGGCTGAATGCCTAAAGAATCTACTGTAAGTATCTGCGGGTTGATATTTACCGCTGCTTCCCATGTCAGTCCGCCGTCATGACTGCGTGATACGCTGATTTGTCCCGGTGTCGGGAGCCATAATCCTTGACCGTGAGTGGAGATGACGAGTACATCGCCCGAGCGGCGGTCATACACTAAAGCCGGGTCACCGTAACCTCCGAGTGAATCGTGGGCTGCCACAGTGATGTACGGACCCCATGTGCGTCCCATGTCAGTGGAACGTCGAGCCACTACATCTATACGTCCGGGTAAATCCTGCAGTTTGTCTATACGCTTGTCAGCCACGGTGAGAAGTGAGCCGTCAGGCATGGTTATTATAGCCGGAATACGGTAGAATTTAGAGTCGAAGTCACCTTTGTTGTATACGAGCGAACGGGTTATCTCACCATCGGAATAACCGTAATTTTGCGCCGAAGCGCTGAAAATTGATACTACGGTTAGAAGTGATAAGGCTATCGTACGGAGTGTGTTCATGGATTTGTAGAGAAATGTGATAAATAAATAATCGGTTGTAACGCAAAGGTAATCGAAATAATCCGTTTTTCAAAATAGGGTTTGCAGTCAGAATGGTAAATAAATTCATGACTTTTTGGTGCGATAGTTGGCAATGATAATTTTGTTTGCTACATTTGTATGCCATGAAATATGTGTCACTTCCCACGGATTGTAATTATGCGTTGCCGTTTTATCTGGCAATGGAAGAATATCTTGCCCGTCGCACTGATGTGGCTGATGATATGTTTTTCATGTGGCGTGTGGAGCCTACGGTTATAATCGGCAGGAATCAGGATATATATACCGAAGTAAATCTCGAATATTGTCGCGATACCGGCGTGAGAGTGTATCGGCGGAAAAGCGGTGGCGGATGTGTGTATGCCGATATGGATAATGTCATGCTATCCTGTGTGATGCGGAGTGATTCCTCCGTTCAGTCTACTTTCAGCCGTTATACTGAAGCTGTGGCTTCCATGCTGCAGTCGCTTGGTGTTGATGCGCGGGCTTCATCGCGTAATGATATTACCGTAGGCGATTACAAAGTGTCAGGCAGTGCTTTTTATCATCTTCCCGGTCGAAGTATAGTGCATGGTACCATGCTGTATGATTTGGATATCGAACGGATGGTGTCGGCTATCACGCCGTCGGATGTGAAATTACGGTCAAATGGAGTGGAAAGTGTGCGTTCGCGGGTCAAGTCGTTAAACGGATTTCTTGATATGTCACTTGATGATTTTATGGCTTATGTGAGAGGTTATCTGTGTGATGGCGATTTGGTCTTGACTGCTGATGATATTCTGGAAATAGAGCGGCTGTCGCAGCCTTATTATAACGAAAGATGGATATATGGTAGCCGTCGGCATAAGTCAGCTAAAGAGCCTCGGCGAGTGGATAATGCCGGAGTGCTTTCGTGCGATGTGAATGTGGCAGACGGGGTCATCCGTGATGTTGGGCTGTCTGGCGATTACTTTCAGCTTGATGATTTTGATAAAATTATTGCAGGTCGACTTCGTGGTAAGAGCTACGAAGCAGACTCCGTAGCAGAAGCATTATCGGAAGTCAATGTCGGTAATGTGATATGCGGACTTACAAATGATGAGCTAATAAAACTCCTTTTTTAATATGGAACAGAATAAAAAAACATGCCTTTATGACCGACACGTGGCTGCCGGTGCGCTAATAAGTCCGTTTGGCGGATTTGAGATGCCTATTCAGTATTCATCCATCACACAGGAACATGAAGCGGTGCGTAATGGCTGCGGTGTGTTTGATGTGTCACACATGGGTGAAGTCAGTATAACCGGAGCCGATGCCGAAAAATATGTCAATCATATTTTCACCAACGATGTGACCGGAGCTCCGGACGGAAAGATTTTTTACGGCATGATGCTTAATGAGCATGGTGGCACTGTGGATGATTTGCTGGTATATAAACGTGGTGACAATAACTTCTTCCTTGTAATAAATGCTTCCAACATCGACAAGGATGTCGATTGGATTATGTCGCATGCCGAAGGGTACGATGTGGAGATAGTCAATCTGAGCGATGTGCTCGGCGAACTTGCCGTGCAGGGTCCGCGTAGCGAGGAGGTGATGCAGAAAGTGCTTGGCATAGATTGTGCCGAACTCACATTCTACACATTCAAGGAGTCAATGCTTGACGGTGTACATATACTTGTAAGCCGTACAGGTTATACAGGAGAAGATGGCTTTGAGATTTATGCCGTGCCTGAAGCTATTGTCGGAATGTGGGACGCCCTTATGGAGTCAGGTGAAGTAGAGCCATGCGGTCTTGGCTGTCGCGATACACTTCGCTTTGAGGTAGGATTACCTCTGTATGGCGATGAACTTGGTGAAGATATCTCGCCGATAGAAGCCGGTCTCGGGATGTTTGTAAAAACGGAAAAACCTGAATTTATAGGACGAGATGCGGTAGCCGCTCAGAAAGCGGAAGGTACGCGTCGTAAACTTGTCGGTATAGAGTTGCTTGACCGTGCGATTCCCCGTCACGGCTATGAGGTGCTTGATGTCGACGGCAATGTAATAGGTCAGATAACTACCGGATACAGAGGTATATCCGTGGATAAAAGTCTTGCAATGGCGCTAATTGATGCTCCTTATTTCGCTATGGATACGCCGGTACAAGTGCAGATACGCCGCAAACGTTTCCCGGGTGTGGTGATTGCCAAGAAATTTTATAAAAAGAGCTATAAGAAATAATTACAAAT
>CAMWPX010000137.1 GCA_947176205.1 uncultured Porphyromonadaceae bacterium
GTATTAGATTTAAGGTTAACTAAGGTTGATTGTCGGGAGACAATCAATTTTTTTTATACCCACTTTTTCCCCGTAGAAAAAAGAATAAGCCTAATCAATATTTACTGAGAATAATATTGTAACAAACCGCAATCTTTGACGTCATATAATAAAAGACTTTATGAATCATCGAATCATAATATCTACATTTAGCGCCATGAATGCAGTATTGGCGATGGCTCAATCAGAAGCTACGGATAGTATAAATTCACAGGAACTTGACGAAGTGGTCGTTGAAGCGCGGATGCAGCGTACGTCATCAAATGTATCTGCTTATATTCCATTGGTTCGACAGAAAAACGCTGCTGCTGATGCTATTTACCTTTTGAATCAGATGGCTATTCCTCAAATTGAAGTTGACCCAATCGGTCAAACTGTAAAGACTGCGTCGGGGCAAGGGGTATCTATTTTTATTGATTTTCTGCCTGCGACAGCACAGGACTTACAAGGTATGAGGACACAGGATGTGAAAAAAGTGGAATATTATCTGCACCCTACAGACCCGCGATTTCAAGGCGCACACTATGCCATTAACTTCATCATGCAGAAATACGAATGGGGTGGATATACAAAGGTTACAGCCAACAAATGGTTTGGTGTTAATAGTACAGGAGGTGAGGTATATTCTAAAATGGCTTACAAGTCGATGATTTTCGACCTATATGCTGATGAAATTTATCTTACAAACCGTCATGGAGGTGTAAGCTCTACTGAAATATTCAAGTTTGACAACCTATATGGCACAGGCCCACAGACAATTGAGAGAATTTCGGAGACTGCATCTTCATTATATCGCAATAATAGCAACGACTTTGCATTGCGTGCGTTGTATAACGGTGGCAAAGCGAGAATTTCTAACCGCCTTTCTTATAGCCTGACGAATTTACCACACAATGATGCGGTAAATTCGTTGTTTTATTCTTCCCAATTGTTTTTACCCACCTCAGCCACCTCTCTGACATCAAGCAGCAACTGGGCTTTATCCTACAATGGTAATTTCTTCTTCGATTTTTCTCCAAAGTTGTCGCTCGAAGCGGATGCCGTTTATACGTATGGCAAAAATAAATCCAATTCGCTGTATTCAGCTGGTGGTGTCCTCTCCATATCCAACAATGCCTCGGAAGATGTTCATAATTTCCAACTGAATCCGCGTATATACTGGCAACTTAACGAGAAGAACAGTTTTATATTCTATCTCGCCACTTCACAAAGCCGGAATTTTATTGATTACTTGGGAAACTCTCCTTCTCATCAGAAATATAATGTCGGCGGTTATCTTGCCGGAGTACATTATGACCTGAATCTTGAAAAATGGAATATCGGTGGTGAATTTGGTTGGGTATGGGAGAGCAATCACATCAGCGACAGCCGCATGAGCGACAATTTTCCGCAGGCAAATGTTTATGCCACTTTTTCGCCGACCGACAAACAACAATTTGAACTCACATGGCGTTATGGCAAAGATGTCCCTGACGCATCACAAAAAAGTCCCAATATACTGCAGCAGGACGAATTCATGTGGTATCAGGGGACGCCGACATTGGCGGATTATTCATATCAGAATGCCGGTCTTACTTATACATGGCTTCCTGACAACAAATGGCAACTGTCCGCCGATGCTTATATCCATATGCTTGGAAACCGATGCGTTACCATATATTCTCCTACTGGACCCGAGGGGACAATGTTGCGTAGATACGTCAATGATGGGAATTATCGTAGCGGAATGTTAGGCATTTCCGCTACAGCCAAATTTTTCGGAGGTAAGCTCGTAGCCAAATTGCGACCGCAATATTGGTTAAGAAAGACTACCGGGGCATATGCAAACACAAGAAACGAAATTACATGCACGGCTCAACTCACATATTACTTTGGTAAGTTCTATCTTTGGGGCTGGTATATGACACCGAGTCATTATCAGGAAGAACAAAGCGGCATCGTTGAGCGAACACCTGCCAAATATCAGATTCAGTTTGGCTGGGGTGATAAGGGCTGGAATATCAGAGCAGGGGTTTACAATTTCTTACGTACCTCATGGGAATCATCTCAACAGACGCTTTCGAGCAATTATTACAGTTTTGACCGCAAAGAATTTTCAACCGCTCAACATTGGCGGATAACATTCGCTGTCTCTTATGCTTTCGGATATGGTAAGAAAGTAGACCACCGAGATGAAGTAAGTGGTTCGGTAACAGTAGTTTCGGCTATTTTGAAATAAATTATTACTCTTTAGACATGAGAAAAGCCCGGACAAATATGTTGCTCCGGGCGTATAAGCAATTGGTGGTATGAACTTTTTATGGGAGTTTAGAGTAATTAAGAGGTTGACTACCGTTGTCATACAATACCGTTTCAGGGTTATTTGTCATTCTTGAAATGGAAATTGAGGAAGGAGTCGGGGTGAAATCGCCATATTTAAGGGTGATGGTAAAATCCTCTGCCGTCACTTTATTCTTCTTTAGAGTTTTATTGTATTGCTTTAAGGCATCTTTAGTCTGTTTTGACTGATTTATCTTCACAGCGTATGCCGCTGAGGGTATGATGTTGTAGTCTTTAAGTATTTCATCGTAGAAAGTTCCTTTTTCATCATCGGCTATAGCTTTGGCTATATCTTTGAATTTTACAGGATTCTTTGATTTGGATTTATTGAGTTTCTTATCGGCTTTGAAGGTGATATTATATATTCTGCCTAAAGCTTCTGTGGTGTAGCTGGTCTGTTCAAACTTATAAGTGTGATTGGGACGGGGGATGAAGTTTAGAAATTCGGGATAATACACTGTGTAAACCCTTGTGTCCGGTGTGTATGTGGCAAGTGTCAGGTCTTCAAAAGATATTTCGATATCTTTTCCCACAGAGGTGAATGTCAGATTAATCGGATTAATCAACTTGTTTTTTCTTGGCATTCGTGTACGATAATAATCAGCCTGTTCTGCCCAGTATAATAGTTCGTTAGGGTCAGTGCGAATGGCAGAAGTCTTTAGTTTTTTGTAGAAATGTAACGCGTAAGGAGTGGCGTTAAAAGCCGGAATCAGTCCCGGTGATGAGTTCAAATCGGTAATGAGTATCGTTTTAAGGTCGCAGTCATCAATCGAGTCAAGATACCAGCGTGTGTCAGGTAGCAGGACCTCGCGCAACTCGTGAATCTTATTGGCGTAATCTTTGGCTATAAGGAATGAATCAGATTTTGCCTTTATATAACCGTTACCCAAAGAATTGAATTTAATATTTGAAGTAGAGGTCAGAAGCCGGTTGAATTCATCTCTGACAGAGTTTTTGACTTTTGAGATGGTGGCATCAGTATTGATATATCCGCCGGAGGTGACTATCTGTTTTCTGGATTCGAAAGAAGATAATTGGGGGGTTGTAACTGCGAAATCCGATAACTTTTCAGCTTTCTCACTTATGGATGAGCGGGCACTGTAATCTACGAAATCATTCCAAAACTGGCTGCCGAGTGATTTGATGTTGCCGGTAATATTGTTGACCAATCCGTATACCTGCTGTTCAGCCCATTCGGAAGCCATTTCTTCAACGAAATCAAATATTTGAGCCTTACCTGATTGGGGTATCATCAAAATAGTCGATATGATTAGTGCCGTGCGTATTTTATTTATAATTATTGACATAGTTGATGAATTTTTCGTTGTTTTCAAGGGCTTGATTAGTAATGCTTTGGGATATCGTGCTTATGTAATTGTCTATTTTGCCTTTTAACTGTTCATAAGCATGTGTCATTATTTCTTCACGGGCGGCTATCTCTTTATCGGCTAATTCCTCAACGGCATACATATCATATAGTCCTTGTCCGATGGATGAAGCCAAAGACCCGATGAACCAGCTTGCAATCGAAGCTACGGTGTCGGCAGTTTCTCTTGATTCTATAAAATCCTGTCGGGCTTGAGGTATTTTGGCTAAAATAGAGTAGTCAGTGTTGTAGTTAAAGTTGGATAAATCAGGAATAGATAGTTTCATCTCCTGATAGCCGGTTATGTCAGCTTCACGGGCAAAGTCAGCCCGCGCTGAATTTATCGTGGCGCAATATTTGCTGATGATATTGTTGAGATGTATGGTCAACTCTTTAGATGAAAACACGGCTTTGATTATCTGACAGAATTGATTTCCTATTTCGGTAGGGTCATCAGGAACAATTCCTATTGTCGAATATGAGCGGGCTACCGTTTCAAATTTCGCATTGAAATATTGGAGTGAAGCGATACTCAGAAGGTCTTTCAGAAGTCTGGTGTTTCTGTATTCGAGACGGCTGTAGGTACTTACCGCATCACGAATCATTTTGTAGCGTTCGGATTTACGTGATTCCAGTTTTTCCTTGGTTTCCGGTGATGATAAAGTGCGATGGAGATATTCCAGTTCTTTATACGATACGGAGTCAAGACTACTGAATATTATTGAAGACAAATATTTAGCGGCTACATCAGAGCGACCGTGATGTGTCGATATATATAGTTTTAATTCTTCAGGCGTTTTAGTGGATATTTCTTTAAGTATTTCCAGCTCCTTAACGTCAATATGGCGCTGAAGTATTTTGTCAAAACCGTCACCGTTACCCAGCTGGGCGTCACGTAAATTTTCGTATGAAAATTTATCAAGGTCAATCAAGTGACTGTAAAGAGCTTTTTCTATTGATTGACGTTCTTCTTCAGTCGATTTATTGTATATCGTATGCAGTTTCCCGAGATTTTGCTGAAAAATAGCATTGTAGACCTCGGGTATGAGCGGTTGCTGTGTATATC
>CAMWPX010000138.1 GCA_947176205.1 uncultured Porphyromonadaceae bacterium
TTATTAAACAACGATGTACGCAATCGTAGAAATTCAAGGACAGCAGTTCAAGGCAGAAGCCGAAAAGTACCTGTATGTTCACTATCTCGGCGAAGCAGTTAAAGAAGGTGACAAGGTGGAATTTGACCGTGTACTCCTCGCTGACGCTGACGGTACTGTAAAGGTTGGCGCTCCCACCGTGGAAGGCGCAAAAGTAGTTTGCGAGGTTCTTACTCCCCTCGTAAAAGGTGAAAAGGTAATCGTTTTCAAGAAGAAACGTCGTAAAGGCTATCGTCGTAAAAACGGTCACCGTCAGTATTTCACCAAAGTGTTAATTAAAGAAGTAGTTGCTTAACCATCAAAAATCTAAAAGACAATGGCACATAAAAAAGGTGTAGGTAGTTCTAAGAACGGTCGTGAATCGGAAAGCAAACGACTTGGTGTAAAGATTTTTGGCGGTCAGTTTGCTAAAGCCGGCAACATTATCAAACGTCAGCGTGGCACAGTGCACCACCCCGGACTCAATGTAGGTATCGGTAAAGACCACACTCTTTACGCTCTCATTGATGGTGTGGTTGTGTTTACTGAAGGCAAGAACGGTCGTCGTTTCATCAATGTTAGCCCGGTAGAGGCATAATTGTCTGATTCGATTCTCCAAATCGGAATGCTATAATTCCGATACTTCTTCAAATTACAAAAAGAGACTGCCTAACTTGATTGTTAGACAGTCTCTTTTCTATTATAAATAAGTCACTGCCTATTATGGCTATGAAGGGAATGTTAACGACTTGATTTCAATAGGTAAATTAAACTATATGCTGAAGTCAAGTTTTTCTGTAGGTAGTCATGCGTGGGGTACCGATTTTTTATTTTCCCTCTTTAGACTTGCGAAACTATACGTCTAAAATAATTTTTATATCTACTTGTTTTTTACATTTCAACAGGTTTTGCTGCTGAGCCGTTATTAGTCTTAGATAATAAGGGCAATTATTAGAGTTGCGATTCCGATAATTATCGTCAGTCTGCAATAGTTGCTACGTAATACCATAGTATGTCTCTTTTGAGGGAATCTTTCTAATTCATCTTTCATGGTTAATCTTTTTGATGCTTGCCAAGATAGAGCCAGCCAACCGATTACTATCAGGATAATACCTATCCACATTAATATACTTGCCATAATCAAAAGTGTTTTTGATTAAAACAATGCATTTTGAATTAATGTTTGTAGCCGGATGAAGGAAGTTTTGCTACTGCCCCTGACTAATCCCGGGGGCGGCTCATCTCCTTAAACAAAAAGCGCAACCTGAAAAGGCTGCGCTTTTTGCGGAGAGAGAGGGATTCGAACCCCCGGAGGTGTTACCCTCAACGGTTTTCAAGACCGCCGCAATCGACCACTCTGCCATCTCTCCTCAAAGGGATATCCTTTGTCTCAATTGCGATGCAAAGGTAGAACTATTTTTTTAATTATGCAAGCGGTTTTTATGATAGTTTCATTATTTTTGCAATAAATTTTTCAATTTTGTGTCTGTGTCAAGTATAAACGCTGTTAAATCAGGCTCGGTGTTTCGCTTTAAGCAGTTTTCACTGTGCAATAGCAGAAGTGCAATGAAGGTTAGCACCGATGGGGTTTTGCTCGGAGCGTGGAGCCGGGTGCCGGCAGCCGGTGTGGTATATGACGTGGGGTGCGGTACCGGATTGCTGGCTTTGATGCTGGCACAGCGGTCGCCTGCTATTATATATGGTGTGGAAATCGATGGTGTGGCGTATGAAGAGGCTATGATGAATGCCCGCGAGTCACAGTGGGCTGGTCGGATTACCATACTTAACGGGGATATATATGATGAGGCGATAGAATTACCCATGGCGAATATGATAATAAGTAATCCTCCATATTTTACTAATTCGCTTAAAGTCGGGGATAAAGCTCGGAATATGGCACGTCATGATGATTCGCTGACTTATAGTGGACTGATAGAGATGGCGTCAAGAAAACTAACTGATAGCGGTTGGCTGTCAGTGATAGCTCCGATGGACAGGCGTGATGAGATAGTGGCTTGTGGTGTGGAGCGGGGGTTGATTCTGAACCGTGAGTGCCGGGTGTCATACGTGGAGGGTAAAGAGGCAAAGCGTGTTATGCTTGAGTTTGGCAGGATGGCTGACAGATATGAACTTTCGACTATCTCGGTGCATGAAAGTGACGGAAATTACTCGGAAAGTTACAGATGTTTAACACATGATTATTATTTAGATTTTTGATATGATTACTTTTAATGTAAAACCATTGCAACGGTTTTCCCTATTTTGTTGTCTGACAATAGTGGGATTGCTTCTCACCGGATTATTGTCGCAGTTTCTGCTCGGGTCAGAGGTGAATGCGACCAGGCTGAATATAGTGACTGTGGTGCAGGATGTGCTGCTGTTCATAATGCCGGCAATCCTGACTGCAGTAATAATTACACGTCAGCCGGCAGAATATCTTCAGATAGATAAGAAACTTACGGGTGTAGGGGTTGTGCTTGTGGTGGGTACATTGATAGCGTCTATCCCGGTAATGAATGTAATTATTGACTGGAATAAAAATCTGCAGTTGCCGGCAAGCATGGCGGCTTTTGAGAGTTGGATGCGACAGGCTGAAGATGCTGCAAATGAAATGCTAAAGACTATGATGGGCGAATCGACTGTGATTAGTCTGATAGTCAGCATTCTGACTATGGGTATAATGGCGGGATTGGCTGAAGAATTGTTTTTTCGTGGCGGGGTACAACGGCTGTTGGTAACAGCACGTGTCAATAAGCATGTGGCGGTATGGGCAACAGCTGTATTATTCAGTGCAATACATTTTCAGTTTTATGGATTTGTGCCGCGAATGCTTTTAGGCGCATTTTTCGGATATCTATGTGTATGGAGTGGTTCGTTATGGTATTCGGTGATAGCGCATTGCTTCAATAATATAATGGCATGTGTGACGATGTGGCTCGTAGAACGCGGTGTGGTAGGAACTGAAATTGACAGTTTTGGCTCAGACATCTCAAGTGTTTATGATATATGGTGTCTGGTATGCAGTATGGTTTTCACAGTATGGCTTATGCGTAATACTTATAGGTTGTTTAAGTGGCTGAGAACCGACACTGGCGATTTGCAGGGAAAATGATGATGATATGTGGAGAAAAATTATTTATATGTTGTAAAGTTGAAAAAAAATATGTAAATTTGCACCTCGAATTGTGAATAATAGAAAAACGAAAATAACTATACGGCAATGAAAAGAACATTTCAACCTTCAAACAGAAAGAGAGTTAATAAGCATGGTTTCCGCGAAAGAATGTCGACTGCTGATGGTCGTAAGGTGCTTGCACGTCGTCGCGCCAAAGGTCGTGCACGTCTTACCGTAAGCGATTCAATCTCCGGTAAATAATCCCGGCAGTTAACTTTTGCTTTATAAAGATAACATCAGGTGCGCTACAATTGTGGCGCACTTTTTGTGATTATACGTATTAGTTGCCCGACCAATATAATTATTGTGCAAAAATCACGTTAAATAATTTAGATGAAAGCACATATACTATACATCAGGCTTATTGCCATAATGGTGATTCTCCTCACGACAGTGTCGGGAATCAGCGCTCAGGTAAATATACGCGGTAAGGTCATAGATCAGGAAAACAAGCCGGTGGAATTTGCCACTGTAAAAATTAAAGGAACAGCATTGGGCGTAAATACTGGTCTTGACGGAGATTATAAGATTTCCGCGCCTAAGTGCGATACGCTTGTGGTAGTATTTACGTGCATAGGTTATGAAGATGAAAGCCGAACGCTCGTTAATGCTTCGGGCGATGTGACTCTTAATATGCGTCTGAGAGAGAAAATCAAAGAACTTGAAGGTGTAGAGGTTACAGAAATAAGGAAGCAGACGGGTTCGATGCAGACTATAGGGTCAAGCGATTTCAAGATGTCGCCGGATGTTAGCGGTGGTAGTGTGGAATCGTTGATTTCAACTATGGCAGGCGTCAGTTCTTCAAATGAGTTGTCAAGCCAATATTCTGTGCGTGGTGGTACGTATGATGAAAATAGCGTGTATATTAATGGTATAGAGGTATATCGTCCGCAGCTTGTGTCTTCCGGACAACAGGAAGGTCTGTCAATAATTAATCCGGACATGGTGGGTGCGATAGGTTTTTCAACCGGTGGATTCACGGCAGAATACGCTGATAAGATGTCGTCAGTGCTTGATATTACGTATCGCGAACCAGAATCATTCGAGGGGAGTATCGGTGCAAGTCTGATGGGAGCAAATCTGTCGATAGGTCAGGGTAGCAAGCATTTCTCGCAGCTGCATGGTCTGAGATACAAAAAAAATAATTCATTGTTGAGCTCGTTGGAAACAAAAGGGGAGTATGATCCTTCGTTTTTTGACTATCAGACTAATATCACATATAAGATTTCATCAAAGTGGAAGATGACTCTGTTAGGTGTGATATCATTGAACGACTATAAATTTAGACCGACCAATCGTACTACAAATTTCGGTACGGCCAATGATGCCAAGCAATTCACTGTGTATTTCGATGGTGGTGAGCACGATAAATTTCAAACTTTTTTCGGTGCTTACCGACTTGATTTCACACCATCAAAGAGTCAGGAATTTTCATTACTATTTTCCGGCTTTCTGACTAATGAACTTG
>CAMWPX010000139.1 GCA_947176205.1 uncultured Porphyromonadaceae bacterium
CGCGCGCCACTTCACTCTCGCGAAATTCACCAATTGGCGGCCGGACCACAATCCTCAGCAGAATGGCACCTTTTGATGCGGTTTTAACGAGCAGGTGAATAAGTTCGCGGGTGCTTTTATAATCTTGGTCAATGACCTTATAGCCCCACATACCGTTCATGGTCTGACACGTTTCCAGCGGTAATCGTGATACTTCTTGTCCGGATAATCCGGCTGAGTTTTCACCGGGAACATCACGCTCAAATATCTGAATATTTTCACCGGCAAAAGGTGTCTGATGGTGATTGTTGCCTATAAGACATCCGGGTTGCAATGAGTGGATAAGCGCGTATTGTTCCGGTAAATGCCAATCAAACGGAATAGCATCACTATCATGGTCCCACCATCCGTCAAACCATATAGCATTAATTTTGCCATAACGGGTGAGCAGTTCGGTTAGTTGTGAATTCATGAAATTATAGTACGAATCCCAGTCGGCAGCGGTAGAATCACGTCCGGTAGTTTTACCAGTACGTCCTATTGGGTAGTCGGGGCGTGTCCAGTCAAGATGAGAATAGTAGAGATGTAAGTTTATACCTTTATCGTGGCAGGCATCAGATAATTCCTTGATTACATCCCGTCCAAATGGGGTCGCATCGACGATATTATATTTAGATACGTCAGAGTGCCACATCGAGAATCCGTCGTGATGACGTGATGTAAAGCATATATATCGTGCACCTGAATCTTTGAATATATCCACCCATTGGCGTGCATCAAATGCTGCCGGATAAAATCCACCGGCAGCTTTAGCATACTCAGCGGCGTCGGGTCCATAGTTAAGATACCATTCACCTTGACCGAACATACTGTAGATGCCCCAGTGAATGAATATGCCGAAACGATTACCGGCAAATTCTGCTTGTGATTGACGTATTTCTTCGGAAGGAACGTAGCTGTTCTGGGCTAAGCTTGAGAATATTGATGATAACAGAAGAAGTGAAGATAAAACTCGGTTCATGTTGACAGGATGGTTATAAGTCAAAGGAACTCGGCGCAAATATGCGGGAGTTCCTTGTAGAGATATGAGATATGAATTAAGAGATATTCTTATTAGAAAGGAAGGTCTTCATCGCTGCCGCCGGAAGTAAAGTCAGGTACTGGAGGCGGGGGGACAGCACCACCGGTTATGTCAGTATTGACAGCAGCCCCAACATTATCTTTGTCTACTTTCCACCCGCGTATGCTTGTGTACCATCTGCCGTTGAATTCACGACTTTCTATATCGAAACTAAGTGTGATTGTTTCACCGACAGCTATAGGATACTGGTCAGCACGGTCACCGAACAAATCAAAATGAATTTTTTTGGGGAAATTATCAAGGGTTTCCAGTACGTATTCACGCTTTTTCCAGCTATTGCCGGATTTAGAAACACCTGACTGTTCGGGGAGTGCTAATATAACTTTACCTTTGATTTCCATTTGTGATATTGATAAATGTAATAATATGAGTTGAGTTCTTACAAAGGTAAGAAGATGAAGTGTAATGCACAAGTTTTGTGAATAAAAACTTGTGACGAAAAATCACCGATATATGAAATAGTTAATATCTTTGCAGTATTGGATTCACTGAAAAATTATAGTTACAGATATGACAGATAAACAAGAGTGGTGGACGGCTCCGGCAGAATCTGAGTCAGGGAGGCTGATAATGGTGACGGGGCGTAAGGATATAACGGAGTTTCGTAATAATCCGCGTTTCAAGTACAGAGTTGAACTCAACTGGCATTATGAAGGGGATGCTTCAGGTATGCCGGATAAAGCTACATCAGAAATGATGGAGCAGGTGCAGGAGCGTCTATGCGAGGTGTTCCGACGTGACCCTGTGGCGGTATTGACAGGAATATTTACCGGTGACAATGAACGTAACTGGATATTCTATACACTCAGCACCAATATATTCGGAAGGAAACTCAATGAATCGTTAAGTGATTTGCCTCTGTTGCCGTTAGAGGTATATTGTGAAAATGACAGTCAATGGTCAGCCTATGATGAGATGACCGAGGCTGAGGTCAATATAGATTAAAGGCTTGCCGATTTCGGCAAGCCTTTAATCTTATGATTCAGGAGGAGTATCGGGCAGCGGAGGTGGAGTAATTGCGGTGTCATCATCATTATCTGATGCGGGTTCCGTTACTTCCTCAAATGTAGTATCTTCCGGCTCATTGAGTGCGAGTATCTCATCGGTGCGTGACGCCCATTGGCGTTTACCGAATATTTTTTCTACATCTTCAGTAAAGATTACTTCACGGGTAATAAGTACGTCAGCCAGTTTCCCGTGTCCTTCAGCGTATTTGCGAAGGATATCTTTAGCGCGTTCGTATTGTTCGCTGATAATACGTGACACCTCTTCATCAATCATACGTGCGCGGTCATCGCTATATGGTTTCGAGAATCCGTAATCCTGTCCGGTGGAATCATAATAACTCAGGTTGGGGAGACGGTCACTCATACCATAATATACGACCATGGCGTATGCCTGTTTGGTAACGCGTTCAAGGTCATTGGCTGCACCAGTGGAGATACGTCCTAAAAACAATTCTTCTGCCGCTCTGCCACCGAGGGTGGCACATATTTCATCAAGGAGGGCTTGAGTCGGTGTAATCTGGCGTTCTTCAGGAAGATACCACGCTGCTCCAAGTGCTTTGCCGCGGGGAACGATAGTAACTTTTATCAGTGGGTTGGCGTAGCGCAGATGCCATGATACGGTAGCGTGTCCGGCTTCATGAATGGCTATGGAGCGTTTCTCCTCGTTAGTCGTAATCTTAGACCGTTTTTCCAGACCACCGATTATGCGGTCAACCGCATCAATGAAATCCTGACGACTGACCGTAGGACTATTGTGTCGGGCTGCTATAAGTGCCGCTTCGTTACATACATTCGCTATTTCCGCACCTGAAAAACCCGGAGTCTGACGGGCAAGAAGTTCCACATCAAGAGAATCGTCGGTTTTGATGTTTTTCAAGTGCACGTTGAATATGGCCACACGGTCATTTAGATCGGGGAGATCAACGTAAATCTGACGGTCGAAACGTCCTGCACGAAGCAATGCTTTATCAAGTATATCCGCACGGTTTGTTGCCGCGAGGATAATCACACCGCTATTGGAGCCGAAACCGTCCATTTCGGTAAGGAGTTGATTAAGCGTGTTTTCGCGTTCGTCATTGGCTCCCATATTTGGATTGCGACCACGGGCACGGCCTACAGCATCTATTTCATCAATAAAGACTATGCATGGAGCTTTTTCTTTGGCCTGACGGAAAAGGTCACGCACACGCGATGCTCCCACACCTACAAACATTTCTACAAAATCACTGCCTGACATGGAGAAGAATGGTACGTTGGCTTCACCTGCCACAGCTTTTGCAAGTAGGGTTTTACCGGTTCCGGGAGGGCCTACGAGAAGTGCGCCTTTAGGAATCTTACCACCGAGTTCAGTGTATTTCTGTGGATTTTTAAGGAATTCCACTATTTCCTCTATTTCTGTTTTAGCTTCAGAAAGTCCTGCAACATCCTTGAATGTAACCTGTATATCACCGTTTTTGTCAAAAATTTTAGCTTTGGACTTACCGACATTAAATATACCTCCATTGCCTCCGGCATTGTCACGTCCCGACATACGGCGCATCATCCATATCCAGAATCCGATAAGAATGATTATAGGACCGAAAGACCAGAAATAACTACTGAAATCAGATGAACGTTCATATTTTACATTACCGTTGAAGTAGCCGTCTTTCTTCCATTCATCTATGCGGTGAGTAAGGTCGTCGCTTGATGAAATGGTAGTCCATACGTAAGCTTTACCTGAATTATGTTCAGAGTATTGTCCTTTGAATTCTTTGCGTGCAAGAGAATCAGAAAGAAGTGCTTGAGCCATGCCCTTGTTAGGGTAGATAGTGATTTTTTCCACCCCCCCGGTCTTGACGAGTCGTTCCATTTCGTATTGTCCGTCAAGTTCTTTGGATACGGAATTATCATCAAGATACAGTATGCCTAACAGGAAAATGAGTATAATGGCATACATCCAGTACATACTGAATCTTATTACAGGTCGTTTCGGTTTTTGCGGTAGTGGCATATATTGAATTTATTTCAGAAGTGAGGACAATGTGATGTATTAAGAAAATATCAGTCAATATCGGGAATTTCGGTAATAACAGCGTCGCTCCAGAGTTCTTCAAGATTATAGCGTGAGCGTTCGGAAGGAAGAAAAACATGCACGAGTATATCTCCATAATCAATTACAATCCACTGGGAATTAGTGTACCCATCGTAATTATATGGTTTTATTCCGGCATTCTCCAACAGGTAATCACGGATACTGTCAGCAATAGCGCTGACTTGAATAGGACTGGAACCTTCGCAGATTACAAAATTTGAAGCGGCTGATGATTCGTTACGTGATAAATCTATGTGAGTGATGTGCTTGCCCTTGCGTTCCTGAATTCCTTCAGTAATCAAGCGCAGCAATTCATCGGATGAAACCTTGTAGGGTTGTGTCATGTAAGCGGATAATATTATTATAATGCAAAATTAAGAAAAAAATAACACATATAGTG
>CAMWPX010000140.1 GCA_947176205.1 uncultured Porphyromonadaceae bacterium
CCGACCCTCTGCTTGTAAGGCAGATGCTCTGAACCAGCTGAGCTAAGCACCCGAGAGGTTTTCTGCGAAAGCGTTGCAAAGGTAGGCATTATTTTTCGTTTTCCAAACATTTTCGCAAAAAAAATTAGAAAAGATGTAAATTTCGATTGTTCCCATGTTTCTAATCGTATTATATGGTGCGTATCTATGCAGACAAAAAACAGCGCCGTGATAATGCACGGCGCTGCTGTATGTCTTAGGATAATGACTGCTCTTAATTGTCTTCTTCCCAAGGGAATGTACCTTTGTATATGCAACGGTATTTACCACTTTCTACAGTCAAATCCATTACGATGTCATATACATTTCCATCAACAGCCACAGTCATTGTGCCTTCGAGGATACTTTCCTTTGTCGATGTTGTTTCTCCGGGGAAATACTGTGATAAGTATGTGCCCTTGCTATCCTTATAGATGGTAAAGGGTTCATGACTGTCGCTCACTGTATATGTTCCGGCTGTAAGTCGCTTTTCGCTATTATCGACGGCAACGTCTATACCTAATATTTCTTTAGCGTTACTGCTATCATTGACAAATGTGCAGCAGAAGCTGTTCCCTTGTACCCAAGTGATAGCATATTTAGCTCGTGTCATATCGATGATGGTTACATCGTCCGGGTCATTCTCATCACGTACCATGTTGGCTATTTTGCCGGTAAATTTACCCTTATATTCGTATCCGGTGGCATCGGCAAGATTGATGTCGAAAGTATATATGTCATCGTTTGATTTGGTTACTACCACTGTACCCGTTGCAAAAGTATAGGTGGATTTGGGGTTGGTAATACTGAGTTCGCTTGCCGGACCTATTGAGTTGGGTGTTGTGCCGGTGCTTACGGTATATGTGCCGGCAGGCAGTGTGGTCGATGTCGGGTCGGCAAAGAAATCAAGCGTTAATGACGTGGTCAGTTCGTTATCAAGGAAATTGATGCTGTATTCGCCATCTGCCTCTCCTTTTACTCTTGTGCGTCTTGCTGTTGAAAGTGTGGAAAGGTCAAAGAAGAATGCCATACCTTCTATTTTACCCTTATAGATTACTCTGAAGCTGTCATCTTCGGTGTTAAATTCAAAATCTATGTTATACACCTCATCTTTCAGCTCGATATTCATAGTGCCGTCAGTGATTGCGTATTCTGCACCATTATAATAGAAAATGGTAATGTCAGAGGTATTGGCATTATTGGCAGTACCGGCTTCGCCGCTGTCATTTACCGGATATGTGCCGGCAGGCAGATATCTGTACTGATTGTCAAAGAGGACAGGGATAGTTAAAAATGAATCAGGAGCATCGCCTATCCAGAATGTTAATCCTGCGTCTCTGGGCTCACTGCCCCAGCCGCCTGATAATACGACTTGGCATCCTTCCATGACAATGGCATCTATGCTGATAGTCAACATGCTGACTTGCTTGGATAAAACAGTAGTAGTACCTTTGCTTGCAGCAGCTACTATGGTGTATTTGGTGTTGGATTTGAGATTGGCTACCTCAACTTTTGTAGCTTCAGTTACATTTACTACATTTTCTTTATTGGCAAGAATTTCTTCAGCGGTAGGAATTGCTTCGCCTTCCTCAATGCATGCCCATGCACACGTTTCAGCATTAGTCGGAGTTACGGTGAATGATAACGAGTTTTGTTTCGCTATTCCGGCGGTTACCGTTACGGCTACTTCGTTTTCAGTATCATCCTGCTGCTCATTTCCGGGATTGGGCTCGTCCTTGTCATCGCAAGCGACAAACGATGCTGACAATAATGCTGTGCATACGACAGTGAAAAATAGTTTAAGTACCTTCATAAAATACTATCTTAAAATTGTAAAATCTGATAATCGCCCGCAAGTTACGAAATAATTGCCATATTTTGATTGATTTCATAATGAAAATGACATTTTGAGAGTGATTTTGACCAATTGATAGTCAAAAAGATGCCCGATGATATAAAATCAATCAATTAATATGTTTTATCGGAAAATATGTCGTACCTTTACCGCGATATGATATTTGTGGTATTTCATAGCCTTTCAGGTTGTCTCTTATTATGACATATTATTAAACCAATAAGTAATTCTGTTATGAAAAAAATCTTACGTTTGCTCGTTGCTGTAATCGCATGTGTGACTATTGTCACGGCTTGTAGTGATGATAACACTGAGCCGCAACCAAACACCAAGCCCAATCCTGAGCCTGATGATTCAGAACAAGTTGCAAATACTTGGGTGTTTAACAATGGCAAAGTGGTGAAAGTAGGTTCTGTCCTGATTCTTGAATCAGCTGACAAAGTCAACGTATTCTTTTCTGCCAAGGAAGGTCTTACTACCGTGCGTGAGTTTAATGAAGTTGAAGATTGCTCTGAAATATCATTCCCGCTATCTGATGTCGGTAGTGAAATAAATCTCGTAGATATTTCCGAAGATGACGCTCTCACTTATTTTAAAAGCGCACTCCCGGGTTTCGGAGAAAAATATGGATTTAAGATAAGTGCTTCAGATAAAACCATTTCGGAAGGTACGCTTACCGCCTCACTGGAAAATGATGAAATGACAGTAACGTGTGAGTTTATTACGCTCGACAATACTAAATTCAAGGTGATTTTATGTAGTCCGGTTCAGCAGGTAGAAGTTCCGGATGGGTCGCAAGGCAGTTCTTGTGAGTATGAGGTGAAAAGTAGCGACATATCATATACCGGTGTATTCCGCAGTAGTTTCTATCTCAAAAACACATGGGATGAGGGTTGGACATTTACCTACTCTGTCTCAGGCATGAACAATTATATTCAGTTGGGAAGCAATACATTTGTGGAAATTTATGTGGGTTCGCAGCAACTTCTCAGCGGAGAGCCGTTTGATGTGGCTACTACTGACTATCCATTTTCTTTTAGAATAGAATATTTTGATAGTGCGGTAGGTCTGGTGCCAGTATCAATTGATAATGACAACCGTGCGGGAGCATCCGGTACTATAACATTCAAGCCCAACAATTCAGGCCTTTACGACATGTATTATGATTTGACCCTCAACTCCGGCGATATCACCCTCAAAGGTTTCTATGTAGGCGAGATGCAGCCCAGAAACATGATTTTTTCCGGTGGACAGGGTGATTTGGGCATGATACGCTCAGCCACATTGGATACCTCATCCAGTCCATGCGTACTGTATTTGTCTACCCAAAGCGGAACAGCCGGTCGTAATCAATACGATATAAGGTGTGAAATATCCAAAAATGAATTTAGATACGATTGGTTTTTTGGATTCAGTTTTGCTGATTGTTCCGTGAAATGGGTGGATGGTGTTGTTTATGACTATTATAAATGTAAAGAAGAGTCATCTGCTTTCTTCGGTGGCAATTGGATGGTTTCTAACCTTAAGACTATACCCGGTGGAGGTTATGTGGGAGAGTGCAAGATTACACTCTATGGCAGTAAAACCAGCTTCGCCTATTATTGCGGTGAAATAAAGCTCACCAAGTGATATTACGCATCTAACTTACATCGTAAATTCTCATATTATATTGAAAAAAGCTCGCTGTAACAGCGAGCTTTTTCTGTGGAGCTGGAGGGCTCACAAGTCCGAGGGTTCATTTTAACTCTTTTGAATTCAAGAGTTAATAAGTCTTATGCGAATTGCCATCCGGCTTATCAAAGCCTGAAGCTCTTCGCGCTTTTCAACCGGCAGGAAAGATTCGTTTATGACCTCCTTCCATTTTGGCAGTGCTCTTGAAAATTTCAAGAATACATTGGCGATGGCTTTATCATCCATACCGCTGTCACGCATTGCTCTCTCAAAGTCCTCCCGTTTGAGCTTTTTCTTCTTCCCGTTCAATGTCAAGGCAAGTTCCTCTTCATCCTCCGGCATTGCGATCGTTGTCGATAACAAGTCATACGCAGGAGTGAGCATATAATTAGACATTGGCTTGAATAAAGAGAAATTTTTCAAGTGCATATCCGCGTTTCCTGTTAGCCATGAGAATACAACCACTTCCCAAAAGTTAACAACATCCAGTAGGGGTGCCGACGAATGTTGGCGTATAAGATTGGCAATCCGCTCATATGATCCTTTGTATTTATCTTCTGTCAATCGTTCCGATAACTGGCACATATCCTCCATTGCAATCTTCTCGCCTTTCTTGGTGCGGTCAATCCGTCGGGTGATGTAACACAGTTCTCCATCGGCAAAGCGAATCAGAGAATGAGGCACGGTCTTTATTCCGGCAGCATCTGCCAAGTGCATAACAAGATCCTCATTTTCGGGAAGATTCTCGAAACGGTCAGTCTGAGGTTTAAGGATAAATCTTCCCCAAAGACCTACTATTGTGAATCTCTGTGGCTCACCCTTACTACCGCGTGATATATCAAGCGAGAGTTTCGCTTGGACACCTGTAACGGTAAAACTTGCCGTAACTATCTCCCGTGCCAATTCCTTTATATTGTCACGTGTATAAGGAAGTTCAGGAACAGTGGTTGATTCAAATATCTTTCTGGCACAACCTTTATGATAGTCCTTCTCTCCCTCCGCAAGAGGCTTATAGCAATAAAGACATTTATTCA
>CAMWPX010000141.1 GCA_947176205.1 uncultured Porphyromonadaceae bacterium
GGCGTAATGACTCCGGTGGAACTTGCCGCGCGTAACGAAGTAAAATGGGAAATGTACACGAAAAAAGTACAAATCGAAGCCCGCGTACTCGGTGATTTGGCACTTAATCATATTTTACCCGTTGCTATCAGATACCAATCCATCCTTCTTGACAACGTAACCAAATCAATGAATGTATTCGGTGAAAAGAAAGGAAAAGAGATGTCTGCCGCCCAACTCACCACTATCGATGACATAGCGGAAAATATAGCAATGATTAAGTCCGAAGTGGAAAAGATGGTGGATGCTCGCCGTGAAGCCAACCGTATAGCTTCGGAAAGAGAAAAGGCGATAGCTTATCATAATAATGTCGTTCCCTGCATGGATACTATCCGCTACCATATCGACAAACTCGAGCTGATGGTTGATAACGAAATGTGGTCACTCCCCAAATATCGCGAACTCTTATTTATCAGATAACGTTTATCCGAATAGTTGTTATAGATTAAAACTTTTTACATCACATTTATGAAAATCAAATCAATCCTCGCCTCAGCACTGCTCGTTATTACCGCAGCATCATGTACCGACAGTGAAAAAGAAGCACGTCAGCAGGCTCTGCTCGACTCCACCAAAGAAGAACTCACCGAAGCCGTAAACCAGCGTGACGAGCTATTGTCATTAGTCAACGACATATCTGCTGACATGCAGCAGATTAAAGCCATGGAAGATATTCTTGTATTACCGACCGACTCAGAAAACGGCGGCTCCCAATCGCAAGTAAAAGAAGATTTGCTCGCTTTGAAGAATACACTTGCCATGCGCCGTGAGAAACTTGCCGAACTCGAAAGCAAGCTCAAAAAGTCCAATCTCTTCACCCGCGAGCTTCAGAATACCATTACCAATCTCCAGAGCCAGATTCAGAGCCAGGCTACCGAAATTGAGAACCTTACCGTAAGTCTTGCCCAAGCCAATTCCACTATCAGCAGCCTGAACACTACAGTTGACTCACTGAATACCACCGTCAACACCATAACCGAACAACGCGACTTAGCAGAGGCTGACGCTACCGAACTCGACAACCGGCTGAACACATGTTACTACATAGTTGCAGAAAAATCAGTGCTCAAAGAACATAAAATCATAGAGACCGGATTCCTGCGTAAGACTAAAATAATGAAAGGCGATTTCGATGCCAATAGTTTTGTGACAGCCGACAAACGCACCCTGCGTACACTTCCATTGCACGCGACCAAAGCCCAGATACTTACCAATCATCCCGAAGGCTCGTGGAGCATGACCGAAAACAACGGTCAGAAAACACTTAACATCACTGACCCCAACCGCTTCTGGTCACTGACAAATTATCTTGTAGTCCAGATAAATTGACTTATGTGATGTTTTACGGATTTTTTCACTACATTTGCATACATCAAAACAAACTATTTTATTAAAAAACCATACAAAATATAATCACTATGTCAAAAGTAACCGTTGTAGGCGCCGGTAACGTAGGCGCAACATGTGCCAATGTATTGGTAACTCAAAACATTGCCGATGAAGTTGTACTCATCGACATCAAAGAAGGACTTGCAGAAGGTAAAGCCATGGATATCATGCAGACTGCAAACATCCTCAACCTCAACTCCCGTCTGACAGGCGTGACCAATGACTATTCAATGACTGCAGGAAGCGACGTTGTAGTAATCACATCAGGTATACCCCGCAAACCCGGTATGACTCGTGAAGAACTTATCGGCGTTAATGCAGGTATAGTGAAATCAGTTACAGAAAATGTCATCAAATATTCTCCTGACGCTGTCATACTATGCGTATCCAACCCCATGGATACTATGACTTATCTTATCCACAAGACTTCAGGTCTGCCCAAGAACCGTATCATCGGTATGGGCGGTGCTTTGGACAGCGCTCGCTTCAAATATTTCCTCAGCATAGCTCTCGGTGCCAACGCCACTGAAGTAGAAGGTATCGTAATAGGCGGTCACGGTGACACCACTATGATTCCTTTGGTACGCTATGCCGCTTACCGCGGTGTTCCCGCCACCAACTATCTTCCTGCCGAACAGCTCCAGAAAGTTGCTGCAGACACTATGGTAGGCGGTGCCACTCTCACCAAACTTCTCGGAACATCAGCATGGATGGCTCCCGGTGCTGCTTCAGCTCAGGTAGTAAGCGCAGTGCTTCACGACAGCAAGAAACTCATCAGCTGCTCAGCCCTGCTTGAAGGTGAATACGGTGAATCAGACATCTGTGTAGGTGTTCCCTGTATCCTCGGCAAAAACGGTATCGAAAAAATCGTGGAATTCGAACTTAACGATGAAGAAAAAGCACTCTTCGCTGCAAGCGCTGCAGCCGTTCGTAAAACCAACGGAGCTTTAGCTTAATCACGTAACTCTCCTAACTGTATGAAAAAAGTTCTCTCAATCTTTGCTGTGAGCTTACTCATGCTCTCAAGCTGCTCCACAAAGACTCAGACTGCTAACGAGACTACCGAAGTTAACGTAGAAGAAACCACCGAAGCTGCAGCTCCGGCTACTGAAAACGGGGTAGTAGCTCTCGAGCCCGGTACACTTCCCGAGGTAGGAGACCTGCCGGTAGTTATCGACTGCTGGGCTGAATGGTGCGGTCCTTGCATGCAATTCAAGCCCACATATCACAAAGTAGCTGAAGAATATGCAGGTAAAGCCATTTTTATGGCGGCTGACATTGATCAATATCAGGATCTGCCCCAGATTTACAATTTCTCGGCTATTCCCACCATCATCATTCTTCGTAAAGATAAAGAACCGATTATGTCTACCGGTGCTATGACAGAAGACGAATTCAAAGCCATGCTTGATGCGGCTCTCTGATATCACCTGTTAAATCTTAGATAAAGCGGCACTCCGTATTGGATGTGCCGCTTTTATTTATCTATCATATAGGAGTCAAAACGCTCATTTATTTTGCTCATCGGGAAATTATCTGTATCTTTACCAAAAACTAATAGTTCTATAATCATGAAAACAAAAATCAATCAGCAATTCGAATCACACTTCGGCGGTCACGGCACTCTGTATGTGGCTCCCGGTCGTTTTAATCTCATAGGCGAACACACAGACTACAACGGCGGATTTGTATTTCCCGGTGCCATCGACAAATTCATCATGGCTGAAATCCGTCCCAACGGTACTGACGTGGTGCGAGTATATTCTCTCGATATTGATGAACTCGTGGAATTCGGTCTTAAAGAAGAAGACGCACCGGCACAGCAATGGGCCCGCTATATCTTCGGTGTGTGCCGTGAAATCATCAAACGCGGCGGTGTGGTAAAAGGATTCGACGCCGCATTTGCCGGTAATGTTCCTCTGGGTGCAGGTCTGTCATCGTCAGCCGCACTTGAAAGCTGCTTTGCTAACGCTCTCAACGACCTGTTCAATGACAACCGTTTCCCCAAGATGGAACTTGCCAAAATAGGTCAAAGCACCGAACACAATTATTGTGGCGTTAAATGCGGCATTATGGACCAATTCGCCTCGGTTCATGGCAAGAAAGACCATTTGATGCGTCTTGACTGCCGCTCCGGAGAATTTGAATACTTTCCCTTCAAACTTGACGGCTACCGTCTTGTTCTCGTAGATTCAAAAGTAAAACACGAACTCGTGGACTCTCCTTACAACAAACGTCGCGAATCATGCGAACGAGTTGCCCACACCCTCGGAGTAGAAACACTCCGCGATGCCGACATGGCTATGCTTGATGCAGCTAAAGACAAGATTTCCGATGAGGATTATCGTCGCGCCAAATATGTGATAGAGGAAAAACAGCGTGTACTTGACGTGTGTGACGCTCTCGTAAAAGGCGACTATGACACTGTAGGTGCTTGCATGTATGGTACACATGACGGATTGTCAAAACTCTATGAAGTATCATGCGAAGAACTTGACTACCTCAATGACATAGCACGCGAATGCGGAGTGACTGGCTCACGCATTATGGGTGGCGGATTCGGTGGCTGCACTGTCAATCTCGTAAAAGATGACCTTTATGACAATTTCATCAATACAGTAAAAGAGAAATTCAATAAAGCCTACGGTCACGAACCAGCAATATACCCCGTGATTGTATCTGACGGCGCACGTCGCTACGAAGAATAATTATCTTCAATATTCCTTATACGGGAGACTGCCTTTAATCGGGCGGTCTCCCTTTTTTATAAATAGAATGCGGGCATATCATCTTGCATATTTATCCACCATTCATTATATTTGCAGTATATATAATCATCATCATGCAACCCAACAAACGTCAAGCCCGTCTTGCCCTGATAGTAAAGCTCCTATTAAACAACAACATAGGTAGTCAGGAAGAACTGATGACCCTACTTGAGCTTAATAACTGCTCGGTAACTCAAGCCACTCTGTCACGCGACCTGAAAACCCTTCGCACATCAAAAGTAGCAACCGAACTTGGAGGTTATCGCTATGAAATAGCCGCCAACGGAACCGCTGCCGACGAAGTTGCATCACACGCTATGGATACCGTAAGGCAAGCCGCCATTTTATCAGTAACCCTTGCCGG
>CAMWPX010000142.1 GCA_947176205.1 uncultured Porphyromonadaceae bacterium
CAGTAGGTGTGCTTAACGCTAATTATGACTATTATAACGCCGATTTCCCCTATCCGCATGTTCGTGCCTTGATTTCTGCAGCTAATCCCAGTGTCAAGTAATAATTCTTAATATCAGAATTTTTTTGAAAAAATGAAAAAGTCATTTAACATAGCTATCGCTCTCATGGTTGGAGCTGCCGGTATGTTTACCGCCTGCAACGAAAACTTTGAGGACGTTGAAAACAGAGTGTATGACGAGGGTATCATACCCACCACCACTATGTTCCTTGGCCAGGTTGACGAGGCTACACAAACTCTTTCATGCCGTCTGGCATCTCCCGCCACTCATGACGTATATATCAAATATGGTGTCAATGAGGATATGGTAGATGTTTACAATGCTGCTAACGGTACTTCCGCTATGGTTCTCCCTGTTGAGAATTACGAATGGATTGAATCAACTGTTGTAGTTGAAGCAGGTAAGATTAATTCATCCAAGGCTGAGATTAAATTCTTCAATCTTGACGCTCTTGATGACACTCACATGTATGTGCTTCCTGTACTTATTGAAGACTCTCCCCTTGAAGTGCTTGAAAACTATCGTACGGTTTACTATGTATTCCGCGCCGGTGCTATCATCAATGTCGCAGGTAATCTTACCGGTACATGTCTTACCTTTGTTAATGAAGGTCAGACACCCGAACTCGGCGGTCTGCAGCAGTTCACATTCGAGTGTATGCTCTATCCCTATCAGTTCACCAACACTCTTTCCACCCTTATGGGTATAGAAGGTTCATCACTCTTCCGTATCGGTGACGCCGGTATCCCCAGCAATCAGCTTCAGATTGCTACCGGTTCCGGTAATACTACTGATGCCGCTTGGAAATTCGATACCAACAAGTGGACATTCCTCACCGTTACTTTTGATGGAACTACCGGTAATGTGAATGTGTACTTCAACGGTGTCAAGAAGGGCGATACTCAGAAATCAAGCTATCGTACGTTTAACTGGAATGTTAAGTCTGACGACCGTGCATGCTACATAGGCTATGCTTACGATACTAATCGTGACTTCCAGGGTCTGATGTCACAGGTTCGCGTATGGAACAAGATTCTTACTCTTGAAGAAATCAATGCCAAGAATCACTTCTATACTGTACCCGCCGATAGCGAAGGTCTCGTGTTCTACGCTAAGTTTGACGAAGGTTCAGGTTCACTCGTTCATGACTATGCCAATGGCTATGACATGAGTACTCCCGCCACTTATCCCGGCAAGTCAAATGCTCCCGGTAAACTCGGCTGGCAAGAAGTGTCTCTTCCTTAATAAACATTGTTCTTGCAATTAAATTAAAACCATTAGAATAAATAATACGATGAAATATAGTAATCTTATTACACGTTCATTCCTGCTGGCAATGGTAGCTTTCGCTACCGCTGCCTGCACGGAAGACACATTGGAATACGGTTTCACCGATATTCCTAATGTAGGCGATGGCGAAGGTCAGCTTCTTTATGTGACCGATGCCGACGGTAACGCTTCCAACACTTCGCTGGATATGCGTGACACCCAGGACGTATTGCTTCATGTCAACGCTACAGCTCCCGCAGCTGTTGACCAGACTGTGAACTTCGTTTACGACCCTGCCGTCCTTGCTGCTTACAACCGTGCCAACAGCACAGCTATCGAGGCTATTCCCGAATCATTCATCACCATGGAGAATGGCGGTGCCGCTACTCTCGCTGCTGGTGAATCGAAATCGGCTCCCCTTAAGCTCACCATCACTTCCGACGGTTCGCTTGACCCCGAAAAAGGTTATGCAGTGCCTCTGACTATTCAGGGTGCAGGCGTGGCTTCTTCATCAAAGAGCCGCATCATTTTTATCCGTGACCTCAGCGCCATGCCTGACTGCAACAAGATGGTGGATGACGGTAACGGCAACATGGTGCCCGGTGTCAAGATATTCTCCTGTATGGAGGTAAATGATACCAATCCTCTGAACAACCTGCGTTACACTTTGAAAAATTCAGGTAAGTACATGGTTGATGCCGTGATTCTTTTCTCCGGTAACATCAACTATGATATGGAAAAAGGAAAAGTATGGTTCAATGCTAATGAAAACGTGCAGGCTATTCTCGATAACCGTCAGAAATATCTGCAGCCCCTCAAGGACCGCGGCATGAAGATTATCATGGGTGTCCTCTGTAACCATGACCGTGCTTGTATCGCCAACCTCGCACCCGAGACTGCCCGCGCCTTCGCTCAGGAACTCAAGGCTCTCTGCGATGCTTATCATCTCGACGGTATATTCTGGGATGACGAATACTGTTCACCCATTACTCCCCCGCCGCCCGGCTTCGTGCGTCCCTCATCTGAAGCTTGGTGCCGTCTGGCATACGAAGTGTGGAAACTGCAGCCCGAACGCTGGAATGTGGCTTATGCTTACAGCACCACACGTTATGGCTCAACAGAAATCGATGGCGTACAGGGCGGTACTTATATAGCTTACGCTCTTCACGATTACGGCGGCTCATCTGACCTGTCAAGTAACTATCCCGGCATGCCCAAGTCTAATATGGGTCTTTACAGCCAGGAGTTTACCGGACGTAGTTTCGCAAGCGAAACCAATCTGCGCCGCATGCGTGATAACGGTTACGGTTCGCACATGGTATTCGCTATGGACCCCTATCGCAGTAATGTTTCAACTCAGGATATTGCCATGGGCAGATGCGCCCGTGCATTCTATGACGACGAGGCAGTATGCGAAGGCAAATGGGATAAAGACTGGTAATCAAACGTGAATAATGATAAAATCCAATAATATCACTCTACTGATTATGAAAACCAAATTTTATATGATGGGTGCCGCTCTTGTCATGCTGGCTTCGGTAAGTTTTACCGCTTGCTCTGACGATGACGAACCATTGGCATCTAATAGTACCACTCCCGAAGAATTCGTGGTGCCGGCTGAGGCAAAACGAATCAAAATCGGTGATGAATTCCGCATGCCGTTGAGCGAACTTACACTCTCCGGTGCAGGAGAATATCACGCTTATTCACTCAATCCTGAGGTGGCTGATGTGGAAACTGATGAGGATGGAAGCCGTTATGTAGCCGGTTATAAAAACGGTATCGCCCACATCGTGCTTTCTGATGCTGAAGGTCGCTATAAAAAAGTAGCTGTAGCAGTTTACACAGTAGAAGAGGTGACACTCAACTACAATACTCTTGAAATCAGAATGATAGCGAATCAGGCTACTTCTGTCAGCGGATTCTCTGTAGTTGACGGTAACGGTAACTATACTGTGACTTCTTCTAACCCTGATGTGACAGTTAGTATCAATGCAGAGACAGGCGTGCTTAGCAATATCATTGCTACCGCTAAGGAAGAAGCTTATACAGCAGTTATTACAGTAACTGATTGTACCGGTCTTACAGCTGATATCAACGTATCGGTAGCTCCTGCTACTGACCGTGTGAAAATCGGTGAATCGACCCGTGTAGCTCTTGATATTGACCCCTCCAAGGGTGAGTACACTGCAGAATCGCTCAGCAAAACTTATGCTACTGTAGTGGAAGATGGTGGCGTTTATTACGTGGAAGGTCTTAAGAACGGGAAAGCCCAGATTAAGATTATTCAGGGTGCGACTGTCTATCAGTACACTTACAGTGTTTACACTACCGATGTACTTAAGCTGAATACTTCCGAACTCAGTTTTACTGTTCCCATGGGTCTTGATACAACCAACACCGATGTCATGGTTGAGGAAGGTAACGGTGAATACACCGTGTCATCAGACAATACTGATGTGTATGCGTCTATCAACCGCACTACAGGTAAGGTGACAATGACTTGCACCGCACGTAAGAGCGCTTATACGGCTACAGTTACTGTAACCGACTGCACCGGTCTTACAGCTGAGGTGAAAGTGACTGTAGAGCCCACATTTGACCCATTCGTACAGAGCGATATCGATGAAATTCTTGCCAAGACCGAAAGTCTCGTGTTCGGTCAGGTGAAAGACCCATCTGATGACACTGAACCTTATTATTTCTGGTATAGATATTATGGTTATGGTGAATGGCTTAATTCTATCGAGGACGGCAAGCGTACTATCGGTTGGTGGATGGAGATGTCGGGTTACGATTACGGTGGTCTGTCTATCGAATTCCCCGCTGATGCAACTGTAGGAACTGAAGTTTCCGGTACTCTCGCTTATCAATACAGTGTTAGTCAGTGGTATCCTAAATATACCTATGACGGTACAGTGAAACTGCTCGAAGATAATGACGAGCGCGTGGTAGCACTGTTCTGGAACATTGATATGGATAACGAACGTATCAACCGCGCTTGGGTAGTTCAGTATAAATAAGAACAAACCCAATCTACACATAAACCCAAGGGGCGACTCTCTTACGAGCCGCCCCTTGTCATTTAGCTATATGAGATGAACCGGACGGGATTCGAACCCATGA
>CAMWPX010000143.1 GCA_947176205.1 uncultured Porphyromonadaceae bacterium
ATTTATATATCGGTGAACTTTTCGCCCGCGCGTACCTTATATAGTATATATACGTGTTTATTCAATAACAATATTCATAACCAAATAATTTTATCTTACATGAAAGCTTTGTATCTATTAATCGCCACAGGTATAGCAAGCGCAGCTTTTACAGGCTGTAAATCTGCTAACAATATAGTAACCGATGCAACCGGACAAGTAGAAACCATCACATCTTCAGAAACGACAGCAATGATTCAACATGTACTTTATGGCAAATGGACTGCCGTGAAAGTCGGTGACGCCACCGTGACCGGAGAAAACCGACCCTATGTAATATTTGAAAAAGACAATGTCAATCCCTACATTGTAAAATATTACGCCAACAATGGCTGCAACACAATAAACGGCACCATGGCAGTAACAAAGGGCGGAAAGATGGAAGCCGCATCGGAAGCTGCCGCCACAATGATGCTATGTCCTGATGCTCCATACGAAATGGGCGTGACAATGGCGCTTAACACAGTACGCAGTTACACTGTAGAACAAACATCTGCCGGTTATATCCTTAACTTTATAAACGCTACAGGGGCTACAACCATGAGCCTGCAAAAAGTAAAAGAAAGTGTACTTAACGGAGCTTGGAACGTGACAGCTATCGGCTCTGAATCCATTGATTCATCGTTAGAACTGGAAATGGTGATTGATTTGCAAGAAAATAAAATTCACGGTAATGCCGGATGTAATGTATTTAATGGTAAAATTACTGAAAATCCGGATGCAGAAAACGGTGTTTCAATCACTGATATCCGCACTACCCGCATGACATGTCCTAATATCGCTATAGAAAATCGTCTTATTGATGCCTTACAGCATGCGGTCAATGTAAAAACCGATGCTAATGATTCTACAGCGCAACTTCTATCGGCTGACGGCTCTGTGCTCGTCACACTCCATCGACAATAACCCGATAAGAACATCAATATGTAAAAAGCCGCATCATATGATGCGGCTTTTTGTCTACCATACAAAAAACATATCTTCTGTATCTGAACCTTCTGAATCAATCCATTCAACAGTCAATTTAGTCGGCAGTCCATTATCATTAATGGTCCACGTATAATTTTCTATACTTGATTCTCCATCAAAATATAATTCATTTTTAATCGGCAGTGATACGGTAGCCTTGCCGAGTAAGCCAGCATAATAGGAATATTGAATTTCAGTAAAATCATCATCACCGATTCCAAACATACCAAATATCATCACTCCGCCAACATTTTTAATCGGGGTGCTCCCATAGGATATTTTCATTGTGCCACCATCAGAAGGATTCATTTTAACACCAACAATATTCCCATTTTCATAAGAAAAATCCACTGTTCCACTTCCTTCGCAATTTTGTGCTTTTATTTTTTTCAACTGACCGCCTGAATTGTATTCAAACCAGTACTCATCCACATCCCCATCATCATAGACACATTTCCAATATTGTGAATAACCTAAGTCATTTAAGGTAATAGAAGTCACACGTTCACCCACCTCATCACTGACGCGCATGATAACATCTGCCTCAGTACTACGGCTCATGCAAGGATAATCAAACGTAACCTTTACCGCTCCATCGGTCAGTGCCGACACAAGACCATCACTGTTTACAGTAAGGTTCATTCCACCAACTTTCTGAGGAATACCATTTGCAAATACCGTAGCAGGATTTACTGTTACGGTTCCTCTTACTTCACTTTCGGGTTCATCTTCTTCATTGCTACATGAAGTAAAATTTATACAACTGATAACTCCGATTGTCGACATTACCAAAAACTTTAAGATATTACCCATGACTATAACATGTTATTTGGCACCCACCAGTCTCAAAAGGGCATTTATAAATGCAAGTATGTGCGAGACTGTTATCAAATTCCGTCAATTGATTTTAGATAAGGAATAAGCTAAACACATACTATTACTATGTTGATTCTTCTTAAAGGACAATGCAAAGATAGTAATAATTTCCCTTACAATAAGCCACTATCGGCTTTATATCCAAAACGTTCACCCTATGCAGTAATTGTTAAAGAAGAGGCATCACGACAAGTCGTGATGCCTCTTTGCTATAAAAATGTGCAACGATTTTTTATCAGTTAGCATCGTTTTCAGGAGCTATAAGCTTATAGCCTTTGCCGTGAATATTGATAATCTCGATTGACGGGTCCTCACGCAAATGTTTACGGAGTTTGGTGATGTACACGTCCATACTTCTTGCATTGAAGTAATTATCATCAATCCAGATTGTCTTCAACGCGAAATTACGTTCGAGAATCTCATTGACATGAGCACAAAGCAGACTTAGGAGTTCTGATTCTTTAGTAGTCAGTTTTGTCACTTTGTCACCAAACATAAGCACCTGTTTCTGTGTATCAAATGTAAATTTACCGATACGATACATGGTGATGTCCTTACCTTTCTTACCTTTAACGCGGCGAAGAATAGCTTCAATTCTGAATACGAGTTCTTCCATAGAGAAGGGTTTGGTTATATAGTCGTCAGCACCAATCTTGAATCCTTCAAGAATATCTTCCTTAAGCGATTTCGCGGTCAGGAAAATAATAGGAACTTCGGAATTAACCGTACGGATTTCCTGTGCCAATGAAAAACCATCTTTTTTAGGCATCATTACGTCAAGCACACATAGGTCATATTTACCTTTAAGGAAAGCTTTATAACCGCTTTCGCCGTCGGCGAAGAGGTCGGCATTGAATCCTTTTGCCTGAAGATACTCCCGGAGCAACATTCCGAGATTTTCATCATCTTCGCATAATAATATACGCAAACGTTCTTCCATAATAGTGTTGTGTTTTAGTTAGAAATTATATTTATTAATTTTTTATCAATGGGAGTTGTAGAATGAATTTAGTTCCTTTACCGAGCTCACTTTCCACAGTAATGGTTCCGTGCAGTTCACCGACCATCTTCTGCACATATGCCAGACCAAGTCCGAAACCCTTTACGTCATGGATATTACCGGTGGACACCCGATAGAATCTGTCAAATATTTTCTTTAAGTCATCTTTACGGATACCAATACCATTGTCTTCCACCGTGATTTCCAGCTTCTCATCACCTACTTTACGCGTCTTTACAGCAAGAGTAAGCGGTTCATCTTCACGGCGATATTTTACAGCATTGTCCAAAAGATTAAAAATTACATTGGTGAAATGCATCTCATCAACTTCAATTGTAGAATTTTCCGCTTCAAGATTGCATGATATGGTACCACCATATTTCTCCACTTTTATCTTGAATGTAGAAACTATGTTAGCTATTACAGGATTAGCTTCAAGTTCCGTAAGATTAAGCGTGGTTTTTTGTCTTTCAAACATCGACATCTGCAATACTTTTTCTACCTGAAAACGCAAGCGCTTAGTCTCATCATTTATTACCGTAGAAATATGTTCAAGCATTTTAGATGACTTTCGCACTGAATTATCATTGAGCATCTGAGCCGCCAAAGATATGGTGGATATAGGAGTCTTGAACTCATGCGTCATATTATTGATAAAGTCGTTCTTCATCTCGGTCAGTTTTTTCTGCCTGAATGCCACTATAATTGTGTAAAGGAATACCACAAGCAGAATCAGTGTAAATACGAACGACGGGAACAAGAATTTTATCGAATGATAGATATAATCACGCTTGTCCGGGAAATAAACTTTCAGATAATTCATGCGGCTCTGCGAATCATTGGGAAACAACGTCTGCATAAACACTGAATTATCAGGGTCATTCTTATAACCGGAAGTCTTATATACCACAGAGCCCATACGGCTCATAACAGCAAACTCAAATGGCAAATCAAGTCCGTTGTTGACAAACTCTGTATGAAGAATCCTGCTCACGGTAGCGGAATCGGCTCGTTCTTCAATAGGTCTATTGCTTGCCTGAGATATAATCTTGACTATGACTTCATTCATCAATCCGCGTTGATATAGATATTGTTCGCGAATCAAATCGTTGACGGACGAGGTCTTATCCTTAACCGACGCATTGGGAGTCTGTAATCCGGATAAGGATGGAAGCGTACCTTTCAGAGTAAAATCGCCACGTACTCCGGTAGATGAAGTAAAGGAATACTTCAATCCTTCAAGGTCACCTGATGCCGATGTATATGCAGGCAATACAGATGAGCGTATACCGGCGATATCCTCTTCAAGAAACCGACGGGTCTCCGAACGCTCAAGCTCAGATGATACGGCGTAAAGACTGCGACGTACACTTTCCGCAAACTGTTCGTTACGTATGGTAACGATATTCTTCACATACATAATCTGAATGTAAAGCAGCCCGGCAAAAGTGATTGCCATAATAACAGTCAATAACCAGATAGTCGATTTTTTCATATCACTGGGCTTGAGTTTTAACTCTATTGTATCTGTA
>CAMWPX010000144.1 GCA_947176205.1 uncultured Porphyromonadaceae bacterium
TCTCTATTCGTCGGCAGCGTGAGATTTGTATAAGAGACAACTCTATAGCCTTGTTAAATGCGCTCAGAGCCGAGGTATAATCTTGTGTAGACGCAAGAATGACACCTTTATTGAAGTATGCAATCGGCATATCCGGTGAAAACTTTATAACCTGTTCCAAATCCTCCAATGCTCCGGATATATCCATACGGGATTTTATCAACGAATTTTCACTGCTTGCATTATAAGTCTGTGACAATCGATATTTAGCTATTGACCGCATAAAATAAGCAAGTGTGAAATCAGGAGAAAGCGCTATGGCATTAGAGAAATCCGCTATCGCCGAGTTATAATTATGCAATGTAAGATAATCCATGGCTCGACCAAAGTAATCTATTGCCCGGGGATTATGGGTTGACAAATATGAATTATAATATTCGACAGAATTAAAATGCTGGTTAAGAACAGCCTCATCACCGGGCGTTATCGGGCGATTTGTTACCTGAATCATAAAACGTAATGCGCGGGTATTATTAATTTTATCCGCTTCGCGCAAATAATCCCCTGACGGTTTTAACTCGGTAGGCGAAGTATAATATGAAAGCTCAAACATGGGCTCCATATCTATACTGATATTTCGGTCCTGAATCTTACCCCGAATACTTTTATTATTAAATTCCTGCTCTACAGGTGTATCATTATTAACAGTAAGTAATGATGAAAATCTTGATGCCACTACCTCCTGTGGCTCGGAATCTCCTTCCACCACTTTACTGTCAAACATATCATTGACCTCTTTGGTTACATCATCGCTCTTTTTAATACGTTGCTTTGCCAATGCCAATGCTTTATCAAAATCTTTATTGGCTGATTTATCTCCTTTTGCCTGCTTGATATCACCACGTACAAACACGGCTGCCGCAAGGTCAGGGAAAGCGCCGATGACTTCATTAATATCTGCAAGAGCCTTTTCGTAATCACCTATCTGCCTATAGACTACAGCCCTGTTATACAAGGCACGATAATTATGAGGACGCATTAACAAGACCTGATTCAAATCATCTATAGCCCGATTATAATCATGAACCTCAACTTTAAGCAGTGCTCTGTTATACATTGCCATATAGTTGGTTGGGTCAAGCTGTATGGCATAATCATAATCGCTCATGGCACCAAAATAATCATCAAGCTTATATCGCAAAAATGCTCTGTTAATAAAATAACCGGCATATTTCGGCTGCAATTTTATTGCCTCATTCATATCTTCCAATGCCTGAGCATAATTTTTCTGTGAGTTTATGGCTATGTCAGCTCTTAATACATAAGCATTGACAGCATTTTTATTAATAGATAAAGCCTTATCAACATCTGCTATGGCACTTATAGTATCCCCTTTTGACAGATAAAGTTTGGCTCTACCCAAATATCCCCCTTCAAAATTCGGGTGTTCATTGAGTAACTGCTTATAGCTTTGCTCAGCCCCATCATAGTCCTTCATTTCCTCCTGAGCTAAAGCCTTGTTATACAAAATACCTCTGTTGCCTGGTAATAAATTCAATGCTTGAGTATAATCATCTATTGCTTCTTTATTACGACCTAAATTCTGACGAACCACGCCACGTAATTCATAAGCATCGGTAATGAAAGGATTATGCTCTATTGCCGTAGATACATCAGTCTCTGCCCCTTTATAATCTTCAAGATTATATTTGGCAAGCGCTCTGAAAAAATAAGGCTGTGCCAAATAAGGCTTAGCGGCTATAACTTGGTTAAAATATTGTATAGACAATACATAATCTTCAAAATACAACGCATTCCTGCCAATCTGAAGGACCTGGTCTGTATTTATCTGAGCCTTAATACCCAATACGCTACTAAGCGATATTATAGCAAAAAGTAATGGACGTATCTTCATAATTGATACAAATTAAATGAATATTAATCGTTTGCGCGTTATTATCAACGTGAAAAATAATTAATCATAGCTTATTTGAACATAATATTGTGTAATTTTACACTTAATATGAATACTTTTTACAAACTTCTTATCATCTTATCATTTATATGCAGATGTAACTGCGTATCGTTTTCTATGCAGCCGGAAAATTTCACCCGTTATGGACTTGTTGATGTCACGACTTGTGATACCACCTTTGTAGTTGCGCTCATGTATGCATCTACTGATAATTTTGTCGGTGAAAACATGTATGGGGAGCTTAATAAAGCATATCTACACCGGGATGCTGCCTCCGCATTAAAAAAGGCATCGACCTACCTACATGAAATATATCCCGGTTACAATCTCAAAATTTGTGATGCCGCACGTCCGATGTCTGTACAAACAAGGATGTTCAACAGTGTCAAAGGTACTCCTAAGGCACGTTACGTAGCAAATCCGAGTAAAGGTGGCGGTTTGCATAATTATGGTCTGGCTGTAGACATTACCATCGTGGATGAAAACGGTGACGAGTTACCCATGGGGACAAAAGTTGACCATCTGGGTGTGGAAGCCAATATTGATAAAGAACAGGTATTAGTACGTCAAGGCGTTATAACCCAAACTGAAGCAGACAACAGAATGTTATTACGCAACATAATGAAACGAGCCGGTTTTCGTCCGTTGCCAACTGAATGGTGGCATTTCAACTTCTGTACATTATCCCACGCACGTAAATACTATAAACGACTTGATTTTTAATACTGCTGATGAAACTTTTAGGTAATATTAACGGTTTGTTATTATAGATAATCATATTTCAAATGAATACTAATGACAAAAAAAGAATCGTAGTAATAGGCGGAGGATTCGCCGGTTTGAATTTCATCAAACATATTGATAAAAAAAAGTTTGAAGTCATATTGGTTGATAAAAACAATTATCATAGTTTTCCACCACTATTCTATCAAATAGCTTCAAGCGGTCTCGAACCGGGAAGTATCTGTTTCCCTTTCCGACGTGAATTCCGAAAGGGCAGGGGGCGTGGAGCTTCCTACGTAATGGGCGAGGTAAAAAATATTGACACATCTGCTAAAGAGGTGATAACTGAATTTGAACGAATAGGTTACGATTATCTCGTTATAGCCTGTGGTACCACCAATAATTTCTTTGGCAATCAGACCTTGGTAAATGATGTATTCACAGTCAAATCCGTGTCGGAAGCCATACGTTGCAGAAATGAAATACTTTATAGGCTCGAACGTGCGAGTCTGACAAAAGATAAAGAACTTAAACGCAGGCTTCTTAGCTTTGTAGTAATTGGCGGAGGTGCGACCGGAGTAGAAGTAGCCGGAGCGTTAGGAGAAATGAAACGCTACATAGTCCCAAGAGAATATCCCGGTATATCGCAGGATGATATTACAATAGAACTTCTTGAAGGCTCTGACCGATTACTTGGCTCTATGAGTGAGAAATCACAGAAAGATGCCTTAAAATATCTGGGGAAACTGCTCGTAGATGTAAAACTCGGTCATTTGCTTAAAGAGTACTCCAACGATAGAATCACCCTTGATGACGGTTCAACCTTAACAGCAGGCATGGTTATATGGACTGCAGGTATAACAGGTGTCAGAATTGATTTAGATTCCAACTTAGAGCCATCACGAGGTGGACGATGGGCAGTAGACGGCTATAACCATATAATAGGATTAGATGACAACATATACGCAATCGGGGACATAGCACTAATGTGTACCGACGAATATCCTAAAGGTCATCCTCAACTTGCCCAAGTGGCATTGCAGCAAGGAAAGAACCTTGCCAAAAATCTCAATAGAGGTATATTTAAGACCTCTTTCAAATACAAAGACAAAGGAACGATGGCTACAGTAGGACGTAATCTTGCCGTGGCTGACATCAAACACTACCACATGTCAGGTTTTCCTGCCTGGGCAGCATGGATGATGATACATCTGCTGTCAATACTTGGTATGCGAAATAAAATATCAGTCTTAATTGACTGGATATGGGCATACTTCAGTTATGGTACGTCATTGAGATTATTACTGAAAATGTCACGGTACCCGCAAAAAATTGACTCATTTTAATAGAAATTTGTTATTTTTGCAGTGCAGTCGGGCATTTCGTCGCGCATGGTTTTAGAGCTATGTGAGGAAAGTCCGGGCAACAAGAGCACCATACTTTTTAACGGAAAGCTATCGGCGACGGTAGGTAAGTGTAACAGAAAATAACCGCCGGCCTCGTGCCGGTAAGGGTGAAAAGGTGAGTGTAAGAGACCACCGGGTTCGGAGGCGACTCCGAATGCCGTACACACTATGGGTTGCAAGGCCAAATAAACCGGCAGTTAAGGGTCGCTCTCCCGTTGCCGGCGGGTGGGCTGCTGGAGCTCCGCAGGCAACTGTGGAGTCGAGATAAATGACAGACGGCCTCATTACGAGGCTACATAACCCGGCTTACAACGCTACTGCCTTCTGTATAC
>CAMWPX010000145.1 GCA_947176205.1 uncultured Porphyromonadaceae bacterium
TCATAGAACCATGCGACTTACACAACGAAGTTATTATCCGTGGATAGTGGTGGCACTGCTTTGGGTAGTGGCGCTGCTCAACTATCTTGACCGACAGATGCTGTCCACCATGCGTGATGCCATGGCAGTAGACATCGCCGACCTTGAAAGCAAGATAATGTTTGCAAAAATCATGGCGGCATTCATGTGGATTTACGGATTCATGAGCCCCATATCAGGCATAGTGGCTGACCGCGTCAACCGTAAATGGCTTATAGTTGCATCACTTGCCGTGTGGAGCGCGGTGACCATGGCTATGGGTTATGCCTCGGACTACAGTCAGATATACTGGCTGCGTGCAGCCATGGGTGTGAGCGAAGCCCTGTATATCCCGGCGGCGCTCTCACTTATAGCCGATTATTTTACAGGCAAACAGCTGAGTCTCGCCATAGGCATACACATGACCGGACTCTATATAGGGCAAGCCATGGGTGGATTCGGAGCCTTCGTGGCTGAAGCCATATCATGGCGGGCGACATTCCACTGGTTTGGCTTCGTAGGCATAGCATACGCACTGGTGCTCACTGTGCTGCTGCATGAGAAACGCACTGATTCATTTGAAGGAAAAACCGGAGCAGAACATAAAATCGGCATAGGCAAAGTGCTTCGCAACAATGTCCGCGCCATAGGCTCGTCGCTATCCATGCTCATTACCTGCGCGGCATTCTGGGCAATACTGTTTTTCTTCTCGTCGCTATCCATACCCGGCTGGGCAACCAAGAACTGGCTTCCCACCCTTTTTGCCGACGGACTGCACATCGACATGGTGTCAGCCGGACCGATAGCCACCATCACCATAGCGTTTGCATCGCTCATCGGCGTAATGGCAGGAGGCAGACTCGCCGACCGGTGGTCACGCCGCAATCTACGCGGACGCATCTACACCAGCGCCATAGGCATGGCTATGATGATACCGTCGCTTGTACTCATGGGCTTCGGCTCATCCATGACAGCTGCCGTAAGTTCGGCGGTAATTTTCGGCTTAGGCTACGGACTGTTTGACGCCAACAATATGCCTATCCTGTGTCAGTTCGTACCGTCACGGTCACGAGCCACCGCTTACGGCATCATGAACATGGCGGGACTCTTCATAGGAGCACTTGCCACAAATCTATTGGGATGGCTCGGCGAAAACGGGCACATGGGCATAGGATTCGCATGCATGGGCGGCACCGTGCTGCTTGCCCTGATAGTGCAGCTCGGTGTGCTGCGTCCCACCACACTCAATATGGAATGACTGCTTTTTAACGATATACCTAAACGAATTAAACGATATGCAATTTGAAAAAATCAACGGACTGATAGATGCTCCGTTCACACCATTTCATGAAAACGGCGACGTAAATCTCGAGCCGATACCACGCTATGCCGCAATGCTTAAAGCCAGCGGACTCAAAGGCGTGTTTATCAACGGTTCATCGGGCGAAGGCTACATGCTCACCGACGACGAACGCCGTGCCCTCACCGAGGCATGGATAAAAGCTGCACCTGACGATTTCAAAGTAATTGTACACGTAGGCAGTTGCTGTGCACGCTCATCGCACCAACTTGCCCGCCATGCAGCCGAATGCGGAGCGTGGGGTATCGGAGCCATGGCTCCACCGTTTCCTAAAATCGGACGTGTGGAGGAACTGGTGAAATATATCGAGGAAATAGCTTCCGGCGCCCCCATGCTGCCATTCTATTTCTACCACATCCCGGCATTCAACGGCGCATATCTTCCCATGCTTGACCTGCTCAAGGCTGTAGAAGGCAGAGTACCCAACTTCGCAGGCATCAAATACACTTACGAGAGCCTGTATGAATACAACCAGTGCCGCATGTATGCCGACGGCAGATTCGACATGCTTCACGGACAGGATGAAACCATACTCCCATCTCTCGCCATGGGCGGTGCCCGCGGAGGCATAGGCGGCACCACCAACTACAATGGCCGTGAACTCGTGGCCATAATTGAAGCCTGGGACCGCGGCGACATCAATGCTGCCCGCGAGCACCAGAATTTCGCTCAGGAAGTAATCAACGTCATCTGCCGCTACCGTGGAAACATCGTCGGCGGCAAGCGTATTATGAAACTGATAGGACTCGATTTGGGACCCAACCGCACCCCGTTCCGTAACATCACTCCCCAGGAGGAATCAGCCATGAAAGCCGAACTCGAAGCCATCAACTTCTTCGAGCGCTGCAACAAATTCTGACAATCAACTAATTCACAACAAATCATGTGGCGATCCAATCCCAAACAATATCTACTTGACCGTCAGGCACGCTACAAAGCTGACCTGACCGCCGACATCCTCCCCTTTTGGCTCGAATACGGGCTTGACAAAGTCAACGGAGGCGTATATACATGTGTTGACCGTGGCGGCAAACTCATGGACTCCACCAAATCGGTGTGGTTTCAGGGACGCTGCGCCTTCATCTATTCGCTTGCATACAACAACATCGCCCCGCGACAGGAATATCTCGACATGGCGCGCAGCTGTCTGGACTTCATCGAAGCCCACTGCTTCGACCCCGCCGACGGCAGAATGTACTTCGAAGTGACAGCCGACGGCACCCCGCTGCGTAAGCGCCGTTACGTATTCTCCGAATGCTTCGCTGCCATAGCCATGAGCGAATACTCCATAGCCACAGGCGACAAAAATTATGCCACGAAAGCACTCCAGCTATTCAAGCGCATACGCTCATTCATCAGCACCCCCGGTGTGCTCGAGCCCAAATATCTCCCATCGCAGCCCGCACGCGGACACTCCATAACCATGATACTCATCAACACCGCCGCATGCATACGCCGTGCTATAGCCGACCCTGTGCTTGACCAGCAGATTGATGAATCGCTCCATGACCTCCGCACCTACTTCATGCACCCCGAATTCGAGGCCGTGCTCGAGATGGTGGCGCCCGACGGCAGCCTTATCGACACCATCAACGGGCGTGTAATCAACCCCGGTCACTGCATCGAGACTTCATGGTTCATACTTGAGGAAGCCAAACATCGCGGCTGGGAAGACAAACTCGTCAAAATGGGTCTGCAGATACTTGACTGGAGCTGGAAATGGGGATGGGACGAAGAGTACGGCGGCATAATCAACTTCCGCGACTGCAAGCATTTCCCCGCTCAGGATTACTCTCAGGACATGAAATTCTGGTGGCCTCAGACCGAAGCCGTAATAGCCAATCTATATGCCTACAACGCCACCGGCAACCCCCACTATCTGGAAATGTACGGCATGGCAGACGACTGGGCTTACGAATTTCTTCCCGACCCCGCTTACGGCGAATGGTTCGGCTATCTGCATCGCGACGGCAGTGTAGCTCAGCCCGCCAAAGGCAACCTGTTCAAAGGTCCGTTCCACATACCGCGCATGATGATTAAAAGCTCCATGCTGATTGACGAGATTTTGCAAAAAATGTAATCCGCCGTACGCTATGACCCGAAGATACGCCATGCTGTGGCTCTGCGCCGCCGTCTGCATCACAGCATGGTCACAGTCACTCCGCCTGCCCCCCGTCTACACCTCCGGTATGGTGTTACAGCGCGATACCCCGCTCACCATCTCCGGAGAAGCTAAAGCCGGCAGCCGGATTACGCTCGAACTCGCCGGAGGCCGATACATGACCCATGCCGATGCTTCCGGTCGATGGCATGTCAACGTCGTACCCCTGCACTGCGGCGCGAACCACACGCTTACCGTGACCGACAGCCGTGACACACTGCGTCTTACCGACATCGCCGCAGGAGAAGTATGGCTGGCATCCGGCCAGAGCAACATGGAATTTCCACTCCACAGCAGCTCTGACTTCACACCGCCCTTAGCCACTGACTCCCTGCTGCGTGTTTTTGATATGCGTCCCGTAGTCCGCACCAATGCCACACGCTGGAGCCATACACACATAGCCGAAGTCGACAGCATGCGTCATTTTCTACCCGCCCGCTGGGCTATCCTTTCTCCCGATAATGCCAGACAATTCTCAGCCGTGGCTTATCACTTCGCCCGCGCCCTGCGTGACAGTCTCGATGTGCCCGTAGGCATCATAGCCAATGCCGTAGGAGGTGCCCCCATAGAATCATGGACCGACATACGCACGTTACAAGCCGAATATCCTGAAGCCGCCGCCCCACTGCAGCACAACACCGTTATGCAGCCGTGGGTAATTCAGCGCATAGCCGAAAACGTAGGCGATACCCACGGGCATCACCGCCACCCTTACGAGCCGGGCTATCTCTTCGCCACCGGCATAGCTCCAATCGCCCCGTTGCCGCTGGCAGGTGTAATATGGTATCAGGGTGAAAGCAACGCCCACAACATTGAAGCCCACGAACGCCTGTTTCCCATCTGGCTAAGAAGTTGGCGAAAAGCT
>CAMWPX010000146.1 GCA_947176205.1 uncultured Porphyromonadaceae bacterium
AGAGGTTCGCCCTTACCGGATCAGGAAAGATCAAGAGAAAACATGCTTTCAAAAGCCACATTCTCACCAAGAAGACTAAAAAGCAAAAACGCAATCTTACTCACTTCGGTGTGATTGCCAAGGTGGATGAAAATAACGTTAAGGCACTTCTGGGTATGAAATAATGCCTGCCTTTGACTGAAGATTCTCACTATTAATTTCGTGATTTTATATCAAATTTACTAACCGGATGTTTAGCACAAAAGAGCAAATGCCGCTAACATTCAAAAATCATCAAAAGAAATGCCAAGATCAGTAAATCATGTAGCTTCAAGAGCTCGCAGAAAGAAAATCTTAAAACTCACCCGCGGTTACTTCGGTTGCCGTCGCAATGTGTGGACTGTAGCCAAGAATACTTGGGAAAAAGGTCTTACTTATGCTTATCGTGACCGCAAAGATAAAAAACGTAATTTCCGTGCCCTGTGGATTCAGCGTATCAACGCTGCTGCCCGTATGGAGGATCTCTCATACTCTAAGCTGATGGGTCTTATCCATAAATCAGGTATTGAAATCAACCGCAAGGTGCTTGCCGATCTCGCGCTCAACAATCCCGCCGCATTCAAGGCTATAGTTGACAAAGTAAAAGGCGCATAATCGGTCAGTAATATAGCTGACACGAAATAAAAAAGCTTACCGCATTGCGGTAAGCTTTTTTGTTATATTATATATGTGGATGATAACTTTTAATCTTCGTCCTCATTATCATATTCGGAGTCTGCTTTATGCTTTGATGAGCCGACACCGCGAATACGGTCAATTAGAGTACGCTTCATTGGCTTTATGTGCAGATGTGATTTGGAATCATGCTTATTGAGAAACAATATGGATGAATGAAGGACTATAGCTATCTTATGTTCAAATTCCACAATAGCGTGAATACGGCTAAGAGCTATTTTCCTGAAGAAAGATGTGGGTGGAAGCGAGTTTATAATAAGATTGCCACGGTCATCTATCATGATGTCATGAGTATCCAGCAGATTTTCAAATAATAATGCTATGTCCAGTTCATCAGGTGATGCAGGAGCTTTTTTATATTTCTTATAGAGAGAGTCTATTACGGCATCTGTAATCATGTGCAATAAGTTGGATTATATCCCTGAGGATGGTTTCAGATTGGGTTCGTATAATAAACACCTCGGGTTGTATTTAAGTTTTTATTATGAGATTAAAAATGTGTTACAATACATGATATAATGTGTGACAGATTGTGTGGCAATAAACAGACTCAACAATTGTGTCAATCTTATAAAATAAGACACGACATGTAATTCGTTAAAAATGAAATCACATGTCGTGTCTGTGATAAGTAATTTATGTCACTATCAAGCGAGGAAGCCGAGAAGAACACCGGCAGCAACAGCTGAACCGATAACACCGGCTACGTTGGGACCCATGGCATGCATGAGCAGATAGTTTGACGGGTCATATTTCAGTCCTAAGTTGTTAGATATACGGGCTGACATGGGAACTGCGGATACACCGGCATTACCGATAAGCGGATTGATTTTTTTGCTTTGAGGTAATACAAGGTTAAACAGTTTGACAAACAGAACGCCGCTTGAAGATGCGATGATAAATGCCATGAAACCAAGGGCGAAAATCCCAATAGTTTCAGCTGTAAGGAATTCTGAAGCCTGTGTAGATGCACCTACGGTCATACCCAACAGTATTGTGACGATATCGGTAAGAGCATTGCTTGCAGTCTTGGCAAGACGGTTGCAGACACCGCATTCACGAAGAAGGTTGCCGAAGAAGAGCATGCCGAGCAACGGAATGCCGGAAGGTACTACAAAGCAAGTCAGTAACAGACCGAGAATCGGGAAAATGATTTTTTCGTTCTGTGACACGGCGCGAGCGGGACGCATCTTTATCAGACGTTCTTTCTTTGTAGTGAACAGGCGCATCAATGGAGGCTGAATTACAGGAACGAGCGCCATATAAGAATATGCTGACACGGCGATTGCACCCATAAGGTTTGGCGCAAGTTTCGATGACAGGAAGATAGCTGTGGGACCGTCAGCACCACCGATAATAGCGATGGCGCCTGCCTGGTCGGGAGCAAAACCGAGTAACAACGCTACCATGTAGGCACCGAAGATACCGAACTGTGCTGATGCACCGATAAGCATGAGTTTCGGATTGGCGATAAGAGCTGTAAAGTCAGTCATAGCACCGATGCCGAGGAATATCAGCGGAGGATACCATCCGGCACTTACACCATTATATAATATATTAAGCACGGAGCCTTCTTCATATATGCCGATTTCAAGTCCGGCTGTGGTGTTGAAGGGGATATTGCCGATTAGCATACCGAAGCCTATAGGCACCAGAAGCATGGGTTCGAAGTCTTTCTTTATGGCAAGCCAGATAAAGAACAGACCCACACCGAGCATGACAAAGTGTTGCCAAGTGGCGTTATAGAAACCTGTCAGTTCCCAGAATTGCTGCAGGTTGGATTGTAGAAATTCAGAAAAGTCCATAATTATGTAATTGTGGATTTAACTATTAATCGATTACCAGCAGGGGTGCACCTTCAAGTACGGCATCGCCCGGATTGACATTGATGGTTTTTACCACACCGTCGCGACCTGCATGTATGGCGTTTTCCATCTTCATTGCTTCGAGAATCACTACGGTATCGGCAGCTTTAACTGCGTCACCTACTTTAACAGCCACAGATACTATGGTGCCGGGCAGCGGTGATTTTACCTGATGACCGGCAGCCCCCGCAGTCGGTTTGGTAATGACTTTTGCTCCCGTTTCGGTACGGGGAGCTGCTGAAGGACGGGGAGCGTTGACCACTTTGGCTGGTTTTTGTGAAGCGTCAAGTTCCACCTTGTATGGTGTGCCGTTGACTTCCACCTGAGCTACGTTATTGTCAATGTCACCTACGGTTACTTTGTATGTTGTACCGTTGATTTTATACTTATATTCTTTCATTGGTAACTTTAGTAAGATTAGTTAGTAGTAATTGTTTCCGTGGATAAATTCAACGGCGCGGAATTTCGCGCAGACCGTAAATTTTAGAACTCCATGGCGAGTATGCACGCTTTACTTTGTTAATGGTGAGTATGGTGTTTTCGCTGTCATGTACATTGAGATGTTCATGCAAAGCCATAACAATCGCAGCGATTTCTTCACCGGTGTCATGATTGGGACGTTCGGATTTGGGTAATCCTTTGACCTGAGTACCTTGAGCTTTTGCTTTCTTATCACGTAAAGATTTTGCTCCGATTTTACTGATGATGTAAAAACAGATGCTGAGCATAAGAAGTGCGGAGAATACGATACCCATAGCCATAATGGTCATGGCAAATCCGTTTTTGTCCTCTTTGGAGAACGTTGCCACTTTTGTGTTCTGGCTACGAATCTGATTATTGCTGCTCGGGGTAACGGGTTTGGTTACATTGTCACGAATTTCCCAAGTCGGTTCTCCATTTTCACCGTCAACGCCGTCATATACACGTGCGTATGATTGGTTAGGTAGAAGCGATGCAGGTACAAGAACTTCATCTATTAGGGTAAGACCATCGGCATCGTATATGCCAATCCAGTTGTCAACGCCGGGTTCAAGGGTGAAATTCATGTGGAATGTACCACGGGTGGAATCACTGTCAGCCCAAAAAAGCACGTGCTGGCGTTTGGGCATTTTTGTATTTACATCACCAAGGGGTACAGGATATTTGGTTTTTTTTTCTTTGTCGTTAGTGATGTAGATGCTTGAGATTTCGAGCGGGGCAAAGGTGGAATTAAAGAGTTCCACCCAAGCTGAACGCTGTCCATAGTCATCGACAAAGTTGCTGTCATTCTGCACCATAATTTCATTGATGCGAAGACCGCGTCTGCCTTGGGCCGATGCTATCGTCATGCAAGCCATCACTGCCACTAACAGTAATGTGAGTTTCTTTTTCATAAAAAAGTGAAGTTATTAATCAGATTACCGAGTGGTTTACAAAGGTATATTGCCGTGTTTCTTGGCAGGATTGGTTACTTTCTTGGTGGCGAGCTGCTGAAGTGCGCGAATTACACGGAAGCGAGTGTTGCGGGGTTCGATGACGTCATCGATGTATCCGTAACGTGCTGCATTGTAGGGATTGCAGAACAGTTTGTTGTATTCGTCTTCTTTTTCTTTGAGCACTGCTGCGGGGTCTGCGGCTTCTTTTGCTTCTTTAGCGTAAAGTACTTCAACGGCTCCGGCTCCACCCATACCGGCGATTTCGGCAGTAGGCCATGCGGAGTGCATGTCACCGCGAAGCTGCTTGCAGCTCATCACTATAT
>CAMWPX010000147.1 GCA_947176205.1 uncultured Porphyromonadaceae bacterium
GCGACCCCAACCTTGGCAAGGTTGTGCTCTACCAACTGAGCTATTTTCGCGTTGGGCAATCGGTCCATTTTCCGTTTGCGATGCAAAGGTAGACATAAATTTGATTCTGACAAAATTTTCCATCATTTTTTTACTCACTTTTTTGTAATTTTGCAGTTATCCAATGGCTGACAACATACGTCACCGGCTAAAATCATAAGATTAATCAAAAGATGACCAAAGACTTAACCAACGACATAGCATCAACTCACGACAACTGGGACAAAACACATCTGTGGCATCCCTATACTTCGACCATAAATCCTCTGCCTACTTATAAAGTGGTTTCAGCCCACGGAGTAAGATTAAAACTAAGCAACGGACGCGAACTCATAGACGGCATGTCGTCATGGTGGGCGGTAATCCACGGATATAATAACGAGACCATAAACCAAGCAGCAAAAAATCAGATAGACCGGATGTCACATGTAATGTTCGGCGGCATAACCCACGAACCGGCAATCGAATTAGGCAAATTGCTGCTTGACCTCGCGCCGGACAATATGCATAATATATTTTATGCCGACTCCGGCTCGGTAGCCACCGAGGTAGCGATGAAAATGGCAATACAGGCTGCGATATCCTGTAGCGGCAACCATGAAAAGAGCAATTTCGTAACCATACGGTCAGGATATCACGGCGATACTTGGAACGCGATGAGCGTGTGTGACCCGGTGACAGGCATGCACGGTGCTTTCGGCAGCGCATTGCCTGTGAGATATTTCGTAGCTCAGCCGGCTTCGAGATTCGATGGCGAATGGAATCCTGACGATATAAAGCCGCTGGAGAAACTGCTTGCTGAAAAGCATGACAAAATAGCAGGCATGATACTCGAACCCATAGTACAGGGTGCGGGAGGAATGTGGTTTTACCACCCGCAATATCTACGTGAGGCACGCCGCTTGTGTGACAAATACGGCATATACCTGATATTTGACGAAATAGCAACCGGCTTCTGGCGCACGGGCAAACGATTCGCATGGGAACACGCCAATGTAAAACCGGACATCATGTGTATAGGCAAAGGGCTGACAGCCGGATATCTGACCATGAGCGCGGTACTCACTACAGCTGATGTGGCTGACACTATCTCACACGGAGAGGCAGGAGTGATGATGCATGGACCTACATTTATGGCCAATCCTCTTGCATGCGCTGTGGCGATAGCCTCAATAAAATTACTCAACAGTCAGGATATGGAAAGCCGGATAGCGCACCTAAACTCCATAATAACCAGAGAACTTGAACCTATAAAAAAATGTGACAAGGTAAAGGATGTAAGAACACTCGGAAGCATAGGGGTGGTGGAGATGAAAGAACCGGTCAATATGGCTGACTTCCAACGTCAATGTGTGGAACGTGGAATATGGGTAAGACCGTTCGGCAAACTCGTGTACGTGATGCCTCCTTACATCATATCTGATGATGACCTCATCTATCTGCTGACCCAAACCAAAGCCATCATAGAGCAGTGAATATATACGACTCAAGACTTGAAGAATTAGCCGCAACGGGTAATCTGCGCCGGATTCCTGACGACACCACGATGTGCGACATAGTGGATTTATCGAGCAATGACTATCTCGGACTCGGCTCACGCGACAATCTCCGCCAAGAATTCCTGTCCAATCCTTCGACTCAAAAACTTTCGTTCACCTCATCAGCCTCACGCCTGCTCGCCGCAGCTCAAGATGAATACCACTCTCTGGAGTCAGAACTCAGCATCCTATATAAAGGTCGTGCCGCACTGCTATTCAATAGCGGCTATCATGCCAACACCGGTATAATATCGGCACTGGCATCAGAAAACAGCACTCTGATTTTAGCTGACAAATTAGTACATGCCAGTATAATAGACGGCATCATGCTGTCCAAAGCTCCCTGGCAGCGATTCGTGCATAACGACATGAACCGACTGGAAAACATCCTAAAAAAAGAACATGAAAGATATGACCGGATTATAATTGTAGTGGAATCGGTCTACAGCATGGACGGTGACAGAGCCGACTTGAATCAGCTTATAGCGCTCAAACGCCGATATCCGAAAGCTATGCTTTACGTAGATGAAGCTCATGCAGTAGGTGTGCTCGGACCAAAAGGAACAGGCGCGTGCATGGATACAGATGCTTTTGAAGAAATCGACGTCGTTGTAGGCACTTTCGGCAAGGCCCTTGCTTCTGTTGGAGCATACTGCATTACAGACCCATATATCCACAACTATCTGATAAATCGCTCCCGAAGCCTTATTTTCTCCACCGCCCTGCCTCCGATATGTTGCAGTTGGACTCGGAAAATACTGCATCATAGCGCAAACATGACAAAAGAACGCAAACACCTTGCATCACTCTGCCACAGACTTGCTTGCGGCTTAACTGATTTGGGATGCGAGATAAATCCGTCACACATCATGCCATATATCACGCACTCAGCCACTTTAGCCACTGATTTATCACAGAAACTATTTGCTGAGGGATTCAAAGTGTTACCTATACGTACCCCCACCGTACCCCCAGGAACGGAACGACTGCGTATCAGTCTGAGTGCGGCATTGACCACAGATGACATAGACCGATTCATAGCATCATTAAACAAAGCTATCAATGGATAACCGCTATATATCAACCACAGCCCCGACGGAATCGCGACTGCTCCTGATATTCACCGGATGGAGCACTGACCATAACCATTTGCGCGAATTACAAATGCCCGGTTGGGACATTGCGGTAATCTATGACTATTCCTCCCTTATTCTTAACAACGCTCCCGATTTCAGCCGATACGACGAAATTGCAGTAATAGCCTGGTCATTCGGCGTACCGGCAGCGACAGTATTTCTTAAAGAGAACCAACATCTGCCCGTTACTTGCACCATAGCCGTAAACGGAACATTATACCCGGTGGACGACCTTCGCGGCATACCTCATGCCGTTTTCAATGCCACGCGTGATACTCTTAGCCAATCGTCACTACAGAAATTCTATCGCCGGATGTGCGGAAGTTCCGCACTATACGCCCGATGGCAAGCCAATCTACCCGAACCGAGAAGCATTGACTCGCTCAAATCAGAGCTTGACGCTATAGCAAACATGGCGGATGTGACCGCCGACAGCAAATTATGGGACCACATAGTTATATCTGACAACGACAGGATAATACCCACTGAAAATCAACTGCACGCATGGGAAAAGCACCCAGACGTACGATTGACTGACGGGTCTCACCTGCCCGACTTCCAAGCCATAATAAATGAATATATCCGTGACAAATCCATAATAGGAAACAGATTCAAAGAGGCGGCTCAGACTTACGACAGCAATGCCGATGCACAGACTACGATAGCATGCCATTTGGCTGAAATGATTAATAAACATATCGCCACCGACAAGCTCAGAAACATACTTGAAATAGGGTGCGGCACGGGACTGTTTACACGTGAATACCTGAAATCACTATCGCCCGATGAACTTCAACTATGGGATTTAAGCCATATCGACAAACACCTTCCGGGACATCATGTGATATGTGATGCCGAACTCGGTATACTACAGTGCTCCCCATCATGTTTTGACGCCATACTGTCAGCATCGACCATACAATGGTTCCGCTCACCGATACGGTTCGTGGACCGATGCAGCAGAGCCATAAGACCGGGCGGACTGATAGCCCTATCGACATTCGGCGAGGATAACTTTGCTGAACTGAATCCATTCTTAGCCAAAAGCGGCAAACCATTACACTACCTGTCAATGGAACAATGGCGCAAAAACATACCTGCATCGCTTGAGATAATCGATATCAGCGACGAACACCTCAATATGTCATTTGCCACACCAACACATCTGCTGCGTCACATCCGTCTTACCGGCGTGGCTACCACACAAAGCCGCAGAGCGGATATAGCTTCAAATATAATCCGCTCCGGACTGACCACCCTAACCTATCATCCTATTTACCTCATACTCCGCCGTAAATAACCAATAGGAATTATTGGTTAAAAATAGCTTGATAAAATACTGGATTATTTGAATATTTTTCTTACTTTTGTAGAAATTTAGATAGAATGGTCGGCGATTTGCGACAACGGATAGAGTCAATCAAAAGTAAGGCATACGTGCTCACACAGCGCTATACCGAGCTATTGACCGCCAAGCGTGAAGCAGACGCCAGAATCAGCGAACTCAACGCGCAGGTAGCACAGCAGGAAGAAAAAATACGTCTGCTCAATCAGCAACTCGAGTATATGCGTGTCACGACCACACTGACTC
>CAMWPX010000148.1 GCA_947176205.1 uncultured Porphyromonadaceae bacterium
ATTATGAATATTTACAAAGCTTGGCTAAAACAGCATGGTATTAATTTCAATGATCTACCATTTGGACTGTTATTTCAACATCAAGGTGGAAACTTCTTGATCGCGGACAATTCTGGCGATACACAATTTTTTCAACTTTTAATGCCCAAGATTCATAACGGCAACGATTCTGAACGTAATCGTCTTATAGAATTATGTAACAAAATCAATGAAGACAAAAAAGTAGTTAAGGCTCATGTTACCGATGAAAATGAAGTTTGGATATCTACTGAAATTTTAATAGACAATACACCCGATGTAGATGATTTTTTTGATCGCCTTCTTCAAATGCTTCACCAAGCTAGAATGGACTTTCTGATGAAATATCATCAATATTGATATAACCATAGGACAACAAAAAGCTTGTAAAATTTTATTTGCTAACTTTTTGTTGTCCTACTAAAAAGAAATAGCTGATAATATAATGGCTAATACTATTTTAGATTCGCTTTTAGACGGTAATAACTATCCTTCTCATGGTTATTTAGAATTTAATTCTTCTGACCACATAAGATATCAGAACGGGAAAAATACTTCAGGACATAATTACAATTGTCACAGAAAAATCAAAATAGAAAATAGCATAACTGGTAACGAGGGCTATTCTGTAACAATATATAATCTTGATGGAATACATCCTATTTGGAGAAATAATATTCAAATGAGTCCCAAAAGGATGAGAATAATAAAGACTACTACAAATATAATAGAACTCAGAGGTTTTGGATTTGATTCTATGGGAGCACCATTTTCTAATTATGGAATTACAATTTTTATTGAAAACGATGATATCTCCAAAATTCAACTAAATATTTTTGACCGACATATCAACATATTATATATGAAATAACCTATTTCATATATATGCGTCGTTACAGTTCGTTCATACTAATACACTACAAATTATACCTCTATAATAAATCAATTAATTGCATATTGACGAGGGGTGACGAGTGATTTTTTGCTATATTTTTGTCTGTTTACAATTTTAACCGTCCATTTGCACACCTTGAAAGCTATTTCAACTCTCATAAATGTGAAAAGGTTTCGCAGCTACTTCACTAACAAAGATTGGAGACTTGCTGCATCACCTTTGAACCCTTGACCGTTACAACGGTTGAGGGTTTTTATTTTAATGTTCGTTTGTTTTCAGCACTCAAAGCATATTTAGCTTGAGCCGATTACAAGCAGGGTGAGGCTGAGCATTAAGATGCCGAGATCTATGAGTTTTACCTTAATATTGCGCTCATGCAGCACTATTACACCGTAAAGAAATGGGACTATCACACTGCCCCTACGAATCATCGATACTACTGATATCATTGAATCATCAAATGACAGACTATAGAAATAAGCCATATCAGCCACTGTCAGAAAGACGGCTATCAAAGGAATGGTCCAGCGCCACCGAAACCGCGTGGCAACTCCTGCAATCGCCGGACAAAGCCGACGCATTAATACGATTGCTGTACCCATAATAAGAAATTGATAAAACGAATACCACGACTGCACATCGATCGGAGCATAGCTACGCAGCAGATATTTATCATATAATCCGGAAACAGCACCGAATACAGCTGCTCCGATTGACATCCATATCCATCGCGAGTTACGCAACGAGAATCCTTCGCGTGAACCTATACGTGATATCATAAACAACGAAAGAAATCCCAACAAGATGCCCATCCACTGCACAAGATTCAGCCTTTCGCCAAAAATAAGCACTGCTCCTGTAAGTACCATCACAGGACGCGACGCATTAATCGGACCCTGAATAGTAAGCGGCAAATGCTTTATGGCGAAATATCCGAGGAGCCATGATATGAGTACGATTACAGATTTTATCAAAATAAGACCATGCGCCGCCACTGTCCCGTCAAAGCCATAGTTACCACGACAAATCCCTGATATAATGACTGGACTCATCAGCAGCATTCCAAAAAATGTATTGAGCATCAACACTATCAGCACATTATTGTCACGTACCGATAGCTTCTTCATTATATCATATACCCCCAACCCTACCGCCGAGCATAAAGCAAGAATCACCCACATAATTCAATCAAAATTTCGCGCAAAAATACAAAAATTTCACTGACCCCGAACCAATACATAAGGGTAAAAAGAAGAAAGAGCCGAGTCAGCATGACTTAGCTCTTTCTTTGTGTTGCCTTGGAAGGATTCGAACCCTCACAGGCGGAACCAGAATCCGACGTGCTACCATTACACCACAAGGCAATAGCGGGTTTTTGATTACGGGTGCAAAGTTAGGTGTTTTTTATGTAATGTAAAAATTTTTTGACCACATTTTTTACCTTTCATCATTATTTTTATTTCTCACATTGTATTTCAATAAGTTACACATGCATTATCACAATCATTCATCTTACACATTAATAAATCACACATTTAACGCAATATAATCAGGAATAATTTCACGGCATGGCTTCAAGACTGTTGACCATTAATAAACAGAAATGGGAACAGACATAAGTCCATTCCCATTTGATTCATAAGCCGGATAATTATGCCGGAGTCCATTTACACCGTACCGGCGATACTATGGCACCCTCTTTCTTAAGCTGTGCAAACACTTTATCTACCACCTTACGGTCAAGTCCGGTAAGTTCGGCTACCTTGCCCGCATTTACCGGCTCACCGGCATTACGCATGGCTTCCAATACCTTGTCTTTATCTTCCATAGTTTTTTAGAATAAAGTCAGCCACCGATGAAAACAGTTTCAGGTGGCTGACTGATTATTTATTTAGTTAATTATTAATTATTTCACTTCTTCAAAATCTACGTCAGTGACACCATCGCCATTGCCGGGATTCGGAGTAGGACCTGCCTGCTGTGCACCAGCCTGCTGTGCCTGTGCCTGAGCGTTGAGGATATCCTGCTGCAGGGCTCCGAAAGCAGTTTCAATCTGCTTCATGGCTGCGTCAATAGCTTCAATATTCTGTGACTTATGAGCTTCTTTAAGAGCATTAAGTGCATTTTCTACAGGAGCTTTCTTATCTGCGGGAATCTTGTCGCCAAGTTCGTTAAGCTGCTTTTCGGTCTGGAAAATCATGGCATCGGCATGATTAAGTTTGTCGATACGTTCTTTTTCCTTGGCATCAGCAGCGGCGTTAGCGGCAGCTTCATCTTTCATACGCTTGATTTCAGCATCGGTCAGACCGCTTGACGCCTCGATACGTATGCTCTGTTCCTTACCGGTAGCTTTATCCTTAGCCGATACATTGAGGATACCGTTGGCATCAATCTCAAATGTAACTTCAATCTGAGGTATACCGCGGGGTGCGGGAGCAATACCGTCAAGGTGGAATTTGCCCAGCGTCTTGTCATCTTTAGCCATAGGACGTTCACCCTGAAGTACATGGATTTCTACCGAAGGCTGATTGTCAGCAGCTGTAGAGAATGTCTCGCTCTTACGCACAGGGATAGTAGTGTTGGCTTCGATAAGTTTGGTCATCACTCCACCAAGGGTTTCAATACCTACTGACAGAGGCACAACGTCAAGAAGAAGCACATCTTTCACATCACCTGAAAGGACACCACCCTGAATTGCGGCACCGACAGCCACGACTTCATCAGGGTTAACACCTTTAGAAGGAGCTTTACCAAAGAATTTTGCTACAACTTCCTGAATGGCAGGTATACGTGTAGAGCCACCCACGAGGATAACCTCGTCAATATCCTTAGCTGTCATACCGGCATCTTTAAGAGCCTGTTCGCAAGGTTTGATAGTAGCCTGGATAAGTTTATCGGCAAGCTGCTCGAATTTTGCTCGGGTAAGAGTCTTTACAAGGTGCTTTGGAATACCGTTGACCGGCATAATATACGGCAGATTGATTTCAGTGCTTGTGGTGCTTGAAAGCTCGATTTTCGCTTTTTCAGCAGCCTCTTTCAGACGCTGGAGAGCCATAGGGTCTTCACGAAGATCAATGCCTTCATCTTTCTTGAATTCATCTGCAAGCCAGTCTATGATAACCTGGTCAAAATCATCACCACCGAGGTGAGTATCACCATTGGTTGATTTTACTTCAAACACGCCATCGCCTAATTCAAGGATAGAGATATCAAATGTACCGCCACCGAGGTCAAATACAGCGATTTTCTGGTCCTTATCGCTCTTGTAAAGACCAAAAGCCAAAGCGGCTGCTGTAGGTTCGTTGACGATACGACGAACTTTCAAGCCTG
>CAMWPX010000149.1 GCA_947176205.1 uncultured Porphyromonadaceae bacterium
GCAAAATGATGGGAGACTACGTTATATACCTCAACGATAAATGCGTGATAACTGCGTGTGACAACATTGCCTTTATCAAAAAACTTCCATGTATCGACCATTTTATGACCGGCGCGGAAACAGGACACGCTTACCCCGGAGCAAAAGAAAGTTACATACTCTCATTTGAAAATCAGCCTGAAGCGAGACAGGTCATACAGACTCTTTGGGATATTTTGCCCTTTCCTAAAAAACGATAGTATCCCACCATCGCCTTACAGCGATTTTTTCGCATAAATGTATGGTCATTTAGATTTTTATTCATACATTTGCTTGCAGTTCCTGAGGAAGGAACATACCATGAATATTATTGAAAACACATAAATACCCTGACCATGTTACCAAATGCAGGCAAATTGCTTATCGGTCTGTGCGCCGTTTCATCGCTTAACGCGTATGCCGCACAAACCACATGGGGCGACTATTGGGAAAATCAAGCGATTTTCGCTGTAAATAAAGAAGTCGCCCATGCTACCACCACTCCGTATGCCACGGTAGCGGAAATGAAAGCCGACGCTTCATTTTTCGCACACCCATGGGAACCCACTTCCTCATCACGAGTAAAATCACTCAACGGTGAATGGGCATTTTATTTAGTAGACGAACCATCCAAACGTCCGCTTGACTTCTATAAAGAAGGGTACGACGTATCTGACTGGGACCGAATTTCTGTACCATCCAACTGGGAAATGAAAGGCTACGATATGCCCCTTTATGTCAATGTCGATTATCCCTTCGCTAAGAATCCGCCCAAAATACAGCGGCACTATTCGTATTCCGATTACGGTGTAAACCCTGTAGGCTCATACGTAACTGAATTTGATGTTCCGACATCATGGTCAGAGCACCAGTTGCTTCTTAATTTCGAAGGCATTTACTCTGCCGCTTATGTGTGGGTCAACGGTCAGTTCATAGGCTATACACAGGCAGCCAACACTGACCACGAATTTGACATTACCGAAGCTGCACGTCAGGGCAAGAATACACTTGCCGTACAAGTATTCCGCTGGTGTGACGGGTCGTATCTTGAAGACCAGGACATGTGGCGCATGAGCGGTATATACCGTGATGTGACTTTGACAGCTGTCCCGCAGGCATTCGTACGTGACCACTACATCACCTCCGAATTGTCGGCATCGTCAAATTACACTTCGGGCAAATTAAACGTAGCTCTTGACATTGACAACCGTGCCGCAAGCTCACGCACTCTGTCAGCCCATGTGGAACTGCTCTCACCCTCCGGTGAAGTAAAGCATACGTTCCCGGCTCAAAACATCACTTCACTGGCTTCAGGCGCTTCTTCCGAACTCAACTTCACAGCCAATCTTTCTGACCTCAGCCTATGGACTGCAGAAACTCCGAATCTGTACACCGTAGTAATCTGGCTCGAAGATGAAAACGGAAACCAAACAGAAGCTTTTTCCACCAAATACGGATTCCGCCATATTGAAATCGTAAACAAATTCGTACACATCAACGGTAAAAAAGTATTCTTCAAAGGCACCAACCATCATGACACCCACCCGCTGTACGGACGTGCCGTCGACATGGAAACCATGCTTAAGGATATCACGATGTTCAAACAATACAACATCAATACCCTCCGCACCAGCCACTATCCCAAACAGCCCAAGATGTACGCCATGCTTGACCATTACGGCATATATGTTATGGACGAAGCCGACCTTGAATGTCATGCCTACACATCATTGAGCAGCAATTCGTCATGGCTTCCCGCATTCATTGACCGTGAAGAGCGCATGGTGCTTCGTGACCGTAATCACCCGAGCGTAATTTTTTGGTCACTCGGCAATGAAAGTGGCGACAACTCCAACTTCGGAGGTTGCTATGATGCCATACGTGCCCTTGACTCACGCATCATCCATTATGAAGGTATCGGTTCAGACACTTGGTTACATACTGATATGACTTCAAAAATGTATCCGAGTCTGTCGACGCTCACAACCCATGACAACCTCAATGATACACGTCCACACTTCCTGTGTGAATATGCTCATGCCATGGGTCAGGCTATAGGCAACCTTCAAGAATACTGGGATATTATTGAATCGAGCAATCGTACTATAGGCGGTTGTATCTGGGACTGGGTGGACCAAGCCATCTATCACCCGGATGAAATAGCCACCGGTAATATCAAAGGATTCTATTCAGGCTATGACTTTTCAGGACCTCATCAGGGCAACTTCTGCTCCAACGGTATAGTAGGTCCTCTTCGCGAACCTACCGGCAAACTGCAGGAGGTAAAGCAAGTGTACCGCTACATAAAGATGTCAGATTTCGATGCTTCGTCCAAAACCGTCTCAGTTAATAACACATACGACTTCATCGACCTATCAGGCTTTAACGTAGCATGGTCTGTAAGCCGCAACGGTGAAGATGTGGAATCAGGTATAATATCAGATTTCAACGTGGCTTCTGAAGGCACCGGCATTCTTACCATTCCCTACACCACCGCCACCACATCTGATGCCGAATATCTGCTCAACATCAGATTCGTGACCAAAGAGGCATCAGACTGGGCTGATGCCGGACATGAAGTGTCATACCAGCAATTCTCTTTAACATCACGCCCATCACTGCCTGCCAAACCTGCTCAGGCACACACCATGGCAGTCACCTCTAATTCTCCTTTACAGATAGAAGGCAGCGGCTTCTCGATAGGGTTCAATCAGCGTGGTGAGCTTACATCAATGGTATACCAAGGCACGGAGCTTATATACAATGGTAATGGTCCCCGCTTCAACGGCAACCGCTGGGTTGAAAACGATGCACCCAATCCACCCACGGCTCTGTCAAAACTGTCGTTTACAGCATCTACGCCTTCAGTAATTTATAATGAAGGTAATGCCAACGCTGCCGGGTCAATAACCATAACCACCACCTACACGTCATCATCAAGTTCATACACCACTGCTTACACTGTGTATGCCGATGGTACTGTAGACCTTGTCACCACATACTCTATCCGTACAAGTCAGGCCCGTCTGGGGCTAACCATGTCGCTGATTCCCGAACTGGAAAATGTGGAATATTTTGCCCGCGGACCATGGTCAAATTTCGTTGACCGTAAGACAGGAGCTCATGCAGCTCTGTATAAAACGACCGTAAAAGACATGGCAGAACAGTTTATCCGTCCACAAACCATGGGTTACCATGAAGACCTGCGCTATATGCGTATTACCGGCACCGATGGTTTCGGACTGATGATAGAGACAGAAGGTCAGGTAAACTTCTCGGCTCTTCATAACAATGAGGATGACATGATTCAGGTTCGTCATGACTTTGACCTTATACCCCGCGAAGAAGTTATCCTTGATTTGGACTACTACCAGAAAGGACTGGGCAACTCATCTTGCGGACCGGGCACTCTGAGCAACTACGTGACTCCCACGAGTGGTACCTACACCAATAAACTGCGTTTCACTCCATTGCTGACTGAAGGAGCCGGATATGATGTACCTGCCGGTAATGCTTCCGATGACTATATGCTGTCACTTGTTTCAGCCGGAGAAGACCAGAATATCAATTACACAGCCGAACAGGCTCCCGAAAAATTATATACACGCATTACCGGTCAGAATGTAGCCGTAGCTTATGCATCACCTGCCGTGCCACTTACTGCCACCTATACCGATGTTAATGCCAACGCTTCCCTGTGGATTGATTTTGACCGTGACTATACATTCTCCGAGTCAGAACTCATCGAACCGGACAGCGACACGATGCAATGGGGAGTGACCGTACCTGATGGCATTACATCCGGCTCATTCCGAGCACGCCTTGTGTTTGACACGGCGACTCCGGCTGCCGCAGGTCCGATAAAATCGGGTCGTGTATATGATTTCAATATTACCGTTGTCAAACCAACCAACCTTGTGGAATACATAATTCCTGATGGTACGATGCACTCTTCCCGTCAGGCTTATGTAAAACAGATATTCACCAACGGCGCATATTCCGATATTGAATATAACACAACTACCGCACCGGCTTCATTCTATACTCTGCTTGAAGAAAAGCCTAAAGTTATTGCCGGCAACCCGTTCACGCTCTCTCTGCGTGCAAATAATCTTGGCAATACATCGGTAGTGCGTCAGGACCTGCGTTACAACAT
>CAMWPX010000150.1 GCA_947176205.1 uncultured Porphyromonadaceae bacterium
GTCGTTGGTTTACATCGCCTTCCCCATGGCATGTACTGTCGTGGTTTATCATTTGTTTGGTCCGCAGATGACACTGTTTGTTTTCGTCCTCGTATGGCTTAATGATACCGGAGCTTTTCTCGTTGGTTCAGCGGTGGGAAGCCACAGATTGTTTGCCCGCCTTTCTCCTAAAAAATCATGGGAAGGATTTTTCGGAGGAGTGCTGGTGTGTATCATCGCCGCTTGGATTGTGTCGGGATTTTCCGGCGTGTTTGCCTACGTACCGGGTTGGATGTACATGGTTCTTGCCTGCGGAGTGAGCGTGCTTGCCACTTGGGGCGATTTGTTTGAATCCATGCTGAAACGCAATGTCGGTGTGAAAGATAGCGGTAATCTGATACCCGGTCATGGAGGTATACTTGACCGCATAGATTCGTTGCTATTCGTGATGCCCGGTGTTCTTGTGCTTATATTGTTTTATTTACATTAATTATTATGACTGACCAACGCTATAACCTCCGAGGGGTATCCGCATCGAAGGAAGATGTGCATAACGCTATAAAGAATGTCGACAAGGGTCTTTACCCCAAAGCTTTTTGTAAAATAATTCCTGACATACTCGGTGGCGACCCTGAATATTGCAATATAATGCATGCCGATGGAGCCGGCACCAAATCATCGCTTGCTTATGCTTATTGGCGTGAGACGGGCGACCTTTCGGTGTGGAAAGGCATCGCGCAGGATGCCCTGATTATGAATATCGATGACCTGCTTTGCGTGGGAGCTACTGATAATATACTTGTCAGCAGTACCATAGGTAGAAACAAACATCTTGTCCCCGGTGAGGTTATTTCGGCGATAATCAATGGCACTGAAGAACTGTTGGCACGTCTGCGTCAGATGGGCGTAAATGCCTATTCCACAGGCGGTGAGACTGCCGATGTAGGTGATTTGGTGCGTACTATTATTGTTGACAGCACTGTTACATGCCGTATGCGCCGGACCGATGTAATCAATAATGCCGATATCGCTGCCGGCGATGTCATTGTCGGATTGTCATCATCAGGCAAGGCTGTATATGAGGATGAATACAACGGTGGTATGGGAAGCAACGGTCTTACATCAGCCCGCCATGACGTATTTGCAAAATATCTGGCTCAGAAATATCCTGAGACGTATGATGCCGCTGTCCCTGACGAGCTCGTTTATTCCGGAGCCGTACATCTTACCGATGCGGTGGAAGGTGTGGAGTGCGATGCCGGACGTCTGGTGCTGTCGCCCACGCGTACTTATGCTCCGGTAATCAAAACACTGCTTGAACGCATGCGTCATCATATTCACGGTATGGTTCACTGTTCAGGAGGTGCACAGACCAAGATTATGCACTTTGTTGAGGGCAAACATGTGATAAAGGACAATCTTTTCCCTGTACCTCCGCTCTTCCGTCTTATCCGTGAGCAGTCAGGAACTGATTGGGCTGAGATGTACAAGGTGTTCAATATGGGACACCGCATGGAGATATACTTGCCGGCTGAGTATGCCGATGAAGTTATTGAAATCTCACGCTCTTACGGTATCGATGCCCGTATAGTGGGCAGGGTAGAGGAGTCGCCCGTTAACCGGTTGACCATTAAATCCGAATTCGGTGTCTTTGAATACTGATTCATATTTCCGTCCCACCATACCGCTGCTTTTGGTAGCGGTATGGTGCCTTGCGGCTGTTTCGTGTCATAAGTCGGGTGATTCGTCAGCTGATGCTGCCTGTGCATATGGACTGCCTGATACGCTCAGGGTAGTAACGCTTTATAGTCCCGGTTCATTCTTTTATTATAAAGAGATGGAGATGGGTTATGACTATGACCTGATAAAAAAATTTACTGCTGACAAGCATATTGTTCTTGACCTGAAGATAGCACCGTCGCTTTCGGCTGCCGTTGCCATGCTTGATTCCGGGAAAGTGGATTTGGTAGCTTATGAAGTGCCTGTCACTTCGCAGTATAAAGCCCATGTGATTCATTGTGGAGTGGAAAATATAACCACACAGGTACTCGTTCAGCCCAAGACCTCGCGTAAGAACCGTATTTCCGACGTTACCCAGCTTGTGGGTCGTGAAGTGTATGTGGAGCGTGATTCCAAGTATCATCACCGGTTGATTAATCTTAATGAAGAATTAGGAGGCGGGGTGATTATCTGTAATGTTGACCGTGATACACTTATCACGGAAGATTTGATAGCGATGGTATCGCGCGGCGAAATTCCGTTGACCATAGTTGACAGTGATATAGCCCGGATTAATAAGACATATTATTCTGACCTTGATATTACCTTACCCGTTAGTTTCCCGCAGCGCTCGGCTTGGGGGGTAAGTCCGCATAAGGCGTGGCTTGCTGATTCAATCGATGGATGGTTTGCCGAAGCCACACCGCAGAAAGCCCGTTTGAGTCTGCTTAAACGCTACTTTGAATTAAGCAAGGCGTCGCCGGCACAGGTGGTTATGGATTTCAGCGCCGGACGTATGTCGGCTTACGATGATATATTCAAGCGCCACGCCGCTTCTATCGATTGGGATTGGCGATTACTTTCCGCTATGGGATTTGTGGAGAGCCGGTATGACACCACTCAGGTATCATGGGCTGGAGCCAAAGGAATCATGCAGCTTATGCCGCGCACGGCTCAGGCGTTCGGATTGACCCCTGAGAATATTACTCATCCCGATGATAATATACTTGCCGCAACCAAAGTGCTTGCTTCCCTTGACAAGTCTCTTTCCCGCCGTGTGCCCGACCCGGTGGAACGGCAGAAATTCGTGGTGGCAGGATTCAATTCCGGACTGGCTCACATACTTGATGCCATAGCGCTTGCTGAGAAATACGGTTATAATCCGCAGGTGTGGGACGGCGCTGTGGCGGAGGCGCTGCTGCTCAAATCCAATCCTGAATATTATAATGACCCTGTGGTAAAATACGGGTATTTCCGTGCAAGTCAGACTTACGATTATGTTCGGTCTGTATACAGATGTTATGCTAAAGCCAAATCTCAAGTTAAACTGTAATCTAATTTATATCTCGTCTCAATTATTATTTATGAAGAAGAAATTAATTCCCGTAGCTCTTATTCTCACAATTGCAGGTTCCATGCTTATGTCATCATGCATAGGCAGCTTCAAGCTTACCAACAACCTACTCGCATGGAATAAAACGGTTGGCAATAAGTTCCTCAATGAATTGGTATTTGTCGCATTCTGGGTTCTCCCTGTATATGAAGTGACTGCATTGGCTGATGTGCTTGTGCTTAACAGTATAGAATTTTGGAGCGGTAATAATCCTGTAGCTCAGGGCAAGTCGCTTATCAAAGGCAATGATGCCACGTATCTTGTGGATTGCGACGGTAAGGGATACACTATTACATCGCAGACCGACGGCAGTGTCGTGCGCCTTGATTTCAATACCCAATTGCAGTCGTGGAGTGTGGTTACTGATGCCGGTTCATATGAACTCATGACATTTGTCGATGAACATCATGTACGTCTTCCTCTGCGTGACGGTGGCAGTATCGTGGTTGAGACCTCGCAGGAAGGTTATTATGCATATCTCGGTGAAGTTTCTCATTCTCTCTGGGCTAAAAACTGATAAATAGTCTTTTAACAAGGTGAATTTTTAACAGATGTGTAAAAATGCCGTAAAAAGATTTGGCTGTTACGAAAAAAAATCGTTACTTTGCACACTGTTTCGTGGCTCATCCTGTAAAGCTGTTAAAAATGATGCGCTTAGCAGTGATATGAGACTGAGATGGCGGCCATGATTCACCGTATAGATAATGTATATTAGTATAACAAAGAGCTAAGTAACACTAACAGCCATGTCAAAGATTTGTCAAATTACAGGCAAGAAAGCTATGGTGGGCAATAACGTTTCGCACTCTAAACGCCGCACCAAACGCAGATTTAACATCAACCTCTTTAACAAAAAATTCTATTGGGTAGAGCAGGACGCTTGGATTAGTCTCACTATTTGCGCCAATGGTCTGCGTACCATAAATAAAAACGGTCTCAATGCTGCTATTAAAGAGGCTGTTGAAAAGGGTTATTTAACTGAAATCAAATATTTAGAATTCTAAGAAGATGGCAAAGAAAGCT
>CAMWPX010000151.1 GCA_947176205.1 uncultured Porphyromonadaceae bacterium
GGTATGCCGTACTTTATATAAATATCTTCCGGCTTGTGTATATATTATAGATAATCACCAGTCAGATGGTTTGTGCTTCGTATTAAGCAATTCATCGTACCGTCTGCGGTGATTTATATATATCCGCATACGATACGACCGGTCATATAATATATATTGGCGTTATCAGCTATTAGCCGGGCGTCGGCACCGGCATTACGCATGGCATCGGTGACATGGTTCAGACGAAGAGCCAATTCCTGTGGGCTGAGCAGTATGAGTGGTTGTGATTTCATCTTTTATTAAAAAGCCATAAGGTAATCATGGATGTGAAGTCTCTACCGTCACGCCTACTTGTTCTATACCATGCAGTGTGTCCGTACGCATGATGTGCCTTACAGATATGCGTGTAGAGTCACTGATGCATGCAGTGCCGGGTAATAACATCTGAAACTGTTTAGACGGACCGATACCTTTGCTGTTCCAACGACCGAAATCGTCAGCAAGTATCATGCAGAGTGTGTCGCGGTGACAACTTGTAGAGTCACAGATGTTTATCTCAAGCCATAGATTGCTGTACGGGTAGTCATTTGTGTGACGTATGGCTATATATACGTTGCGTGCATCGGTAGAATCCAAATCCGAAGGTTGGAATACGAGCGAGTCACCGTACACCCAGCCGTTTTCAGGTAAGGATGTGAAACAACTGTAGCCTGAATGCTTTTCGGCACAGGAAGCAGTCAGCAGCATGCATGTGATTACTACAAGATAAGTGAGTCTTTTAGGCATTGTTGTCCGGAGCCGGTGATGAGGGCTTCTGTTTGTTCTGGTCTCTGCGCTGATTATGGCGGTTACCACCTTTTGATTTTTTGCGTTTTTTCTTTTTGTCAAAGCGCGATATATTATCCTGGTCAAGAAGGTCGGAATAACTTTTCTTTTCCGGAGTTTTGGGAGCATCGTCAGCTTCAAGCGACAGGGGCTTTTCTCCACGTTTATTCAAGGCGATGATTTCAAACGCCCGTTCGGCACTGATGGTAATCAGATTTGCCGGTACGGATTTATCGGAGCTGTAGGTTATCATCCGATTGAATACATCATTCTTGAAATGATACCATGTGGCATCGGCAGTTTCGAGTCTGACATCCTTACCCGGCATCTTTTTCAGGCTTTCCACATAAGCGTCGACCTCGAAATTCAGACAGCATTTTAGCTTGGCACATTGTCCGGCAAGTTTCTGCGGATTAAGCGATATATCCTGAAAACGTGCGGCAGCTGTACCTACCGATACGAAATTGGTCATCCAACTCGCACAACACAATGCGCGACCGCAAGGACCGATGCCTCCTATTCGTCCGGCTTCCTGACGGGCTCCTATCTGCTTCATTTCTATTCTTACCTTGAAAGCTTCGGCAAGAACCTTTATGAGTTGACGAAAGTCCACTCGTTCATCGGCTATATAATAAAATATGGCTTTATTGCCGTCGCCCTGATACTCCACATCTCCTATTTTCATGTTGAGGTGCAGGTCTTCGGCTATCTTTCGGGCGCGAATCATTGTGTCATGTTCACGTGCACGGGCTTCATTATAGCGGTCAAGGTCAGCCGGACGTGCCATACGCAGTACTCGTTTGATTTCCGCATCAGGTTTCATACCTGATTTTTTCATTTGGCGGGCTACTAATTGTCCGGTAAGAGTCACTTCACCAACATCGTAGCCGGGCGAGGCTTCCACCACCACCATTTCGCCTATTTCTACCGGAAGATTGAGCGAGTTCAGATAAAATCCTTTGCGGGTATTCTTGAACTGTACTTCCACCATATTATGGTCGGCATGACCACCGGGAACATCTGCAAGCCAGTTATGGCAATATAGTTTACCTCGCGGACCATCGTCACCGGGACGACGCCACACAGGACACTGCTGAATCTCCTTGTCGTCTTCTGCTTCGGGGCGATTGGGCGCAAGTTCGTCAAGACTGCCTACCGATTTGTCGGAATCCATATATAATTACTGCTTGGTTAGTGATTATTTAGCGAAACTTACCGAGCGGGTTTCTCGGATTACGGTGATTTTCACCTGTCCGGGATAAGTCATCTCATCCTGGATGCGTTTTGCTATTTCGGTCGACAGTTTTTCTGTTTCGGCATCGTCAATCTTGTCTGCACCTACTATTACACGTAGCTCACGACCGGCTTGTATTGCATAGGTTTTTACAACTCCGGGATATGATAAAGCCAGTTGTTCAAGGTCGTTCAGACGTTTGATATAAGCTTCCACCATTTCACGGCGAGCACCGGGACGTGCGCCCGATATTGCGTCACACACCTGTACTATGGGAGCTAAGAGCGAGGTCATTTCCGTTTCATCGTGGTGGGCGCCTATGGCATTGCATATTTCGGGCTTTTCTTTATATTTCTCAGCCAGTTTCATGCCCAGCAGTGCATGGGGCAATTCGGGTTCTTCATCAGGTACTTTACCTATGTCATGAAGCAGTCCGGCACGACGGGCTTTCTTGGGGTTCAATCCGAGTTCGGCAGCCATAACGGCACATAGATTGGCGGTCTCACGAGAGTGTTGAAGCAGATTTTGACCGTAGCTTGAACGATATTTCATTTTGCCTACGAGTCTTACCAGTTCAGGATGTAGTCCATGTATGCCGAGGTCAATGGTGGTACGTTTACCGGTTTCTATAATTTCTTCTTCAATCTGACGGCGTACTTTGGCTACAACTTCTTCGATACGGGCAGGGTGAATACGACCATCAGTCACAAGCTGGTGCAGAGCCAGACGGGCTATTTCGCGGCGCACTGGGTCAAAGCCGGAAAGCACTATGGCTTCAGGTGTGTCGTCCACTATGATTTCTATGCCGGTAGCCGCTTCGAGAGCTCGGATGTTTCGGCCTTCGCGACCTATGATGCGACCTTTGATTTCATCAGAATCAATGTGAAATACCGTTACGGAGTTTTCTATGGCAGTTTCGGTCGCTACACGCTGGATTGACTGTACCACTATACGTTTTGCTTCCTTGTTGGCTGTAAGTTTTGCTTCATCCATTATTTCGTTGATGTAGCTTTGAGCCGCTGATTTAGCTTCATCTTTAAGTGATTCCACCAATTTTTCTTTAGCCTCTTCCGATGACAGACCTGACACTCTTTCCAATTCCTCAAGAGCTTTACGTTTTAGGGTGTCAAGTTCGCCCTGTTTGGTTTCCACAAGGGCTATCTGGTCGTTAAGTTTTGCCTTGGTCTGCTCTATATCATTGCGGGCGCGCTGATTCTCGCTCTGTTGCTGATTGAGTTGCAGTTCACGCTGTTTGAGCTTGCCTTCAAAACTTTGTGCTTTTGACATTCGTTGTGATGCCTGTTTCTCGGCTTCAGCGATTATACGCAGTTCCTCTTCTTTGGCTTCAAGCTGTTTGTTTTTCTTCAGCACTTCTGCTTCAGCCTGAGCTTCCTGAATGATGGTTTTGGCACGTGAGCGAGCCATGGATTTCTGAACCAGGATTGTCGCCACAATGCCGATAATCAAAGCTATGACAGCCGCTGCGGCTATGTATATTACTGTTTCCATGTGATTGAATTAAAATATATATTGTTAGTTGTTATTGGGTTACAAAATAAAAAATCCGCTAATCCATCATGCGGTCAGCCATTGGTCAGCGGTCATTTCTGACTCGCTTGGGTGGCATCCGATGACAGGTGCGGTTATACGGTGGAAAATAATACTTGGACGTCTATTCTCCGGGTTGAAGCAATCGGTCAAGGTCGCTGTCAAATCCTTCAAGAAACTCATCCATTTGAGCTATTTCATGAGATTTTGTCACGAATCCTTTGGCGAAAAGCAGTGTGACTTGAGCTAAAATCTCTATGTCGGAGCACTCAGGCGAGCGTTTGGCATACTCTTCGAATACTCGGTTTACCTCCTTGGCTACTTCTCTTAGCAGCGGTTCTTCTCTGGGGCTTACCGTCACCGGTAGGGTGATATCCTTTATGCGTATGTTTATGTCAAGTTTATCTTTCATAGCATCATTGAGTTAATTCGTTGATGCATTTGTCGATTTCCCGCACTAATTCGGCTAATAATGCCCGGGTGCCTATGACG
>CAMWPX010000152.1 GCA_947176205.1 uncultured Porphyromonadaceae bacterium
GGCTATGCGGTTACCATCGGGCGACACCTTAACATCACGAAGCCATAGCGGGGTCACACCCGCAGCCGATATGACTGAAACGCCTGTAACCAAAGCAAGAAACTGTTTTTTCATATATGAAAATTTATGTGTCAAAAAAATCAAATGAATAAATATACCTACAAAATTAGTAATTTTCATGACTAAATATCCATGCCGGCAACAAAATAATTTCATAATGCCTGAAGAACACCGATTTTTTATATACCTTTGTAATAAAATAAAAAACACTCATACCATTATTAGATATGTTTAGAACAAATACTTGCGGTGAGCTTCGCTTAAGCGATGCCGGCAAAGAAGTTACTCTTGCGGGCTGGGTACAAAAAGTACGTAAAATGGGCGGCATGACATTTGTGGATTTGCGTGACCGTTATGGCATAACCCAGCTGGTTTTCGATTCTGAATCCGCTCCTGAACTATTTGAACAAGCTAATAAACTCGGACGCGAATTTGTAGTACAGGTCAACGGTAACGTTGCCGAACGTACCAACAAAAACGCCCATATACCTACCGGAGAAATAGAAATAATAGCTACCGGACTAAAAGTGCTTAACCGTAGCGACGTTCCCCCATTTACTATAGAAGATGAAACCGACGGTGGCGATGACTTGCGTATGAAATACCGCTATCTCGATTTGCGTCGCGGCTGCGTACGCCGTAATCTCGAATTACGCCACCGCATGGCTTTCGAAATACGCCGTTATCTTGACGCCAAAGGTTTCCTTGAGGTGGAAACTCCTGTACTGATTAAATCTACCCCTGAAGGCGCACGTGACTTCGTGGTGCCTTCACGCATGAATCCGGGTGAATTTTATGCCCTGCCCCAGTCACCGCAGACATTCAAGCAGCTGCTTATGGTAAGTGGATTCGACCGGTATTTCCAGATAGTCAAATGTTTCCGTGACGAAGACCTTCGTGCTGACCGCCAACCCGAGTTCACTCAGATTGACTGTGAGATGTCATTTGTAGAACAGGAAGATGTGCTACAGATGTTTGAAGGTCTTGTAAAGCATATTTTCAAATATGTAAAAGATATCGATTTCACCGAACCGTTCCCCCGTATGACGTGGCACGATGCCATGCGTCTTTATGGCAGCGACAAACCTGACACCCGCTTCGGCATGCAGTTTGTTGAGCTTAAAGAGCTCACGGAAGGTAGCGGATTCTCAGTTATGGACGATGCGAAATATGTAGGAGCCATAGTAGTACCCGGATGTGCCGGCTACACACGCAAACAGCTTGACCAACTTACCGACTTTGTAAAACGCCCGCAAATCGGAGCCAAAGGCATGATGTGGGTAAAATATGAAGATGACGGCTCCATAAAGAGCTCTGTAGGCAAATTCTTTACTGACGAACAGATAACCCGATGGCTCGAACGTGGCAACGCCAAACCTGGTGATTTAATGCTTATACTCGCAGGTGAAACGATGAAGACCCGCAAACAACTATGTGAACTCCGCTTGCGTATGGGTTCTGAACTCGGACTGCGTGACCCGCATAAATTCTCATGTCTGTGGGTAATTGACTTCCCTCTATTTGAATGGGACGAAGAGACACAACGCTACTACGCTATGCACCATCCGTTTACCTCACCTAATCCTGATGATTTGCACCTTCTTGACTCCGATACAGGTGCAGTCAGAGCTACAGCTTATGACATGGTGGTCAACGGTAACGAACTCGGTGGCGGCAGTATACGTATTCATGACGCCGAGTTACAGGACAAGATGTTCCGCCTGTTAGGTCTCTCAGAAGAAGAAGCCCGCTATAAATTCGGCTTCTTGATGAATGCTTTCAAATTCGGTGCACCCCCTCACGGTGGTCTTGCATTCGGCTTTGACCGCTTCGTATCCATACTCGCCGGACTTGACTCCATCCGTGACGTAATCGCTTTCCCAAAAAACAATTCCGGACGCGATATGATGATTGATGCACCATCAGCCATCGATGACTCCCAGTTACAGGAACTCTGCATAAAACTTGACACCGAATCAGCCGAATAAACACAGCCTTCAACCATGCTTATCGGACATATTACCGCGGCTCTTGAACAGTTCGCACCGCCACAATTACAGGAAGAATATGATAATTGCGGACTTATAATCGGTTCTCCTGCCGGTGAATGTACCGGTGTACTTATAAGCGTGGATGTAACACCCGCTGTGGTAAAGGAAGCCATTGACTCCGGATGTAACCTGATAGTGGCTCATCACCCGCTCCTGTTCAAAGGCATCAAGCGTCTCAACGGTCTCACACCGGTAGAACAGTCCATAAAACTTCTTCTACGCAATGATATTGCCGTTTATGCCTGTCACACCTGCTTGGACAATGCCGAACATGGCGTGTCGCATATGATGGCTGAGAAACTCGGGCTGCAAGCCGTAAAAGTTCTGGACCCTAAACAAGGCTCATTGACTGCACTTAGCGTATACACACCCGCTGAGTCAGCCAACGAACTGCTGCTTTCACTTATTGATGCCGGAGCCGGTCATATAGGTAACTACGATTCCTGTAGTTTCGCCGTAAAAGGCACCGCCACATTTCGTCCGCTCGAAGGCGCCGACCCATATTCCGGAGAAATAGGCTATCAACACACGGGTGAAGAAATCAGGCTGGATATGGTTCTTCCATCCTATCTGAGAAACTCTGTAGAAAAAGCATTGCTACAGGTTCACCCATATGAAGAGCCGGCTTACCAGTTTACCCCTATGCTCAACGGCTCACGTCACACCGGTCTCGGCACCGTGGGCAACCTACCCAAAGCCATGTCGCCGGTCGAACTCGTGGAAAAAGTCAAAAACACATTCGGCTCACCGGTGGCACGGTGCACAACTTATCCAGCTGACTCAATAATACGTCGGGTAGCACTCTGCGGAGGCTCCGGGGCGTCACTCATACCTAAAGCAATCGCAGCCGGAGCACAAGCCAAAGTTACGTCTGACACCCGCTATCACGACTTTGTGGATTATGCTGACACTATTTTGATAATCGACATAGGTCATCACGAAAGCGAAAACTGCACTAAAGACATTTTTTATCATATTATTACAAAAAAATTTCCTAACTTTGCAGTCAGGTATGCAAATACCGATACAAATCCGATTAACTACTTGTAAGCAAACACATGGCTACAACTGATAAAAACAAAGCAGAACAGAACATCTCGGTAGAATCACGTCTTAAATCACTCTACGAACTTCAGACCATCTTATCCCAGATTGACCGTATCAAGACTGTACGTGGCGAACTTCCCCTTGAAGTCCGCGACCTCGAAGACCATATCGAAGGTCTTAATACCCGTATAGCCAACTACCGTCAGGATATAGAGGAACTGCGTCGCAAGACCAACGCCGAGAAAGAAAAAATCAATGAGTCAAAAAGCAAAATCGAGACATACAAGACTCAGATTGACAATGTGCGTAACAACCGCGAATTTGACCTGCTATCAAAAGAAATCGAATTCCAGTCACTTGAAATCGAACTCAGCGAAAAGCATATCAATGAATACACTCGTGTGATTGATAACAAACTCGCTGAAATAGCAGCTACAGAAGAAACGCTTGCCGACAAACAGCATATCCTCACTGAGAAGAAAGCCGAACTTGAAGAAATCGTTTCAGAAACCAAAGCTGAAGAAGAGCGTTTGCGCGAACAAGCCAAAGAACTCGAACCACAGATAGACGCTCGAACACTCGCTGCATTCAAGCGTATCCGCAAGAATGCACGTAACGGTCTCGGATTGGTTTACATCCAGCGTAACGCTTGTGGAGGCTGCTTTAACCGTATTCCTCCACAGAAACAGATGGAAATCAAGATGCACAAAAAAATCATCGTTTGCGAATATTGCGGTCGTATCATGATTGACCCGGATCTTGCAGGCGTTGAAACACACGAAGCATAAACATCATCCAACAACTCATCACACTTCAGCTACGCCACCACTCATCGTGCTGAAGTTCACGCGGTAGTAGCTCAGTTGGTAGAGCATCAGCTTCCCAAGCTGAGGGTCGCGGGTT
>CAMWPX010000153.1 GCA_947176205.1 uncultured Porphyromonadaceae bacterium
GCACGGATTGCTCCACTGGTGTTTGAGACCAGCGCGTCTACCGATTCCGCCATCCGGGCTTCATAGACGCCACAAAGTTAAAAACTTTTTTCCAACTGTGCAACTGCTTCCATTATTTAACCGCACAATGATTTTCTTACAGCTACATCTATCTAACCTACAACCACATATATATGCGAGAAATATTTACTTTATATAGCCGCAAGGATATCTCACTTTTTTTACATAACTTCGCGAGTGAGTAAAGCTCAACTTTTCTTTATCACTCCTATTATATAAAAACCATGGCAAAACGTCAAAAAAGCACCGCTAAGACTGCGGAAAAACCATTGTCGAAACTCAACCTTATCAAAAATGACACTTGGCTGGTGCCATTTACCGAAGCTATCGAGGGGCGACACAATGACGCAATAAACCGTCAGCGCCAGCTTACAGGCGAAGGCGGTACGCTTGACGAATTTGCCAACGCACACAATTATTTCGGGCTACACCGCCAAGCCGACGGGTCGTGGGTGTTTCGCGAATATGCCCCTAACGCCACCGCCATCACCCTTGTAGGTGATTTTTCCGACTGGCACCGTCAGGCGCTGTACGAGTTGCACCGGCTGCCGGACTCACAAGGTGTGTGGGAGATTACGCTTCCGGCTCACGCCATGCATCACGGCGACCATTACAAAATGATAGTGAAGTGGAACGGTGGTGAAGGCGAACGCATTCCGGCTTACGCCACACGAGTGGTACAGGACAAGCAGACCGCGCTGTTTTCGGCTCAGGTGTGGAATCCGGAACAGCCATATGAATGGAAAGTGTCGGAATTTCATCCTGACACCAAGCCTCTGCTCATCTACGAATGTCATATAGGCATGGCTCAGGAGAAGGAGGATGTGGGCACTTATACCGAATTCCGTGACCTGATTCTGCCGCGAATTGCCGCTGACGGCTACAATGCCATTCAGATTATGGCCATACAGGAACACCCCTACTATGGGTCGTTCGGCTACCACGTGTCGAATTTCTTCGCCGCCTCAAGCCGTTTCGGTACTCCCGAGGAACTAAAATCACTCATAGATACAGCCCACTCCATGGGTATAGCCGTGATTATGGACATAGTCCACAGTCATGCCGTAAAAAATGAATGTGAGGGTCTGGGCAGGCTTGACGGCTCGACTGACCTGTACTTCTTCAACGACCATCGCCGCGAACACCCGGCATGGGATTCACTCTGCTTCGATTACGGAAAGACCGAAGTATTGCACTTCCTGCTGTCAAACTGCAAATACTGGCTTGAGGAGTACAGATTTGACGGTTTCAGATTTGACGGCGTAACATCGATGCTCTACTACAACCACGGTCTGGGACAGGCTTTCGGCTCATACGATGATTATTACAACGGCAATCAGGATACTGATGCCATAACTTACCTGACTCTCGCCAACAAGCTCATTCACTCGCTCAATCCGGCTGCCATAACCATAGCCGAGGAGATGTCGGGCATGCCGGGACTCGCCATACCGTTCAAGGACGGAGGCATCGGGTTCGACTACCGCATGGCTATGGGCATTCCCGACTACTGGATAAAGACCCTCAAAGAGAAGAAGGATGAGGACTGGCATCCGACTTCGATATTCTGGGAACTCACCAACCGCCGTTCTGATGAAAAGACCATATCCTACGTCGAGAGCCACGACCAGGCTCTGGTGGGTGACAAGACCGTGATATTCCGGCTTATCGACGAGAAGATGTACTGGCACATGATGACTGACGATGATGATATGACAGTGGCACGCGGCATGGCGCTTCACAAGATGATACGCCTCGTGACCGCAGCCACAATCAATGGCGGATATCTCAATTTCATGGGCAACGAGTTCGGTCATCCCGAGTGGATAGATTTCCCACGCGAGGGCAACGGCTGGAGCTACAAATATGCACGCCGTCAGTGGGATTTGGTGGACCGTAAAGAGCTGAAATACCATTTTCTCAACAATTTTGACAATGCCATGATTTCACTAATATCGGGAGTCTATAATTTTCAGGCGCAACCGGTAGTGAAGTTATGGGAGAAAGATGATGACCAGATATTGGCATTCTCTCGCGGCGACCTGATTTTCGTGTTCAATTTCAGTCCGGTCAACTCCGTATCGGACTACGGCATACTCACTCCTCCGGGCGTGTATTCGTCTGTATTGTCAACCGATGACCCCGAATTCGGCGGCTATGGCAATATCGACAATTCGGTAACTCACTTCACCAAAAGCGATGACCTTTATACCCCGCTGGGAGTAGAATGGCTGTATCTATATCTGCCTGCCCGCTCGGCTATGGTTCTGCGCCGTCATCCTGACACACCCGCATCAAAATCCACCTCAAAGTCATCATCCAAAAAGACCACCGGTAAGAAAAAGTGAAACTGCGGGGCATATTTACAGGTATTGTCATAATAACAATGGCAACGGCGTGCGGTAATATCACCGCAACCGATTCAGTTGTAAAATCAGATACCGCGACAACTCCGGCTGATAGCGTCACTGACATATCCACACCTGTCACCTCCTCAGAAACAGACTACAGCCTGTATGCCATGCTCGGAAAATGCGCCGAAATGGTCTACTACACATCGGCAATACCGGCAACCACTGATGATTCTCTGCGCTACCGGCATCTTACGCATGCCCTTTTGGCATCAGGTCTGACTCCCGCAAGCATGATGAGTACACAGACGGCACGTGAGATTGATTCGATAGTCGCCGACGGGCAAAGCTCTGCATCCGGCTTCAAAGCCTCGGTGTTTTACAGCGAACCATTACACACATACGTGCTGGCATTTGCCGGCACCGAGCCCGAAGCCGCCGACATAATCACCGACATACAAGGCGCATTCTCAATAGAAGAGCCACAGAATAAGGCGGCGCTGACCACCACAGAATCAATCGCAAAGCTGGTAAAAGCCTACGACCCTGACGCCCGTATTCTGCTCACAGGACACTCACTGGGTGGACGGCTCGCCTCCATAGCGTCAATAATCTGCGGAATTGATGCCGTGGCATTCAATCCCGCCAACATCCCTATCGACCTGCACAAACAAATCATCGACTCACCCCGACTTGCCCAAAATGCCGAACAGCATCTGCGCCGCATACACTCTTCAGCCGACGAACTCACCTCTGTCATGAACATCGGTCAATCCCTACGCCAGTTCATCCCGCTCATATCATCGCTCATGGACACAGGCTCGGAATGGCTTGCCGACACCACCTCGCTTTCATCGGTCAAGTCCGTAATCTCGTCGCTCCCCGAGATAGCCCAAGCCACCGATGCCCTTATCGATATATTTTCATCCGGCAAATCACCCAATAGCCATGACAGCAAAACCCGCATAGCGCTTGCACTGATAAAAAACATGCGACGCTACCACATCAATGCCGACGACCTTCAGAATCCGCTCTTTTACCGCTATGCCGGACGCCGGGTCACTCCCACTCCCGCCCACGGACCTCACGCCATAGCCCCGCTCAACGCCGCCCTCGACTCCCTGATTCAATAGTATCAATTACTACCGTTAAAGCATCCCGTGGCATCAACGGCTCCGCAAAGTTACATCATCCTCCGCCGGATTTCGTGCCAATCACCATTTTCATGACATCATCAATCATAATTGATGCCATACACTAACCTGCCACTATCTGGCTAAAACTGTTAATTTCAAATCATCCGGAGTGTAATACTGCGCCTTTTCCGTCGTTTCGGTAACGCCCAGACAATGAGTGTGAAATTAACTCTTGCAAAGGCTTAGACAGCTGCAATATCAGCCACACCGTCAGAAGTTTTTTCCAAACTTGCAGGCATGGGACAACCACTGATGGATTATACCACTATCTGCTACTTTGAACTTTGCTGATTATTTTTCTCTTAGATTTACTTGTTGTTTGAAAAAAT
>CAMWPX010000154.1 GCA_947176205.1 uncultured Porphyromonadaceae bacterium
GTATATAATATGACGGGGTGTTGATAAAAAGTTGTCAAAAATGATTTTTGTATTTGTATTTAAGTCGACTTTTTGATACATTTGTGGTAAATTATAATGTAAAAATAACTATTTAAGTGAAAGACTTTTTTACTACCCGGCATACTGTAAGACAATTTACGAAAGATGTGGTTGATGACCGATTGCTTACTGAACTGATTGAGGCGGCATCGCATGCTCCTACCACTGGAAATATGCAACTTTACAGTGTGGTTGTCACCCGTTCTGAAGAGGGTAAGGCGGCATTGGCTCCGACGCATTTCGATCAGCCATGTGTGTCAGGTTGCAGTGTATTGTTGACTTTTTGTGCTGACTACAATCGTTTTGTGAAGTGGTGTAATCAACGAAATGCGTCTCCGGGCTATGATAATTTTCAGTCATTTGTCACAGCAGTGCTTGATACGGTTATTTTTGCCCAGCAGTTTTGCACTTTAGCGGAGATGAACGGGCTTGGAGTATGCTATCTTGGTACCACCACGTATAATGCTCCGCAGATAGCTGATATTCTCGGATTGCCTGCTATGGTGGTGCCGGTAGTAACACTGGCAGTTGGTTATCCTGCTGCCGAGGGGAAGGTCAGTGACCGGTTACCCGTGGATGGTATAATGCACAATGAGAGATATCATGATTATACGGCTGATGATATCGATAGAATTTATTCACTTAAGGAATCTCTTGCCGAGAGCAAGCGTTTTGTAGAGGAAAATGGCAAGCAGACATTGGCTCAAGTGTTTACTGATGTCCGATATACACGTCAGGCATGCGAACAGTTTTCAAAGATTTATCTTGATTTTATCCGGAATGCCGGTTATTCGTTGCCGGATTGATGTGTGGTGGTAAAAAGGGCGGGCAGGCTTTGGGCATGACGGCACGTATCGAGGTTAACTAAAGATTGAGCTGTAATTTATAAAAGAGTGCTTTCTATCTGGGCGACATCTGATTGGAGTTGCTTTTCCAATGGCAGGCGTTCTTCTATATTCGTGCATGCATAAAGCACCGTGGCATGAGTGCGTGACAGGCGTGACCCGATGGCGATAGATGACATTTTTGTGTGTTTCTTAGCCATGTACATGACCATCTGGCGCGCATCGGATATTTCACGTTTGCGAGATTTGGTAAAAATCTGGTCCGGGTCAATCTTGTAATAGTTCGCTACCTGTTGGGTTATAATCTCGAAGTTAATCTGGCGGCGATTGACCTTTACCGAATTGGCAAGAACTTTGCGGGCGAGTTCCAGTGATATGTCTTGTGACAGAGCTGAAGCGTGAGCCACAAGTGAGGCTACCATTCCTTCAAGTTCACGGATACTGTCGGTAACGTTGGTGGCTATGAAGTCAAGTACTTCCTCATGGAGTTCCACACCATCTTGTTCAGCTTTCTGGTGAAGTATGTTTCGACGTAGTTCGTAGTCGGGTTTTTCAAGTTCCACCACTACACCCATATTGAAGCGGGATATCATACGTGGTTCCATGCCGTCCATTTTTGATGGCGGACAGTCGCTTGCCAGTACAAGCTGCTTGTTGTTAAGGGTCAGGTGGTTGAATATGTGAAAGAAAGTATTGATGGTCTTGTCTTTACCTATAAAGTCTTGGATATCATCTATTATAAGAGTATCAATACTTTGGTAGAAGTTAATGAAGTCGTTGATTTTACCGTTTCTTACTGCAGTGGTAAACTGACTTTCAAACAGTCGGGCTGTTATATACAGCACTCTGCTCATAGGAGTACGTTCCTTGATACGTATGCCTATAGCCTGAATGAGGTGTGTTTTACCTACGCCCGGAGCACCGAATATGAAGAGGGGATTGAAAGTCTTGTTTTTAGGGTCATTGGCTACAGCTTCACTTATCGAACGTGCAACGCGATTGCTTACGCTGTCACAATAGTTTTCAAATGTATAGTTCGGATTAAGCTGGGCATCGATATCCTGTACTTCTTCCGCTTGACGGAATGGATTGGAAGAAGCGCCTTGTTTCGGGGCAACCGCACCGCTGGGTTTTGTACTTGCGATAGTTACACCTGTAGTTGGTTCGTTGGCAACCTGATTGTAGTGATAGTATAGCTTTACATCCCTTCCATATACTTTATAGAGGGTGCGACCTAAAAGGTTGTAGTAACGTTCTTCGAGCTGTTCGTAGAAAAACGGTGATGGCACAAGCAGTGTGAGCTTATTATTTTCAAAGCTCACCGATGTAATCGGCTTGAACCAAGCGGTGAATTGTTCAGCCGGGAGAATGTCTTGAAAGATTTTAAGACATTGATCCCAGAGTTGTAAATGGGTTTCCGTCATGTTTTGGGGTCAAAAGTGCTATACTATTTCACTACAAAATTGAGATTAAATTTTTTGAAAAACAAATGTGTTTTTATTTGGAATTTTAGATTAAGCTACACGGCGCTGACTTTCAGTAAATTATCATTTGCGTGGAACAAAACTAAATGTTATGAGATTGTGCCTGTTGCATTTTGTTGATATTTAGTATGTTATGTTTCGTGCGCGGTCGCTCTGATGATAAGGGTTTTATCGGTGAATTATCTGAAAAAGCCCATTGACAAAAGGTTTTTGAAGTGTGAAACGCGCATTGTGTGTCAGGGTGTAATTTAGAATGTGTCTAAATAACTGCTGTGCGGCTGTGACATTTCTGACAAATCATAATTTGACGTTACAGGAGCTTGATGCTTATGTAACGTTTGGGATTTTTCTTAACGTCACGTAGTAATGAGTCAAGACTTGCCGATGCATTGTTTAGGTTATCATAAAGTCCTGTGTCATGCAAGAGCAAGCCCAATGTAGAGTTAGGTGAATTAAGCTCTTTGAGTAGAAGTTCAAGCGATGCGGTAGCCTGATATACATTATTGAGGGTAGAATCAATGGGAGCGTTACGTAACTGTGATGTTACCGCACTCAAATCAGCACTAACCGTAGTCAGATTATCGGAAATGCCTTTGACTGAATTGAGTACCCCTGTGGCACTACCGGCAATAGCCGGCATGCGTGTCATTACAGCCGATAGCTCGGCACTACTTTTTTCAAGATTACCCATAGTGGCATCAAGGCGTGTTATAGCAGATGTAAGAGCAGGATTGCCTATAACTTTGTTAAGCGAGGTAAGAAGGGAGTCAATTTTAGGCATAAGGTCGTCAGTCACGTTACTCATTAGCCCTATCTTGTTTTCACCGATAAGCGAGTCACCTGATTTATGGAAACTGTCAGAGTGTCCCATTACCAGCTCTATGGTGGAGGTGCCGAGCATATCTGTGGCAATCAGGGCTTTTGTCCCTAATGGTAATTGTAGCTCTTTATTGAGGTCTATCTCAACTCTGATGTGCCCCGGATTGTCATATTCATAGGCTATATCCCTTACCAGACCTACTTTGAAGCCGTTGACGGTGACCGGTGCCGATTGGGCAAGCCCGGCAACATTGGTGTATGATGCGGTGTAGTAGTTGGTACCCTTGAATACATTTATGCCTTTAAGATAATCTATACCGAAAATTATTACAAGTATGGCTATGATTACGGTCAGACCTATGATAAATTCTTTTTTGCGTTTCATAATATGTGATGCTGTTTTGATGTCGTCTATGGAGTTATTTTATTCGTTGTCCGTTTTTGAAGTGAATTACAAATGCGTCCGGGAATGATTTGCGTACTTTTCGCAGGTCAGCGTTGGCTTCAGCCTGTGATGAATAATGCCCGTAAGTGTATTTTACTAAACTTTTTTCCGTATAGTGGTCTACCGGTCTCAGACCTTTCAATCTTTTGTCGCCTGATGATAATACATTAGAAGATGTAAGAAACTGTATCCGGTATTCATCATTGCTTTTTTGTCCTGAATCTTTTTTGTTGTCCGGCTTGGGTGATGT
>CAMWPX010000155.1 GCA_947176205.1 uncultured Porphyromonadaceae bacterium
CAGTTATAGTTGAGGAACATGGAGGCACCCTGGAAAAGTTTGGTGTTGCCACCGCTTGTGCCTACACCTGCGTCAAATGCACGACCGCCTGAATCAGTGGTGCCTGCATACCAGATGACTTCCCAACGAGGATTCCTTGTAGCCATGTAGGTTTTCAGTGAGTTGTGCAGGTTTATGAGTTCAGTAGGAGCGTAACCTGTCCATTCGGAGTTGTAGCCTAAACCGTCAACACCGTGATACAAGAGGAATTTACCCATAGCATCAGCTGATACTTTGGATATGTTTTCAAATACGCTTTTCCATTCGGATGAGATGGTGCCGAAAGCGGGCTGTGCCACACCTGATACTGCTACACCGTTTTTGTGAGCTACGTCGGCGAAAACGCCCGGAACCCAACCCCACGGTGAGGTCCAGTCACCGAAGTGGTCGATGTAAGACCACATGGAGAATGCTTCGCCGTCCATAGAGCCGGCGGGGAAAGCGTTGGAGTTGAACTGACCGTTTGGAGCGTCACCTATTGGTACCCAATAGATACAGCGTTTGTCATTGTCATCATTGATGGTGGAATAAACCTGAGTGTTACGGTCGATGAAGCGGTCGTGAGGTTTAACACGAGAGATGAAGAACTCTTCATCTTCCCAGGTCTGGTTGTTCATGGTGAGCTTGCCGTTACCACCGTTCCATTGGCTTACATATGAACCGAGGTCATAGGTGCTTGGCCAGGTAAGGTACTCACTTGTAATCTTTTGAGCATGCATGGGAATTGCAGCAACTCCCAGAACAGCTCCGAGAAGTAGTGAATTTTTCATGTACTAATAGGTTAAAGTGTTAATAAAATATGTGATAAAATGAATTTTCAAGCGTGTAAAGGTACATACATTTTATCTATCGGGCAAAATGCAAAGGCAAATATTCATAGTTAAAAAACATTAATTAATTTTAGTTATTAACAGTTTATGATGTTTTGTGATGGAGTATGTATTTTTATATCATAAAATTATGGATATGGGTAACGCGTCGGATATAATCAAGGTGGGACGGTTTGCACCGTCGCCATCGGGACGTATGCATGCCGGAAATGTGTTTACGGCATTGATATCGTGGCTTTCGGTGAGGAAAGCGGGTGGCAGATGGATATTACGTATAGAGGATTTGGACCCGCAGCGGTCACGACAAGAGTATGCCCGGCTGATAGAGGATGATTTGCATTGGCTGGGGTTGGACTGGGACGAGGGCGGGCTTTCGGATGCGGGTGCTCACGGTCCATATAGCCAGAGTGAGCGTGGAGAACTGTATGAGGCTGCATTGAGCAGACTTATGGCTACGGGAAGGGTGTATGGCTGCGGGTGTACGCGTGCCGACCTGCGTGATACCGAGGCTCCGCATGCTTCGGACGGACGGGTGATTTATAGCAGAAAGTGTAAGCCGGAGGTTATGCCTTGCTATGAGCCGGTGGCATCGGGTAAGTCGTTGCGTCTGTGGGTGGATGATGAATCGGTGACGTATGTAGACGGTCTTTACGGGGAACGGTGTGTGAATCTGGCGCGTGAGTGTGGTGATTTCGTGTTGCGGAGGGCTGATGGTGCGTGGTCATATCAGCTTGCTGTAGTGGTGGATGATGCTTTAATGGGGGTAAATGAGGTGGTGAGAGGTAATGATTTGCTGGACTCGGCGGCGCAACAGATATATCTTTACCGGCTGTTGGGATATGAGCCTCCGCGGTGGATGCATCTGCCGTTGGTGTGCAATGGTCAGGGGGTGAGGCTGTCGAAGCGCGACGGGGCTGCGGATATGGGTGCTTTAAGAGCAAGGATGACGGCGCGTGAACTTGTGGGGTATCTGGCTTATATGGGGGGATTGCTTCCGGAACCGATAGCGTGTGAGCCTCGTGAGCTGATAGGGGAATTCGATGTGTCACGGCTGCCGCGCACGCGCTCAATCAGATTAACTATATAACAGACATCAGAAGGGGAGCTTGGAGGGGGTGGTGCCCCATGTGCCGCGGTCAAGGGTGCGGTAGCCGATGGCTTCGCGCATGTGGTGTGGGAGAATGTCGGCGGAACCATCGAGGTCGGCTATGGTGCGGGCGACCTTGAGTATGCGGTCATAGGCGCGTGCGCTCATGTCGAGCCGTGTCATGGTGTCACGCAGCAGGGTAAGGCATTGCTGTGAGAGTGTGGCGTGGCGGTGCAGTAGGCGCGCATCCATCATGGCATTGCAGTGGATGGAGGGTTCGTCGGCGAAGCGGCGTGCCTGAATGTCGCGTGCAGCTATGACGCGATGGCGTATATCGGCTGATGATTCTTCGGGCAGGGTGGAGGAAAGGTCGTCAAAGGGTACGGGGAGTATCTCGACCTGCAGGTCGATGCGGTCAAGCAGTGGTCCGGATATGCGACCGAGATATTTGCGTACGGCTCCGGGAGGACACTGGCAGGCTTTGGTGGGATGGTTGTAATAACCGCATGGACAGGGGTTCATGCTTGCTACGAGCATGAAGCCGGCAGGGTAGTCAATGGAGTATTTGGCTCGGGAAATGGATATGTGACGGTCCTCGAGGGGCTGTCGCATGACTTCGAGTACGGAGCGGTTAAATTCGGGGAATTCGTCGAGAAACAGGATGCCGTTGTGGGCGAGAGATATTTCGCCCGGCATGGGGTTGGTGCCACCGCCTACGAGTGCTACGGGGGATATGGTGTGGTGCGGAGAGCGGAAGGGACGTCGGGTCATGAGCCGGGAGCCGCGCGGGAGTTTTCCGGCTACGGAGTGGATTTTGGTGGTTTCGAGGGCTTCGGCTGGAGTGAGCGGCGGGAGTATGGAGGGGAGGCGTTTCGCCATCATGGATTTACCCGAACCGGGAGGTCCTACGAGCAGGATGTTGTGTCCGCCGGCGCATGCCACTTCAAAGGCACGTTTGACAAGGGGCTGACCTTTGACTTCGGAGAAGTCGAATGAAAAGCTGTGGGCGTCGGCTTCGAAATCACGCTGAATGTCAACGGGTACGGGTGTTATGGCTGAGTCATCGGCAAGAAAAGCGAGTACTTGAGCGAGTGATTCGGCACCGTATATGGAGAGACCCTGGACTACTGCGGCTTCGTCGGCATTGGCACGGGGGAGTATCATGCCTTTGAATCCGAGGTCGCGTGCGAGAATAGCCATGGGTAATATGCCGCGTACGGGCATCATTGTGCCGTCAAGCGAGAGTTCGCCCACCATCATGTAACGGTCAAGCCGGTCAGCGGGGACTTTTTCGGATGCTGCGAGTATGCCTACGGCTATGGGGAGGTCATAGGCGGCGCCTTCTTTCTTGATGTCGGCGGGAGATAGGTTGACAACAATCCGGCGTCGCGGAAATTCTATCCCGGTGTGTGACATGGCAGCCATGACGCGCTGGTAGCTCTCTTTGACGGCGGTGTCGGGGAGTCCGACCATGTTGAATGATATGCCGTAGTCGGAGGCTACTTCGATGGTGACTTGCAGTGCATCAATGCCTTGAAGGGCGGCTGAGTATATCTTGACGAGCATGGCGGTGGCGGTTAGATGTTGAGGTGCTGACGGATGGAGTCAACTGCGATGCCTATGGATGAACCGCGATAAATCTGCTGTCCTTCGCGGTCGGCGAGTATGAAGAATGGTGAGGAGGGTATGCCCAGTTTGATAAATGCGGGTGATATTGTGGCTGCGGGTGACCATGAACGTATCCATTTCACGGTGTCACGAGCGGTGGATGGCTTCCATGAAGATGAGTCAGGGGCTGTGGATATTTCGGCTATTAACAGTCGTTCGGTTATGTTTTTGTCAGTATGCAGAGCAGAGAGGCGCGGGTAGATGCTGTCGTGCGAACGGGCATCAGTGCCTATGAATGCGAGAAGGGTCAGCGCGTGGGTGCGGGTGGATATGTAG
>CAMWPX010000156.1 GCA_947176205.1 uncultured Porphyromonadaceae bacterium
ATTTTTTGACCACTCATACAAATCCGATATTTCCATTTCGGCAAGCTGCGCTATATTTTTCCCATCGATGAAAAAATGCAATGCTTCACGGTTCAATCGCTGACCATGACATTCCGGACATTCCACTCGCGAAAAAAACTGACCGCTCCATTTCTGAGCCGCTGCACCTGCTTCTTCATCCTGCTGCATCTCGATATATTTCACCAGACCGTCATAAGTGCTGAAATAATTCGAGGTTGACATCGTGGCATTCTGAATATTAAGTCTGGCATCAGTACCGTTAAGAATATCGTCCAAAGCTTCCTCACTAATATTTCGTATAGGGGTTTTTATCGTATGTCCATAGCGGGCGCATATCGCTTCAATCTGCCAGAATATCATACTATTACGATATTTACCCAACGGTAAGATACCACCTTCGTATATCGACAGCGAATCATCAGGAATAATTTTCTTCCTATCGACTATGTTTACTTCACCCAGTCCTTTACAATGCGGACAATAGCCTTGTGGCGAATTAAACGAGAAGTTGTGCGGTGCCGGCTCACGGTAAGAGATACCCGACTCCGGATCCATGAGTTGCTGACTGAAATGCGCTATCGCATCATTATCCACATCATATATCATCATCTGTCTCTCACCGATACGGAGCGCATCATTTATAGTAGAACGCAGGCGGGTCTCATCCTTATCACTGACCTTCAACCTGTCAACAACCACCTCTATCGAGTGATTTTTATATCGGTCAAGTTTCATGCCGGGCACTATTTCGCGAATTTCTCCGTCCACTCTCACTGACAGAAACCCCTTCTTTCGCACCGATTCAAACAACTCTTTATAGTGACCCTTTCGATTTTTGACTAATGGCGCAAGGATATATATCTTCTTACCATTATATGTGTCAAGAATCAGACTCACGATTTTTTCTTCGGTATATTTTACCATAGGCTTACCGGTGAGGTAACTCACAGCCGTGGCAGCGCGGGCATACAATAAGCGCAGGAAGTCATAAATCTCCGTAGTCGTACCTATAGTAGAGCGTGGATTACGGTTAACCGTTTTCTGTTCTATGGCGATAACCGGACTCAAGCCCGTGATTTTATCCACATCCGGACGCTCAAGATTGCCGAGCATGTTACGCGCATAGGAAGAAAAGGTCTCTATGTAACGGCGTTGCCCCTCGGCATATATGGTATCAAAAGCAAGTGAAGACTTTCCACTTCCGCTCAATCCGGTAATTACCGTAAGCTTGTAATGCGGAATCTCAACATCAATATTTTTCAGATTATGTACCCGGGCACCGAGCACATTAAGACTGTCATTTACTTCGTCACTATTCATTTAACCCAGTCAGGATTATACGGTTTACTATAGTTTTTTGAATGTGATAAGGAATCCTTCACAGGCACTCTCACCATATAGGTTTTTCCGGATTTATTAGGAAGTGATTTGGCGCGAATCCAAGGATTAAAATCCCGCAAAGTCATATAATTCGTGCCATGCTCCATAGCCCATTGACTCCAGCTATCCACCGGTTCATTCACTTCCACTTCAGTATATTTCATTGGCTGATAGAGATTCTCCGGTTTGAGTACATAACCGTAACGACTCGGATGCTCCATAATCATCTTCATCGCCAGCAATCTGAACATGTAGCGTGAAGTTTCATCAGTAAGATATAAATCATACGCCGAACTGACATTCTGTTCGCTTAATTCACGTGTGATTCTACCCATACCGCCATTATAGGAAGCCGCTGCTGACTCCCAGTTACCATATTTCTGATATGCGCTCTTAAGATATTTTGCCGCTGCTCGTGTCGACTTTTCAGGATGATAACGTTCATCCACATAATCGTTAACTTCCAAACCATACTCTTTGGCTGTACCGGCTAAAAATTGCCAGAAGCCGGCAGCTTTTGACGGAGAGTATGCACGCGGGTTAAGCGAACTCTCTATACATGCCAGATATATCAAATCCTCCGGTACACCTTCATTTTTAAGTATTGGTATCATCTCCGGGAAATAGCGGTTGGCACGTTTAATGGTAAGTAACGTATTTCCGTGAGTATATGACATCGCTGTAAGTTCTCGGTCAAGTCGTTCATACATATCGTATCGGTCTACATCGATATCCTTTCCGGCAAATTTCACCTTAGCGGGTATCGATGGATTTACAACAGCACTCATAGGCTCCTGCCGGTGAGTCTGAGATTGTGCCGACACATGACCGACACTTACTGTCAATGCCGAAAGACACACATATATTAATGCCGTAAAAAATTTATGATACATGTCATTCATAGTTTACAATGTTGATATCTCCGCTCAGATTATACTCTTTTCCGTCACTGCCCTTGGCTTTTATCACGTAGTAGTAAACCCCTGCAGGTACATATTTTCCACCACGCTTCCCGTCCCATCCTTTTGACGGGTCATGAAATTCAGCAAGTTTTTCACCCCAGCGGTTGAAAATATAACACTCAAAGTCTACAATAGATTTATAGCTCACTCGCCATTCATCATTAACTCCGGGCGAACCTTTAGGCGAAAATGCATTAGGGCACTTGAGTGAAGACTCACCGATATTGATAATATACACATCGCTTATGTATTCGCAGTTACCGGAAGCATCAGCTGCGCGAAATCTCACATAGGTAGTTCCCTGATTATAAAATGTATGTTCGAATTCCTGCGATTGATTACTATAGCTTATATCTTCAAAATCCTCACGAGGCGACATTTCCCATTGTGTAAATATCGCTGCATCAGTAGGCACTGCCACAAACTCCACCTCCAATGGAGCAGAACCGCCTAATCCGCTGTCATCTGCCGGTTTTATTTCATTTTCTGCCGTATGAGCCCTCTTATTCACATCAGTGATGGCATCGACAGCAGTAGCCGTATACAGCGGTGAGGTGATATCGACATCAAGCCCCCATTTACGCAAAAATCTATCGGCACCAAGTGTAAAATACGTATTACACAACGGAGCCTGCACGCTCATTAACGGAGATAAATATTCGAGAGTCTCCGTACGCGTTACGGTATTATACCGCATAGCTTCGCGGTCAGCCTCCAGTGTGGAATAGGTCAACGGTATGTCACGTGACAATGTCATGGCTCTACCATTGATAGAGTAATACGTAATCTTATCAGCTTCTCCGGCAGGAACCATAAAAGTCCGGTCGCACTCCTGTTCGTCAGCAAACGTCAAAGCATCCACATGAAAATAATGTTTCGCATAATCAACTATCCAGAAGTAATATAATTTCCCGTTTTCATTAACTACATATCCTGTATCACCCTCCGGGGCGGAAAACGTAATCTCCGCACCATTGCGTGACAATGTCGATTCAGACACTTCCACTGCCTGTGCGGCTCCCATATATCCAAAACTGCTCCAAGTCACCTGAGCTGATGGTGACGATGCGGTATACACCACTTTGCACCCATCTAAATTAAACACTGTAAATATCTTATCGATACCGGTAGAGGCTGCGGGCACTTCCGTTATAACCTCACGCCCCGAACCTTCCACACGGACTGACGCGGCCCGAGACACAAAACCGATAGCAAGAACAGCCATCAATATCAATGTAATAAAACGCAATTTCATCATCTCAAAAACTGGTACAATACGCAAAGATAGCAAATTCTCCGCTCAAATACAACTCCCGTCACTTCTCATGCGTCTGACGGCTAAACGACACAATAAAATTAACAAAACACGACTCGCATCGCATAATATTTTGTAC
>CAMWPX010000157.1 GCA_947176205.1 uncultured Porphyromonadaceae bacterium
GAAACATGATATCGCCATGATAATGGTGGGCAACGAGGATCCTCTTGTGGCTGGTATCTACGATTATTTCCATGAAAAAATGCCTGAACTGCTGGTTGTGGGACCTTCAAAAGAAGGAGCCCGGCTGGAAGGCAGTAAGGATTTTGCCAAGATGTTCATGATGCGTCATGGCATACCCACTGCCCGCTATCAGAGTTTTACCGCTGATACGGTGGAGCAGGGATGTGAGTTCCTGACCACTCTGAATCCGCCGTATGTGCTTAAAGCCGATGGTCTTGCCGCCGGTAAGGGCGTGCTTATAATAAATGAGCTGGCTGAAGCGCAGAAATCGTTGCGTGAAATGCTCGGTGGGATGTTTGGCAGTTCATCGGCTACGGTAGTGATAGAAGAATTCCTGTCAGGAATAGAATGCTCGGTGTTCGTGCTTACTGATGGCAACGGTGGATACAGAGTGCTCCCTGTAGCTAAGGATTATAAGCGTATAGGTGAAGGTGATACGGGGCTGAATACCGGAGGTATGGGTGCGGTAAGTCCGGTAGTGTTCGCTGATAAGGATTTTATGGAAAAGGTACGCTCACGTATTATCGAACCTACAATAAACGGTCTTAAAGAGGAGGGTATTATTTATCGTGGGTTCATATTCCTCGGACTTATCAATGTGGGAGGTGACCCGATGGTAATAGAATATAACGTGCGAATGGGTGACCCGGAAACGGAAGCTGTAATGTTGCGAATAGACAGTGACCTTGTGGCGCTTATGAAAGCTGCCGCCGAGGGTAATCTTGCTGAAATGGAACTGAAAGAGAGTCCGAAAGCAGCTGTGACTGTGATGATGGTAAGTGGAGGATATCCTGAATCATACGAGAAAGGAAAACTAATCAGTGGTCTTGATGATGTTACCGACAGTGTAGTGTTTCATGCCGGAACCAAGAAAACCGATACCGGTGAGGTGGTGACCTCCGGTGGTCGTGTCCTTACGGCAAGTTCGCTCGGGGATACTGTGGCTGACGCTCTTGCCAAGAGTTATGCTTCTTTGGAAAAAATAAAATTCGACGGGTCATATTCGCGTAAAGATATCGGTGCGGATTTGTTGAAACTTGAGCAACAAGGCATGAATTGAGTTCGCGCTAATGAAAAGTTATGAGCATAAAATAACACGTTTTATCAGTAGCCGTGCCGTGACAGGTATGACTTCTGTTATTGCGATTGTCGCCGCGTGTTATGCCATGCTCATTTCTGCACCTTGCGTCGGTAAGTCTGTTCCGCAGGGAGTATTTGACTCGTTGATATGGTTACCGGTAGCGGATTTTCAGTTACAGGTTATCGTAAATGCATTGTTGCTTCTGGCGACTGTCGCTTCATTAGTGTTGATAAACAAATCGTTTATCATAATTCATTCTCCGGCATTATTATATGTGGCAGTTTATCTTCTGGCAGTAGCGGCCTGTGGAACTGATATTCAGGAGATAATGGAGGGGCTGACTTTGTGTCTTGCCTTATTGGTGACGGTAACCATGATGTATGTCTCATACCAAAAGCCGCGTTACACGCGCACCATTTTTACTGTATTTCTCATACTTGGTGCGGGTAGCATGTGGCAGTGGGCGTTTGCTTTGTATATACCGGTCATGATAGTGGTCTGCGCTCAAATGCGTTGTATGGGTTCACGTACCATGCTGGCAGCTCTGATGGGTATAGCGACCGCGCCTTGGATTTTGTGGGGTTTTTCATTTGTTTCATTGCCGGAATTTTCGTTGCCTGAGCTGACTACGGTTACTGAGGCTCTTCACGATGTGGCGGGGTGGCGGGATTATCAGACACTTATAGCTATCGCGCTGACCTTGGTGGTATCACTTGTTATGATGATAGCCAATATCGTGCGCGTGTATGGTGCAAATGCCAAGACTCGAGCGTTTAATGGGGTACTTGCATTGATTACCATTGTGACGATGCTTGGAGTTGTGCTTGATTATGGTGATAGCGGTGTATATTCACCTTTGCTGTGCTGTTGCTGTGGTGTGCAGACAGGTCTGTATTTTAATCTGTATGCCGAGAAGCGGGCGTATCCCGTAATAATTATATTGGTACTGGCTTATATCGTATTGTACATGTGGCGAATATGGAACCTGTTGTAATTATAGAAAAGAATATTCCTTTTGCCAAGGGATTGCTCGAACCTTACGCGGAAGTGCGTTATCTCGCTCCTGAAGATATTGATGCACGGGCTATGGCTGATGCCGATGCATTGATTACACGCACGCGTACTAAGTGTGATGCGACATTACTTGAAGGCTCAAGATGTAAGATTATAGCTTCAGCCACGATAGGTCTTGACCATGTGGAGCTCGATTATTGTAACAGAGCGGGAATAACAGTGAAAAACGCTCCCGGCTGTAACGCACCGGCTGTAGCACAGTATGTTCTGGCTTCGATTATTGCTGCCAAGGGTATGAATCTTGCAGGATTGCGACTGGGAGTGATAGGAGTGGGGCATGTAGGCAGTATAGTGTCAGAATGGGGAAAGCAACTCGGTATGGATGTGCTTTGCTGTGATCCGCCGAGGGCCCGTAAAGAAGGGAAAGAGGGGTTTGTGGAGCTTGAAGAAGTGGCTCGCAAGGCTGATATTATAACATTTCATGTGCCCTATAAGCGTAATGGTGATGATGCCACGCATCATTTATGCAGTGAGGAATTTCTGTCAGGATTAAGTCGTAAACCGATTATAATCAATTCAGCACGAGGTGCGGTAACTGACACAAAGGCTCTGATTGAAGCGTCGGGCAACGGAATTGTGGGAAATCTGATAATCGATTGCTGGGAGAATGAGCCTGAGATAAGCCGGGAATTACTATCCAAGGCTTTTATAGCCACTCCGCACATAGCGGGGTATTCCCGTGAAGGAAAGATTCGGGCTACGGCTATGGCAGTAGCTGAAGTATGTAATTATTTCGGGTGGAAGATGCCGGATATGCCCGAGTCAGTCGCCTCCGGGGCTGCAAAATATATTACTGCAGCGAAAATAGCGGCATCGTATAATCCGATTATAGATACGGATGCTCTGCGTGAGGCTCCGGATAATTTTGAATTGTTGCGTAATAAGTATGCTCTCAGAGCTGAGGTCTCTGAATGAGCACAGCCGCCTGAGCGGCGATACCTTCGGAGCGCCCTGTGAATCCCAAATGTTCTGTGGTAGTGGCTTTGACCGATACACGACCGATGTCAGTGTGCAGGTCCTCGGCTAAATTGGAACGCATAGCTTCAATGTGAGGAGAAAGGCGTGGCTGCTGCGCGATAATGGTTATGTCGGCATTTCCAATCATATATCCGTTATCTTCAAGTAATTTTATCACGTGGCGTAGCAGAAGACGTGAGTCTATGCCTTTGTACCGAGGGTCGGTGTCGGGGAAGTGTTTGCCTATATCGCCTAAGGCTGCTGCTCCGAGCAGTGCGTCACAAAGGGCGTGGATAGCTACATCGGCATCGCTGTGACCGGCAAGTCCGAGAGAATGGGGAATATTGACACCACAAAGCCATAACTCGCGGTCAGGGGCGAATGCGTGTACATCAAAACCGGTACCTATGCGGAACATAGCGGATAGCTTTAGCGGCGACCGAACAAATCACGTCCGCCGTCCATGCCAACCGCAAGGGCGAAGCGCAGCGGCTGGGCAAGAGGGGATGTCTGCGC
>CAMWPX010000158.1 GCA_947176205.1 uncultured Porphyromonadaceae bacterium
GTTTATCGTTTTTTGTCAGTTAATCCGGCTATATCTGTTCCTGCCGGAGTCTGGAACACGCGCAGTCCGAATTCGCCTATCGTAGCATACACGTGGTCAAAGATGTCACACTGCACATGCTCGAATTCTTTCCACGATGTGATGTAGGTGAAGAAATAGAGCTGCAGGGGGAGTCCCGAAGGGGTAGGCTCCATCTGGCGCACCATGTAGAGCATATCGGCGTTTACAAGTCGGTGTTGGCTCAGATAACGTTCGAGATATTCGCGCAGCAGCGTGAGGTTGACATGCTTTTCTGTGCTTGCGGCGGTTGCCTCACTGATAAATCCGCGCTCGGCGAGCTGATTGAGGAGCTGCGTGGAACAGAATCCCACACTATTGACATCGATGTATATGGCACGCTCCACACGTCTGCCCTTGCCTTTGACCATGGGCTGGTAATTGCGGAATGATTCCGATACAAGCGAGTAGGGAGGGATGGTGGTTATGGAGTTGTCCCAGTTACGTACCTTCACTGTAGTTAGTGATACATCGGTCACTTCGCCGTTGGCGTCGTGCTTGTCCACCACTACCCAGTCGCCGCGCTTGAGCATGTGGTTGGCAGTGAGTTGCACAGATGCCACCAGACCTAAGATAGTGTCTTTGAACACCAGCATAAGTATAGCTGCCGAAGCCCCGATGGCCGTAAGTATGGCCGCGGGCGATTTCTCTATCAGTATGCTTACGGTCAGTATCACACCGAGTATTATCACTATCAGCTTGACCATCTGGAAGATGCCCTTTATGGCATAGGCGCGCATCTTAGGGCGGCGGTAGAAGGCATTGTACAGGTTGGATATGGTTATGCACACTATGTATATCACTGTCCACAGTATGTAACAGCGTGTGCCTATGCCTATCCACATGGCTGAAACGTCAGATGTGGAGAAGAATTTCGGCAAGAGCCACGACACTACTAAGGCAGGCGCCAGCTGCCCTACCGCTTGCAGAAAAGCGTCGTTGAGCATGTCATCGTCCCATTTCGTGCGGCTCTTTGATACCAGTATCCTTATGATGGTTCCAAGCAGTTTGACTATATAATATGACGCTACAGACAGAGCGGCTATGCCCCCGAGGAGTATCAGATGTATCCACAGACTGCTGTGTGTACCGGTGATGTTTTCATTTAGAAAATCCAGTATGGTTTGTGTCATGACTGATGTTTTGATGTGTATAATAACTATGACAGCGACACAAATATACGAATTTTTAATAACATTAGGCACGGTGGCTCCGCTCCTTTGCGTTTTCATGTGAAATTAGTTAATTTTGAAACTTGATTAATCATGTGTCAACATCATAATTATGGATAATTTTACATACTGTACCCCTACACGCTATGATTTCGGCAGGGGGGTGGAACTCAAAGCTGGTGAACGTCTTGCCCAACTCGGATTGAAACATGTGCTTGTGTGTTACGGCATGGGTTCGGTGGTGCGCTCCGGACTGCTTGACCGCGTGCTCTCTACGCTTACGAAGGCTTCGGTGGCTTACACGTTGCTCGGTGGCATAGAGCCTAATCCTACTGACCCCAAAGTGCGCGAGGGGATAGCTCTGTGTCGTACCGAGGGTATCGACGGACTGCTTGCCGTAGGTGGCGGCTCGGTAATTGATACGGCTAAAGCTATAGCGGCGGGAGTGCCTTATCCGGGTGATTTCTGGGATTTTTGGGCAGGTAAAGCCACGGTGAAGACGGCTCTGCCTGTAGGAGTAGTGCTTACTATCCCCGCCGCAGGTAGCGAAGGTTCGGGCAATTCGGTAATAACTCTGCTCGATGGGCTACACAAAATCAGTTTACGCACCGATTCAGCTCTGCGTCCACGTTTCGCTCTGCTCAATCCGGAACTTACTTTCACCCTCCCTCCGGAACAGACCGCTGCCGGCATTGCTGACATGATGGCTCATATATTCGAGCGCTATTTCTCGCCTACTGCCGATGTGGAAATCACTGACCGTGTGTCTGAAGGGGTGCTTATGGCTATCATTGAGGAAGCACCGAAAGTGATGCGTGACCCCACTGACTATCAGGCGCGTGCCAATATCATGTGGAGTGGTACACTTGCTCACAACGGTATCTGCGGCACCGGCCGACGTGAGGACTGGGTGAGCCATTTCATGGAACATGAGATAAGCGCTGTGTATGGTGTGACTCACGGTGCGGGACTCGCCGTGATTTTGCCGGCATTCATGACGTTTATGGCGCAGCATGCTCCGCGCAAGGGCGCGCAGTTCGCCCGCCGGGTATTTCACATATCTGAGCCTGATGACACCCGGGCTGCTCTCTTGGGAATCGATGCCCTAAAGATGTTCTTTACATCTTTGGGACTGCCTGTGACATTCGCTCAGCTTGGCATATCCGACCCTGATATAACGCTGCTTGTCAAGAAACTGCATGAAAACAAGGGTCAGACTATAGGCGGCTACTATCCGCTCACTGCCACCGAAACTACCGCTATCTATAAACTCGCGCTTTGAAACATTGTGCCTTGTGTATAAAAATCGGGGCAATTAGATTCTGTAAAGGTTTTCCTATACTGAGATTTGTCAGTATTGGATTGTATATCTAAATTTGTTTTTGTATATCGCCTGCCGTGGTTCGTTGTGTGCTTGCGGCAGGGGGAATGCAGACATTTTGTTTAGCGTTTATCAACGCACATTTGGCAAACAGAAATCTGGAAAATTTCATTCACAGTCAAATGTAGCAGTAATGGATGCCTTTCGGAGTGTATATCTGGTAGATATTCACTATATGCGTGAGGCTCTAACTGCTCGTTTCATTGTGAAAGGTATTCCAGAGCCTCTGTTTGTGAGACGAGTAGGTAATATAGGCTTTTTATTTAACAATCACTCTTTTTTTCGACAAAAATGTCCATTAGGCCGAAATAAGCGATGATGATTATTACGAACTTTATAGTGAGGTTACGTTTGGAAAAGTCAAGTAAAGCATAGGTTTGCTCTTAAATTCATACAAATTGACGGGGCTGTGGCAAGCACAGTCCCTTTTTTAGTTTTAATTGTATTGTAAATATCTAAGTGTGTTTAATTAGGTATATACTCAAGTTAAATATTCCTTAGCGATGTGGATTCGCTACCCTCCTTGTCGGTGTGTTTGACTTTGCTGTGGATATTAATTATAGAAGGATATAAAAAGTGGCTGCGCCAAAAAGAATTGACACAGCCACATTGTAAAGTTATGAAAATTTGTGTTGTCTGCTGATTAGAGCTGGGGACCTGCAGCTACGAGAGCTTTGCCGGCAGCGTTGTTTTCAAACTTCTTGAAGTTGTTGATAAACATTTCAGCGAGTTTGGTAGCCTTTTCTGTCCATACTGCGGGATCGGCGTATGTGTCGCGCGGATCGAGAATCTTCGGGTCAACACCGGGAAGTTCAGTAGGAATGGTGAAGTCGAAGATGGGGAGCTTCTTGGTGGGAGCTGTGAGGATAGAACCGTCGAGGATGGCGTCGATGATGCCGCGGGTATCTTTGATAGAGATACGTTTGCCGGTACCGTTCCAGCCGGTATTTACGAGATAAGCCTTGGCACCGCTCACCTGCATTTTCTTAACGAGTTCTTCAGCGTCTGTCACTTATACACAACTCCGAGCCAACCAAACAACTCAGGATAACAAA
>CAMWPX010000159.1 GCA_947176205.1 uncultured Porphyromonadaceae bacterium
TCGTATATTAGAAATGTAGTATAATTCATTACATACTCTAATTTATAATTAATGGGGAAAATAGAGGATACTCATATTTTATATTATTTACGATTTCAGGAAACTATGTAATACGGCGGCAAACCGTGAGGGATTTTCAAGAAAACTATAGTGACCACATCCCGGAAATGACACGAGTCCGGAATCAGGTAACAAACGGTGCATCAGCCGGGCATCACTCAATGGGGTAGCTGTATCGTTCTCCCCCCATATCAGAAGGGTCGGAGCTTTAACCAACGGAAGTCTGTCACGCAAATCCTCATTGACTACCTTTGACAGAATTGAACGCATTCGTGGTGAAGCACTATTATAATCCGCAGAGCCTTTTCCAGCACGTTTACGTTCTATAAATGCATGGGCTTTATCTGCCGGCATAAACATATTGGCAAGCCGTTTCATCAATTTGAACGAATATACCTTATAGTAATATGACAGTTTTCGACGAGGTTTTATTCCAGCTGAGTCTACGAGAATCAATTTATCCACCTGATTACGCGAGGCATACAAAATACCGACCCTACCGCCAAAAGAATGACCGAGCAACACGGGAGCATCTAAGCCAAGAGCCTTGACAAACTTTTCGATTAACCGAGTGTATCGCTCCACACCCCATACTTCTGACGGTTCTGGAGTCTCACCGAATCCGGGAAAATCAATAGTATAAACAGTGTGAGTACGAGCCGCAACGGTGGCTATCGAAGCCACCGTGGAGTGATTACACCCCCAGCCGTGCATCACTATCATAGGAGCCCCGTGACCCTCCACAGTATAATGTAATGGCATATCGTCAATCGTAATAACCTCCATAGAATCAGGCATAGAAAAATGATTGCTTTACGGTGTCACAAAATTACACATTTATATTGAATTTACACTGATTTTTTTTACCTTTACACTATTAAAAAGAAAATTTTTATGGTTATCATTATCACATCAATAATGGGTCTGCTTCTTGTCGGAGCTGTAGCTTATCTCATAGTAGTAAACTCTCAAAAAAACAAGCTTCAAGCTTACCTGCAGTCAGCGAATGACATGCTTGAAAAAATAACTACTGAAAAAGAATCACTTACACACGATATCATTACTTATCGTCAAGATAATGCGCGATTACAAACCGAAACTGTAAGGTTGCAGGAACGGCTTAACGGCGCCATGCACGAAATAGAGCTCATCAAACGCAATAATGATGAGGAGCGCAAAAACAAAGATGAGCTCAGAGAAATAACAGAAAACAATTTCAAACTCCTCGCTCACGAAATAGTAGCCACTCAGACTGCCGCCATACGTGAGCAGAACGAACTGCACCTCTCAAAAATACTTAATCCTCTTAAAGAAAACATCGACAAATTCCGCAAAGACGTAAACGAATGTTATTCAAACGAATCTCGCGAACGGTTTTCTCTTCAGGAACGAATAAAAGAACTCATAGAAGCCAACGCAGCCATTGGACGAGAAGCCCGTGAATTGTCAACAGCTTTAAGAGGGAACAGTAAGATGCAAGGTGACTGGGGCGAAATGGTACTTGAAACGATACTTGAAAATTCCGGTCTGATAAAAGGTGAAGAATTTGAAGTACAGTTGACTACTGACGAATCAGGTAACACATTACGTGATGAGCATGGTCACGGATTACGTCCGGATGTTACAGTAAAATATCCCGGTCCCGATGGAGGCGTAATAGTAATCGACTCTAAAGTTTCCCTCACAGCATTCGTTGACTATGTCAACGCGGAATCAGATGAATCACGTGAACGTTTTGGTAAACAACATCTTGCTTCAGTAATAAAACATATAAACGAACTCGCGGATAAAAAGTATCAGGACTATATAGGCAAATCCCGACTGGACTTCGTAATGATGTTCATACCCAACGAATCAGCCTATGCTGCCGCTGTAACTCTTGACCCTTCATTATGGCAAAAAGCCTACGATAAACGTGTGCTGCTCGTATCCCCGACTCAGCTTGTCGGCTCACTGCGATTAATCAAACAACTATGGAATCAGGACAGACAGGCTCGCAATGCCATTGAAATTGCTGAAAAATCCGGTGCCATGTATGATAAATTTGTAGGTTTTGTAACCGACATGGAAAAAATAGACAAGGCACTTGACAGCGCCCGCAACGCTTATTCGGATGCCATGAACAAACTACGTGACGGAAAAGGTAATCTGATAACACGAGCTGAAAAATTACGGGAACTTGGCGTAAAAAGCAATAAACGCCTGTCATCCAAATCAATATCCAACAATGAAGAATAGACATTATCCAAAGAAACTATATACCACTTATTTAGATTGTGCTATTGCATAATATATTAGAAAAAGTTACTAAATTTGCACTCCGAAAATCAGATTGTGCATCCGATGGATACTGCCTTAAAACAGGAATTATTAGACAAGCGATATCTGCGTATGGCTGCTATATGGGCAGAAAACTCTTATTGCCAACGAAGAAAAGTAGGGGCAATACTGGTCAAAGGGCAGATGATTATTTCCGATGGATTCAACGGCACGCCCGCTGGATTTGAAAATATCTGTGAGGATAATGACGGCATTACAAAACCTTATGTACTTCATGCAGAAGCCAATGCCATTACAAAAGTAGCTTGCAGCAACAACTCATCACAAGGCTCTACTCTTTATGTAACGGCATCTCCATGCCTCGAGTGCGCCAAGCTTATTATACAAGCTGGCATAAAACGTGTAGTATTCAATGAACTATACAGAATAACTGATGGTATTGATTTGCTCAAAAGAGCAGGAATCGAGTGTAGACAAATAGAAAATATCTGACACAATATATTTTTATAGATGAAATCTTTCTTTAGTCGTAAAGCCGTTTTTTCAACCATAATCGGCTTGATTACATTGATTTTAGGTCTATTTATTGGCGCAAAGTTTCTCAGTAAGAACAACGATGACCGCTTAAATAAACTAAACGATATAATCGGAATCATAGACAACAATTATGTTGATGAAGTGAATGTGGACAGCATGCTTGAAGTCTCTATACCGGATTTATTAGCAAAACTCGACCCTCATTCCGAATATATCCCCGCCCGGGATTTACAAAATGTAAATGATGAACTCGAAGGCTCGTTTTCCGGAATAGGGATATCATTCAATATGCTGAATGATACCATTACTATAGTAGAAGTTATTCCCGGCGGACCTTCGGAGAAAGTTGGACTTCTTGCCGGTGACAGAATTATCGCCATTAATGATTCGTCTGCAGTAGCACCTAAATGGAGTACAGAAAAGGTCATCAAAAATCTGAAAGGTCCCCGAGGCACAGAAGTAAAGCTGGAGATACTACGTAATAATTCGGCAAAACCGCTTGAATTTACCGTAATACGTGACAATGTCCCGGTAACTTCTGTGGATGCAAGCTATATGCTATCGGATAACACCGGATACATGAAGGTCAACAAATTCGGACGTACCACTTATGCTGAATTTCTCAACGGTCTGCTATCTCTGAAAAATCAAGGAGCCGAAAGACTTGTAATAGACCTCAGAGGTAATGGCGGAGGATTTATGGATGTCGCTATACTGATGGCAAATGAATTTCTTGCTCCGGGGAGTCCGATAGTATCAGCACGCGGCAGATTCATGGA
>CAMWPX010000160.1 GCA_947176205.1 uncultured Porphyromonadaceae bacterium
AACCACAACACGGCATCGTCGATCCTGACATTTCTCGTGGGCTCGGAGATGTGTAAAAGACACAGAAAATGATAAACCACGACAGTACATGCCATGGGGAAGGCGATGTAAACCAACGACATTATGGTGAATGCCATGCGCTCAAGAGACTTGGGCGATGTGGAATAAAGCTGCATGACCATACGCACAAGCCACAGGAACACGTAGATTCCTATCATGACGAATGTATAGGGAAATGTAAGCCACTGTGGCGTAGCCAATGAAATGAAGGCTATAATGGGCATACATACTCCCAGAAAGAGGTCAAGAGTGGATGTGAACGGATTTTTCGAAAGTCCGCCCTGAGTTATCTGTAAAAATTCCACCATACCCAACACGGTAAACAGACAGCAAAGCAGAGGAAACCCGACTTCACCACCCCATAGCAACAAGCCCACGATAAGACCGACATAGACTATTCCACTTGCCGAACGCAATAATAAATTTCTCATATCAAATAAGTAAACGCCGCCGCAAGCCCTTGAAAAGATTTGCGGCGACGATATTCAGAATTATCGTTTGTTTATTATTTTGCAGCACTTAATGACTCCACAATCTGACGAGCTTTTTCATCATCGGGATTCATAGTGAGATATTTCTCGAAATAATCCTTAGCCTTTGCTTTGTCCGCATCAATGTAGTAGATACCCAGCAGGTAATAAGCGGGCTGATAATATGATTTTTTCGATTCGAGATTAGACGGATCACCATCAAAGATTGAAATCATCTTTTCGAGCGACTGCGCCATATCGGCATTAGGAAGGTTATCATTCTTAACCAAATCAAGCTGAGCCTTGAAGTAATAGAGTGTGCCATTGGTAGGTACTTTTTCAATAGCCATATCTATGTATTTGAGACCATCATTGGCAGTAGCTATACGTTCTTCCGACTGCTCGGGCATGGTGCGGGCGAGTCCCATGTAACGGCGAGCCATATTAAAGAGGTCATTGGCGGTGCCATTGCCTTTGTCAAGATACTGCTTGTAGACTTCGACGGCTTTGGCTTCCTGTCCGGCACGTTCGTACACGGCTGACAGCTTGGGCAGAAGTTCATCCTTATCAGGATTGAGGGAAATGGCTTTTTCGTAGATAGCCACAGCCTCGTCAAAACGTTTTGCCTGACTGAGAGCGTCGCCATAAAGTTCATAGTCATTTACCACGAGTTGAGCATCGGGGTAATTGAACAGTTTGTCAGCAGCATCAACAGCGCCTTCCCAATCTTTAAGGGCAGCACGGTTGAGGAGCAGGATACGATACATCTGGTAAACCGAAGGGTCTTCAGAAAGAATCTTATTAGCCCATTCCAACGATTTGTCATATTCGCCGGCAGAGTAAAGCAGACCTGCGTAACGCTGTTCGTCACGACGGAAGTGGTTAGGGTTCTGTACATATTTTTCATACATCTTCCATGCACTACCCATCTGACCGTTGTCATAATATTTTTCAGCGAGCTCGCGCTGGGCAAGAGCGGAATTGGGCTCACGGTCATAAAATTCCTTAAGTTTGTCAATGGCGTAATTGGGGTTGACGCGGAAATATGTATTGGCATATTTCACATAAGCCTCACGATTGACCACTCCTCTTTCCTGTGCCTGAGCGATAGCCATCTCATACTTACCGGCGGCTTCTCCGGGGTCTTCAGCAGCATACATGTCGCCCTGCAATACGTAAACGGCGGGTTCGGAATTTTTAGTTTTCTTAAATGCTTCGCTGATGTTCTTGTCTATTTCTTTCTTATACTTTACGGGGTCAACATTCCAGTAGGCGCGAGCCACGGCTGCGAGCACCGAGTAGTCTTTCTTATCAATGTTGACAGCGCGCTTGAAGTAATCTTCAGCCTGCGATTTATCACCGTTGTAAAGAGCCATCTGACCCAGACCTATATAGTTCATAGGATACTGCGGATTGGCTTCAAGACCTTTCTCAAAGTTAGCTTTAGCTGCTACAAACTCTTTGGCATCAAAATCAATACTGCCTAAATAGAAATATGACACAGCTTTATCAGTAGATGCATCATTCAGAGTATTATCAAGAATGACTTTAGCCACGTCGGGACGACCGGCGTTGTAATTATCCACACCGTCCTGATAGCCGCCTTGGGCGCTTGCGGCAAGCGCAGCTCCGAACATAAGTGAAAATACGAGTTTCAGTTTCATGCTTTGGTTTATTAGATTATTTTTTATGATTATATTTTATTTGATGTCGATTATAAGCGAAGGTTTAATTAAGCTGCACCATGCGGTGAAGGTCAAGCACTTTAGGCAATACGCCGGAAAGCTGCATGATGCGCTGTCCCTGATAACCGGTGACAAACGAATAGAATCCGTGACTTAAAGTGCCATTAGTTCCGGTGGTGACCAAATATATCTGGCGATAGAACGGATAGGAACCGTCAGCTATATAATATTGGTAAGGCTTGTAAGCGGATACCTGATTGTCAGCTCTGACCTTCAAGACTTTGATTTTCGGAGAAAAAGTCTGATCCACGGTATTGCCTTCGTCAACCTTAGCCACAAGCTCTTCTTTTGAAAGATTAGCACGGTCGAGGTCATCGGTAATCCAGCTCACGCCTATCACGCCTATGGCATTCTTGCTGTGAGCCACACGTTCAAATACCTCCTGAGGGGTATTCTGTGCGTACACGTTAGAGCCGAACTCCATACCTTTCATTATAGAGTCACGCACGTATTGTACCGTAGAGGCGCCATTATGCTCGAATACCACGGCGACATCACCGAGTTTATCGCCACCGGGAACTATTTCACCCCATTTATTCAGCTTACCTGAAAGGATTTCCACCAATTCTTTCCTGTCGGTAATCTCATAGGGATTTTCAGGATTGACTATCAGTGCTATCGCATCGACAGCTATCTGCTTCTGACGCACAAGTTTATCCTGACTTTTAAGATATGCCACTTCTTGGTCACTGAGAGGACGTGACATTACCGCCATCTTGACTTTAAGGTCAATCAATGAATCTATCACTGAGTTCTGGTCAAGATAATAAGGCATCACATTAGCCTGAGGATAAATGTACTCGAACACATCTATCTCTTGCTGTAGAATGTTTTCAAAAGTCTTGTCACAGGCTATGGTAGTAAGTCCTGAAGTCTGTGTACTCTCTACTTTATGCCCCCCGCCCGAACAGGATGACAACGCTCCGACAAATGCAAGCGCCACTGCTCCGAGAAGGGTTAATGTTAACTTACGCATATTTATTATGTATGAGATTACGCCGGTAATATGGTCTTATCTGGAGGTAATGTCGGGGTCTATGCCTTTGAACTGACGGAAGGCACGCCATACGCCATAGGCAATAAAGAGTGCTCCGCCCGCCCAACGCAACCAAGCCCAAGAAGGCGAGAAATTGGCGTCGAAGAAACCGAAAAGGAACAGTGCTCCCATACCAAGATAAATCAAAATCATTACAATACCAAACACATTACGCATGGTCTGAGGCATATTGGATTTTTTTCTTTCAGTATCCATAATTTTTCCCTTTTATAATAATTAATTGAAACAAGTTATCACCGCCTACACGCTTTTACAACACCTATGCGGTCTTATATCTTTAACGCTTTCACCGAACTAAAGTTCAACATCT
>CAMWPX010000161.1 GCA_947176205.1 uncultured Porphyromonadaceae bacterium
TCTACACCTCTCTCTTCGTCGGCAGCGGACGATGTGTATACGAGACAGCACCTATGCGGTCTTATATCTTTAACGCTTTCACCGAACTAAAGTTCAACATCTGCATGACAATTATCAAGCCGATGGGCGATGAAAAAGCATTGCATAGGACGCAATAATTGTTTCCGATGTAAAATTAATTAAAAATGTTAAGATATCAACGCAAAATCACATATTAAATTCTATTAACATCATAGGGAAATTTATCAGGCATTTTTTTATCTACTTTTGTATAATGGTAAAAGTATCGATATAATGAACAGCAGCACTCCTTTAGCCGAACGTATGCGTCCTGCCTCGCTTGATGATTATGTGGGACAAAAACACCTTGTGGGTCAAGGTGCGATTTTACGCAACATGATTGAATCGGGCAAAATCGCATCGTTTATCCTATGGGGACCTCCGGGAGTAGGCAAAACCACTCTTGCCAAAATTATAGCTAATGCCGTCAACGCTCCTTTCTATACGCTCAGCGCTGTGCATTCGGGTGTAAAAGATGTGCGCGATGTAATAGAACGCTGCAAGACTGACCTTAGCAGTATGTTTGCCGGCAGACAACGTCCGATACTTTTCATCGATGAAATTCACAGGTTCAACAAATCGCAGCAGGACAGCCTGCTTGCCGCGGTGGAAAACGGTACGGTGACATTAATCGGTGCCACAACCGAAAATCCATCATTTGAAGTGATACGTCCCTTGCTGTCACGCGCCCAGGTGTACACACTCGAACCGCTTACTGATGACGACCTGAACAGTCTGCTTGAACGGGCTATCGCAAATGATGAGGTGCTTGCTTCACACGGGGTGAAAATAGAAAGCACATCGGCTTTGTTTCGCTTTGCAGGAGGAGACGCCCGTAAATTGCTTAACATACTTGACCTGCTCGAACAGTCGACAATGCCTGACGATGAGATAGTAATCAGTGACGATGTGGTCACCAAAGACCTGCAACGCAATCCGATGGCTTACGACAAGAACGGGGAGATGCATTACGACATCATATCGGCATTCATCAAGTCGATGCGCGGGAGTCATCCCGATGCCGCTGTCTATTGGCTCGCCCGCATGATAGAAGGTGGCGAAGAGCCAGAATTTATAGCCAGACGTATGGTTATATTCGCTGCCGAAGATGTGGGTCTCGCCAATCCAAACGCCTTGCTGCTTGCCAACGCTACTTTTGATGTCATACATAAGATAGGATGGCCTGAAGCACGCATTCCACTGTCGGAATGCGCCATATATCTTGCCACAAGCGCCAAGAGCAATTCGGGCTATTTAGCCATTGATGCCGCTTTGGATTATGTGAAACGCACAGGCAACCTTCCGGTACCGCTACACCTACGCAATGCTCCCACAAAACTGATGAAGGATTTGGGATACGGTCATAACTACTTGTATCCGCACAACTATCCGTCGCATTTCGTAGACCAGCAATACCTTCCTGACAGCGCCTCCGGTGCACGATTCTGGAACCCAGCTGATAATCCTGCCGAACAACGCGCCTCGGCACTCCAGCAAGAACGCTGGGTGAAAAAAAATCAGTGAGATTCTGTCACAATATCCAATCCGTTGCGTCATATAATCGAAAACGGATTGTTACGATGAACGCACAGGAATTCAAATCCATAGTATTGCCTCTGAGCCACGACCTCTACAGATTCGCAGCGGCGATTCTGTCGGATGCCGACAAAGCTGCAGATGCCGTACAGGATTGCATGGAAGCTCTCTGGATTCACCGCGACAGACTTCAATCAGCCACTAACCGAAGGGCTTATTGCCTTACTACCCTACGCAATATAGCCTGCACATGCCTCAGGCGTGAACCTGACACCACTTCCATCGAACAGCTGGCTGACGACAGTCTTATGGAATCACATAATACCGATTCTTCCATTACTGAAAAATATCAAGCGATACAAAATATCATCAGCGAATTGCCGGAACCGGCTCACACCATAATCCTACTAAGCACTTATCCCGATTACACCTCAGCCGATATAAGTGAAATCACCGGATTGTCAGCCGTCAATGTACGTGCCATCCTGTCGCGCACACGAAAATATTTACGCAAACGTCTCCTCTCACTCTATTAAGATAGATTTATGAATACTCCTATTGATAATAATCAACTTGAACATCTGATTCAGAGCTACTACGATGGAACTGCTTCAGCTCAGCAGATAACCAGTCTGCTTCAGGCTGCCGATGCTCCGACAGCGCTCCCACCAACCTTACTTCAGGAATTGAATATAATAAAGGCGATAGAACGTAGCGGGTGCAACCGAACCAAGGTGCCGGCAGACCTCACATGCAGTATAGAACAACAAATAAACTTGCTCGCAGCAAAAGAGAGACGTAAATGGTGGCAACAAAAATATGTTAGAATAGCTATAGCGGCATGCATGGTAATTTCAGTCACTCTGAGCGCTACATTTATTATACCGAAGAAATCATCGCCAAACTACCGCACCATAAATAATCCCGAAGAAGCTAAGCAATATATAGCCAAGACTAATCAGATACTTGCTGACTGTTTCCGTAAAGCGGAAGCATCACAACAGCAGGCTCAGACCCATATCGACAATGTTTTTGAATCCATATCGAAATATATTAAATAACTCATAACAACCTCCAAAAATGAAACATCTCATAACAACCCTGATACTGCTGACCGTAACAGCCATTACTTTATCAGCTCAGGACACATTCAAAGCTCTCAGCGAAATGAAGGGCGTGGAAACAGTATACATATCCGAAGCCATGATAAACATGAGTTCTAACGCCAACAAATCTGATAAATCAGGCAGAACGACAATAGGTGGCGTCCGTGTCAACAATACGAGCCTCAGACATATCAAGAATATGGAAATTTATTCTTGCGAGAAGCAACCTGCGGTAGAAAAAGCCCGTCAGGTTTACGCCGAATACAAAAAAGCACATCCCCAAGCCCAGATTTTAGTCAGAGTAAAAGATGATGATGACATTACAGAAATAATGGCTCTACCCGGTACCGCACCGGTAGCATACTGTACTTTGATTATCTATAATGCGGAACCGAAGGAGGTTAACATCATAGTCATCAATGGTAACTTTTCAAGCAACGACATAACGACAATGAGCAAGGGTCATTATTAATGCCCTTGCCCATAGCAATCGAACAAACTATATTTCAGCAGATTAGTTTTTCAGCTTTTCTGACCACTGCTGAGCCACATTGGAAATCGCGTCAAGTGCATCACCGGCCTTCTGCTTAAGAGTGTCGGTGATTGACTGTTTTTTCTCAGCCATGTCGGCTTTTACCTGTTCACCTCCGGCAGCAGCTTTTTCCTTTACTGACTCAGCCTCAAGCTTGATGGACTCCGCAGCTTCTTGTGCGCTTACTTTTGCAGCCGCAGCCGATAGGTCGGCTGCCACGCGTGCTTCTTGATTTGTGTAGTTCATAATGGATATATGTTTTATAGTTATAATTGCGTATTTACTATAATATACAATAGATTTAACGATATTGTTCAGCCCATGACGTTTTTATTTGCCATAAAGTGTATATTT
>CAMWPX010000162.1 GCA_947176205.1 uncultured Porphyromonadaceae bacterium
CTGTACAGTAGAATGAGGCGATATCGTTCAGGAGTCATCATTTTATTAGTAATATTTGTTTCCGTCCTTGCTTCTGCAGGGGCGGAAATTTCTGATTGCTATCAGGCTCGCGCAGTGTTTACAGTCACCATGCCTCAGTTGGATGATGATGTAATTTATGAGATAGATTTGTTTCAACAGCCTAATCCTTCTGATTCGTTGCTTGGATTCGATTATCTGATAAGTTGGCGTCCGCGCAGTCATAGGGGAGCCGCTGAAGGATTTTCTGCATATTTTTCCGGTAATCATTACAGATATTCAGCCAATAGACTTCAGGAGTATCATTTTCAAGTAGATTCTGTGCCGTTTTGCATGGGTCAGAATAGGAATAATGGCGTTCATAGGTCTGCCCAGTTTGTTAATTTGCTTCCATCAGTTATCAGTGGCGAATTACGTGCCATGTCAGTTGACTCTGCATATTCATGTCAGATGCATGCCGACACGATTATCAGCGGACAGCACCGCAGGGTTCTTGATGCAGTAATGCGTGTTAACGGCGCACTGGCGCGCGAAAGCGAGTATGTGTTTGATTCCTTAACAGGTATGCCGGTAAGAATCCGCATGGAAAATAACCCCGGTAGTATAACGGAACAATCCGTTTGGGTAGATTATGATACGCTTGCGTTCATACCGTGTGGATTGTTAAATGAGGAACGGCTGATAACCTTGTTTCCTGATGCATTCGGCAGGTATCGTCAAAGTACGTTTCGCATAGATAATCTCCCCGGCAGTCCATTACCTGCGTTCTCATTGCCAACCATTGATTTTGACCGTTATTCCCGACGTGCTTCCGATGGTTTCCGGACGGCGGCTTTAGTGGTGTTGTTAAGTGTATCCGATGGATTTACGGCTCAGATGATTGATGCCATAAGGCGCGGTGCGGATATGATGCCTTATCCGGCTGAAGTGATATGGGCGTTTACGGACAATCATGCGGACAGTATACGTGAAATAATAGGGCGACAACGTGCGGGTGAACATATACTTATGAATGCCGAATCGCTTGCCCGGGATTGCGGTGTCTCTACCCCTCCGGCGTTGTTGATGGTGGACAGTGGCGGAATTGTGCGATATGTAAGTGTGGGATACAACAATGACATCACTTCAGATGTTATACAGAAAATGACATTGCTGTCAGAGTAATGTCGCTGTAGTATAACACATACAATATTCGCTATTAATTATTCTTATGGAAACAGTTTATTTCAAAGGTACTCCTTGCCACACCTATGGCACTATGCCCGAAGTCAATCATGAAGCGCCGTGCTTTCATCTCACCGGAGCTAATCTTGCTCCAGTAGAGTGCGGACAGTTCAAAAACCGCACGGTAGTTCTCAATATTTTTCCAAGCCTTGACACGGAAGTATGTGCAAGAAGCGTGCGTAGATTTAATGAAGAAGCGTCATCACTGCCTGATACGGATGTGATTTGTGTGTCGATGGACTTGCCTTTTGCCATGTCACGTTTCTGTACTCTTGAAGGCATAGATAATGTTATCGCGGCTTCAGCATTCCGTTCGCCTTTGTTCGGTGAACAGTTCGGAGTGCAGCTTTGTGACGGACCTTTGGCGGGATTACTGACCCGTGCAGTCATAATCATCAACCCCGAACATAAGGTGATATATAGGGAAATGGTATCGGAAATTACCGAAGAACCGGATTATGATGCAGCGCTTAAAGTGCTGAGACACGAGTATTAATGATACAGGTAACGCTTTATAGAGCGTTTGGGTGTCTTTTGAAACTCGCTTGCGAGTAGTTCCACATTGTCTATACGCTCATAGGGGGCTGTACGTGAATTCAGCTCCTTGAGCGTTTGTTCCATAATCGGCTGAAGTGAGTCAAGTGTGATGCCGGCTTTGTCCATGGCGTCAAAATCTGGATAAACTAATGCTACGAGTTTTTTGCCTCGTTCCACTACCAGGCTTTCAGCTACGTAAGGCATATTGTTTAGTTTAGCTTCGATTTCTTCAGGATAGATATTCTGACCGTTGGCTGTCAGAATCATCGTCTTGTATCTGCCCTTGATGAATATTGTCCCGGCATCACTGATAGTGCCCATATCGCCTGTATGGAGCCAGCCTTCACCGTCTATAGCTTCTTTAGTGGCTTTTTCGTTTTTATAATACCCTTTCATGAGATTCTCACCTTTTACGCATATTTCTCCGGGTATTGTGGCTTCATTATCGCTTATAATCTTGGAATACATAAATCCTTGCAGCGTACGTCCTGAAGAACGTGGTATGAATTCCCTCCAAGGTGTGAAACTTATGAGGGGACCGCATTCAGTCATGCCGTAGCCTACTGAAAACGGGAACTTTATTTTGTAAAGGAATTCTTCCACTTCCGGGTTCAGAGGCGCTCCGCCTACGATAACCTGTTCGAATTCACCTCCGAATGCTTCGACTAATCTGCGGCATATCCGCGCATAAATTCGTTGTTTGATTAGCGGTATCATAAGCAGACTGCGTACAGTCGGTTTGGATATTATAGGTAAAATCTGCTTGCGGTAAATTTTTTCAAGGATAAGCGGCACGCACAGTATTAATGTCGGCTTAACTTCTGAGAGTGCTTTCAGTAACGGTTTTGGAGCCGGTAATCTTCCGAACAGCGTAACGTGAGAGCCCACTGCAAGAGGCGTCAGCAAATCAAAAGCGCACCCATAGGCATGTGCGAGCGGTAGGAATGACAGGCATCGGGAACCTTTATAATGCAGTTGTGACCGGATACCGAACACCACATTGCCACAAAGATTGTTGAGTGTGAGCATAACGCCCTTGGAAAAGCCTGTGGTGCCAGATGTGTAATTTATTACCGCCACAGAGTCGGTGGGGAAATTAGAGTATCTGATATCCTCCGGTCGAAATCCGTCGTGGTAGCGTTCAGCGAATAATTCTGGTAATTCACGCAGTATGTTACGTGCATTGACCGATATATTGCGGTCGGCGATTACATCTTGGCTGTCGAGTGAAAATACTGTGCGGAGTTTGCGTAGATTACCGAATTCGAAATTTTCCCATAGCGAATCTGAAATAATCAGCGCCACCGCATCGCTATGATTTACTATATGCTGGGCATCGGTCGGATTAAATTCCTGTAAAATAGGGACAATGACAGCTCCGTATGTGATGGTAGCCATAAATACCGTAACCCAGTTAGAACTGTTTTTACCCATCAGGGCTACTTTATCGCCCGGTTTGATGCCCAGTTTTTCAAACAATAGATGCACGTGTGCTATCCGTCGGGCAAAATCACCGTAAGTCAGGGTATTCTTAGTCCCGTATTCGCTTAGCGCCGGCAGCGAATAATTATCTTTGAAGCAGTCGGCATATATCTTCAGTAAATCTTCTTGCATCATATCATCCTGTGTTTTCAGATGGTAAAAGCGATAAGTCATCGTTTGATGGCAAATCGCTTTCTAATAAAATAGTTTGGGTGATGATTTATCCCCCGAAATTATCGTAATGAATGTTTTCCGGGTCTACACCCATAGAGTCAAGCATTTTGTTGACGGCTGCCGACATCGGACCGGGACCGCACATATAATAC
>CAMWPX010000163.1 GCA_947176205.1 uncultured Porphyromonadaceae bacterium
AATAATAATGGTGGAAATCAATTTTTGTTGATTTCCACTACAAATTTAATATCATTAAAAGATTAGACTGTAAATTTTGATGTTAAATTTATATATTATTCCTTTAGTGATATAAATATCAATCAGTCCAATACAGAATATATATGGTGAAAGCGATTGCACTCAGGGCGAGTCCTAAAAACAGTCCGGTAAATAATCCTACGCCAAAGTTAGATTTTACTACTGTGTATTCTATGATTTCTTCTTTATCTTCAGGCAAACATTCAATTTCAGTAATATCCGGGATAAATTCCGTTTCTGTATTGCGTGCATTATCAATATCGGTTACAAGTAGCTCTGTTGTTTCGTTTTTTTCGGATGAAACAGATTCGTTATCTGGTTCTGATAATGAGGTTTTCGAATCAGCAGAGATACTTTCATCTGTCATGGTAGGAATCTCAAGTGATAACTCTGTGACAGAGATACTCTCTTGGCCGACTGGCGAAACGTTATTTTCAATAAATTCGTCAACAAAGGTGTATTGTGACGATTCTTCATCAATTTTATTTATTTCGGATTCATCAATATCATCAGTTATAATTTCCGGCGCAAACAAGGCAAAAGGTTGATTGATTTGTGCGGCAAATTCTGTATCAGCAGAGAATATGACAGGTTCGGAACTATCGTGGCTACAAGTAAATTTACCCAAACCTGAAATTTCTACGGGCACACCATCAGATAGTTGTTCTGACACTTCAGAAAAAAAATCCTTTATGAATTCTTCTGCATATTCTGTAGTTACATCAGTTTCTGCAGCAATTTTTTCTGCGAGCTGTTTCAGTGATATTTTCTGATTCATCGTATCAATTTCTTACGTAAAACGACACTGGGTTTGAAAACGACAGTGATAGAAGGTGGAAGTAACATCTTATTACCGGAGGATTTATCCATAACTATGGCTTCATCAAACTTCATAGGGACAAACGAACCAAAACCGGCTATTGCCACAGTGTCATTGTCTGAGCAATTTTGACGAATTTCTGATACCATACACGCAAGTAGTTTCTGCGCTTTATCACCTGAAAAACTTCCGCGCTCATTCAGATGTGATAATAGTTGTAACTCATTCATTCTAAAACTTGTTTGATTTGGTAACGAGGACGATGTTTAACTTCCACATAAATTTTACCGACATACTCTCCTACTACTCCGATACCGATAAGTATCAGACTTCCTAAGAACCATAATGAAAGCATCAGAGAAGTCCAGCCAGGTATGACATTATGACCAAAATATGAAAGAAATACATAAATGGACATGATAATATCAAGCAGTAATAGCAACAATCCGGTAATAAAGATAATTCTGAGCGGTCGAGATGTAAAAGATGTAATTCCATCAATAGCTAAGTCAAGCATTTTACCAATGGTATACTTAGATTTTCCGGCTATTCGAGCCAAACGATTGTAGTAAACTTTTGAACTTTTCAATCCCATTTGCGCTATAATACCTCTGAGATAAATATTTTGTTCACTATATTGGCTAAGACATTCCATAGCATAACGACTCAACAGCCTACAGTCAGCATGATTTGCTACAGATTCAAGCCCAAATAATTTTTGCATTGAATAATAGCATTTCGATGTTATCCGTTTTATCAATGAGTCTGCACGTCGTGATTGCCTGATGCCATATACTACTTCAGACCCATGCTTAAATTCCTCTATCATTTGCACAATAGCATCCGGATCATCCTGTAAGTCAGCGTCAATAGTTATAGCAGCGTCACACTTGTCTTTTACATGCATAATTCCAGCCATCAGCACATTCTGATGACCTCGATTTGAATTAAGCGACAGCCCTTTTATATGTGAATCTATAATATGATACTGCTCAATAAGTTGCCAAGTGTTATCATTACTACCGTCATCACAACATAAAATGAAACTGTTATTTGAAACAGTATTATTTTCTATCATCATTTTTAGTTGTGACAACAATTTTGGTATGGCGAAAGGAAGCACCTGCTGTTCATTGTAACAGGGTACTATTACAGATATTACAGGTGCTTCCATTTATCCTATAAAAACTAAAGTAATTAATAATTACGAGCAAAAATTACTCGCTGTTTAGATGGTTTACCGGTTACCATACATACACCGGGAGTAGTATCACCTTCTAATGGTATGCATCGAATAGTAGCTTTGGTTTCTTCTTTTATTTTTTCTTCAGTCTCCGGAGTACCATCCCAATGAGCTAAAATGAAGCCACCTTTTTCTATCTCTTTCTTAAATTCATCGTAAGTGTCCACAGTCCGTGTGAGTTTTTCACGGTGCTTAAGAGCTTTACGATAAATATTAGCTTGAATATCCTCAAGAAGTTCAGCCACAGAATCACTTATTCCGGCAATTGGCAACTCAGATTTTTCAAGCGTATCGCGACGCATTACTTCTACCACTCCATTTTCAATATCTCTTGCTCCTATAGCAAGACGCACCGGAACTCCTTTAAGTTCATAATCGGCAAATTTGAATCCTGGACGTCGGTTATCGGCATCATCATATTTTACACTGATACCTTTTGCCCTCAAAGAGTCAACTATTGGTCTTACTGCTTCAGAAATAACTTTAAGTTGCTCGTCATTTTTATAAATAGGCACAATCACTACTTGTATCGGAGCAAGATGTGGAGGAAGTACAAGACCATTATCATCAGAGTGAGTCATAATAAGTGCGCCCATCAGTCGTGTGGATACACCCCATGAGGTTGCCCATACATATTCCGGCTGATTTTCTTTATTTACAAATGTCACATCAAATGCCTTGGCGAAATTTTGTCCAAGGAAATGCGATGTTCCGCTTTGCAACGCCTTACCATCCTGCATCATCGCTTCGATAGTGTATGTCTCAAGTGCTCCGGCGAAGCGTTCGTTGGCACTCTTTACACCTTTGATCACCGGAACAGCCATGTATTTCTCCGCGAAATCAGCATATACGTTAAGCATTTTGACCGCTTCTTCCATGGCTTCTTCTCTGGTGGCATGAGCTGTATGACCTTCTTGCCATAAGAACTCAGCCGTACGGAGGAACATGCGTGTTCGCATTTCCCAACGCATTACATTTGCCCACTGATTTACCAATATCGGAAGGTCACGATATGAATGAATCCAGTTACGGTATGTATTCCAAATAATAGTTTCAGAAGTAGGACGGATTATAAGTTCTTCTTCAAGTTTAGCATCGGGGTCAACGACTACGCCCGCACCGTCAGGAGAATTCTTAAGACGATGGTGCGTTACTACGGCGCACTCTTTGGCAAATCCTTCGACATGCTCAGCCTCACGACTTAAAAATGATTTGGGTATCAGCAGGGGGAAATAAGCATTCTGATGTCCTGTTTCCTTGAACATCTTGTCAAGTTGCTGCTGCATTTTTTCCCAGATGGCATAACCGTAAGGCTTGATTACCATACAACCTCTTACTGCTGATTGTTCAGCCAAATCAGCTTTCACCACAAGGTCATTATACCATTGAGAATAATTATCTGCCCGTTTTGTCAGGTCTTTAAGTTCTTTTGCCATTTTATATATAAT
>CAMWPX010000164.1 GCA_947176205.1 uncultured Porphyromonadaceae bacterium
ATTTTGGTGAGGCTTATTTTAATCGCGGATATGTGTATCTAAAACTTGGAAATCGGCTTGCCGGCACGACAGATTTAAGTAAAGCCGGTGAACTGGGTATTGTGCCATCGTATAATTTATTGAAGAGAATGACACGATAAAGGTTATTTTTTACAATAATCCTTTATCGGGCAGCCACAGCACGAATCATCATGTTCTTTGCAATATTTACGCCGGCGGCTTCTTTTTAGAAGCCATATCACGCATACTATCAGTACGGCAGCGACAGCGATAATTTCAAATATGTCGTAATAATCTGATATATTCATCTTCAAAATTAGGTGTAAATACATTATTACCCAATTTGAGCTCGATATCTTCCCTGCTCCAGAATTTCAGCATGTCGGTTTCACCTGATTCAATGCGAGGAATAAAGCTATCATAGACAAGAGCTAAATGAGAATAAACCAATTCACGTTCTACGGATGAGTGCATTTGATACGGATTGAATGCTCTGACTGAAATAATGTCATTCGGAGTCAATCCTATTTCTTCTTCGGCTTCACGTCGCAATGCTTCGTCCGGTGTTTCTCCGTAGGCTATGTGACCGCCTACGGCTGTATCCCATTTACCGGGTTGGATGATTTTTGTCATAGAACGCTTTTGAAGCAGAATTGAACCGTCGGATTTTACCACATGCAGGTGAACTACCGGATGCAGTGTCATGCTTCCGGAATGACACTGTGAACGTGTGGCATTTCCAATAACTATCCCGTCGGGATTTACTATAGGTAAAATCTCATCGTTTGGATTCATATTTCTTTTTTATTTGTCCCGCCAATTTTGCCGGTGTCAATTCACGTGGTGATTCTGAATATGGTAATAAGAATTTGCATCCTTCGCGATAACGGCTGCATCCGTATGCATTTTTCCCGGCAAGTAAATGCCCTTTTCCACATATCGGACAAATGATTTCATCAAGCGATTTAATCGGTTTTTTACGTGGCTTTGCGATTTTTTCTTTCGTTTTGGATTTACTTTTAGCTTTTACTGCTTTTTTGTCGCTCTCGGCATCCTGAATATCAATTTTCCTGTTGGAATTATCGCTTAAAACACTTATCACAATATTGTTTATAAGAGTTTTAAGGTCATTGATAAATTCTGAAGCCTGGTAGGTGCCACGTTCGATACGTCGCAGTTTATTTTCCCAAAGACCGGTCAATTTTGCGCTTTTAAGTAATTCTTCCTGAATTATGCCGATTAACTCTATTGCGGCTGGAGTCGCTTGAATATTTTTACGTTTTCGTATTATATAACCGCGTTTGAAAAGAGTTTCTATAATAGCTGCTCTGGTCGATGGACGTCCTATACCGTTTTCCTTCATAGCTTCGCGTAACTCTTCATCGTCAATTGTCTTTCCGGCGGTTTCCATTGCGCGAAGCAAAGTCCCTTCAGTATAATATTTAGGAGGTTGCGTGGCTTTTTTGATTACAGACGGTGAATGCTCACCCGATTCACCTACTACGAAATCTGGCATTATAGCATCATCATCAGTCTCTTCCGGTTTTATTTCCGATTGGTCATATATAGCCCTCCATCCAGGCGAATTAATAACTTTTCCGGTGGCTTTGAATCCTATGTCATCGACATTGCCTTCTACCACGGTTGTAGTAAATACGCAGTCAGGATAAAAAACAGCTATAAATCGGCGAGCTATGAGATGATACAGTAGTTTTTCATCGCCTTGTAGCGTGTTAGGTAGCTGTCCGGTCGGAATAATAGCATGGTGGTCAGTAACCTTACTGTTGTCAAAAATCTTTTTTGATTTGGTTATTTTCCCATTTAGAATACTTTCAGTGAGTCCGGCGTACGGAGTCATTTTTCTCAGAATATCCGGGACTTTGGGATATAAGTCTTCACTGAGATATGTAGTATCTACGCGTGGATATGTAGTAACTTTTTTTTCGTAGAGCGTTTGTATCAGCTTTAAGGAATAGTCAGCGCTCCATCCCCATTTTTTATTACATTCCACTTGTAGCGAAGTCAGGTCAAATAATCTTGGCGCGGATTCTTTTCCTGATTTTTCCTTGATATCAGTGACTGTGAATGGCTTGTCAGATATGTTGCCAAGCATGGATTGTGCTTCCTCTTCCTTATCGAATTTACCTGATAAAGCACTGAATGTAACTCCTCGATATATGGTTTTTAATTCCCAATAGTCGGAGGATACAAAATTGTCAATTTCAAGCTGTCGCTGTACGACCAAAGCCAAAGTTGGAGTCTGCACCCTTCCTATCGACAGGATATTTCTCTCGCGGGAATATTTGAGCGTGTAAAGTCTGGTGGCATTTAGCCCTAGAATCCAGTCGCCGATGGCACGTGACAGTCCGGCGTAATATAAGCAATCAAATTCAGGTTGGGTTTTCAGATTCTTGAAACCTTCTTTTATAGCTTCATCTGTAAGCGAAGATATCCAGAGTCGTTTGACCGGACATTTTACTTTGGCTTTTTGCATTACCCATCGCTGTATGAGTTCTCCTTCCTGTCCGGCATCACCACAATTGATTATCTCGTCGGCTTGAGCAGTCAGTGTCGCTATGACCTTGAACTGACGCTTGATGCTTTCAGAATTTATCAGCTTGATGCCGAATTTTTCAGGAATCATCGGGAGAACCCCTAACGACCATTTTTTCCAATTATCATGGTAGTCCGAAGGCTCTTTCAGTGTGCACAGATGCCCATAAGTCCAGGTAACAGCGTATCCGTTACCCTCGAAATAGCCTTCCTTGCGGGAGTTTGCTCCTAATATGCCGGCTATATCACGAGCCACACTCGGTTTCTCGGTAATGCAGACTATCACTTTTTATCTTGTTTACAGTTAATGCTCCATGTCATGGATTGACTTGGAAATTCAAGTGTCAGTACAAATGATGATGACGCTTTCAGTGGCTCGAAATCAATTTCTATAGGAATAATTCCTGAATCTTCCCATTGAAACCAACGTTGAAAGTCAAACCCCTCAATATCAGTAGCAGAGCATACGGTACCATCGATACTGATGATTATGTCATTTATTTTTGCCGATGTATGAGGCTTTCCGTATAATTTACCTATTACTCGTGTGAATTCATCGGTAAATAACACACTGTCAATAGATAGATTACATCCATTGGTGACATTCAGGGCTTGAGCATGGCAATTATGATATGCAATGGTTTTGACCGGTGCATAGCCATAGAGTACCGATACACTAAGTCCAAGCAGGAAAACAGATAACAATCTTTTCATTCCAGTGATTTTGCTTCGTTCCACCATGTATCCATAGTATCAAGAGATAAATCTTTAAGATTGACTCCGGCTTCGCGAGCTTTATTTTCTATATAATTGAATCGATTGATGAATTTACGGTTAGTTTTCTCAAGAGCATTTTCGGGATTGATATTATATAGCCGGGCCACATTGATAAGACTGAAAAACACATCGCCCATTTCTTTTTCCATAGCTTCTGAGTCCTGATTTTCAGCTTCTGCCGAAAATTCAGCGATTTCTTCCCTGAACTTATCCCATACTTGGTGGCGTTCTTCCCAAT
>CAMWPX010000165.1 GCA_947176205.1 uncultured Porphyromonadaceae bacterium
CAATGGATGATTGATTTATGTAATAATCTCTCATCATTTTATGATACTGAAATCAACAAAATTGGAGTTCGTAAAAAATGGTTTGATTCGATGAAAAAATACTGGGAAAAGTCGCAATAGTGAACAGTATCATCAGTTAGGCATTCTCTAAATTTGTCCATATAGACTTTAAGACCATAGGATCAGAGGATATTTCATAATATCTTTTCAATAAAAAATAAAACATGGCGTACAATGCTTTATGTAAAGCTTGACGCCATGATTATTATTACGAAGGTCAATAACTATTATTTATTAGCTCTTTTTCGTTCTATTTCATCAAGAATAATCTTACGGAGGCGAATATGATGAGGTGTAACCTCTACATATTCATCACCTTTGATATATTCCAATGCTTCTTCAAGACTAAACACCACCGGAGGTATTATACGTGCTTTGTCATCGGCACCTGATGCACGCATATTAGTGAGTTTCTTTGATTTGGTGACATTTACCACAATATCATTATCTTTGGCATTCTCACCAACTACCTGACCGGCATAAACTTCTTCTTGAGGAAATATGAAAAATCGACCTCTGTCCTGAAGTTTATCAATGGCATAAGCATAGGCCGTACCTGCTTCCATAGCGATAAGAGAACCGTTGGTACGACGTTCGATATCGCCCTTCCACGGCTGGAACTCAAGAAAACGATGAGCCATAATAGCTTCCCCGGCTGAAGCTGTAAGTACATTATTACGCAAACCTATTATACCACGTGAGGGAATTACGAATTCCATGTGTATGCGGTCATTCTGTGTCTGCATCGATACAAGCTCACCCTTTCTACGCGTCACCATATCAATCATTTTGCTTGCATATTCCTCAGGAACATTTATAGTCATGGATTCAACCGGCTCACATTTGACCCCGTCAATCTCACGGATGATAACCTGAGGCTGACCTACCTGTAATTCATATCCTTCCCGACGCATAGTCTCTATCAATACCGAAAGATGCAATACTCCTCGACCGTACACAGTCCATACATCATCTTCAGGCGATTTTTCAACTCTCAAAGCAAGATTTCGGTCCAGTTCTCGAGTAAGACGCTCACTGATATGGCGTGAAGTCACGTACTTGCCGTCACGGCCGAAGAACGGACTATCATTGATAGTAAATGTCATGGACATGGTAGGCTCATCTATAGCAATACGCGGTAAAGCCTCTGGTGATTCGACATCAGCTACCGTATCACCGATTTCGAAATCGGCAATACCGACCAATGCACAGATATCACCGCTACTTACTGACGACACCCGTTTACGTCCCATACCTTCAAACACATGAAGTTCTTTCACACGCTGACGCACTACTGAACCATCTTTCTTAAGCAAAGCTATTTCCTGTCCTTCGTTAATAGTACCTCTGTGCACGCGACCTACAGCTATTCGCCCTACGTAAGAAGAAAAATCAAGTGATGTGATAAGCATCTGCAACGGACCCTCCAAAGTGACAGGTGCAGGTATATGCTCTATTATGGTATCGAGCACTGTAGTTATGTCATCTTTAGGTGAGCGCCAGTCATCACTCATCCAACCCTGCTTGGCAGAGCCGTAGACGGTAGGGAAATCAAGCTGTTCTTCTGTTGCATCAAGATTAAACATCAGGTCAAACACCATTTCCTGCACCTCATCAGGCCGGCAATTTGGTTTATCAACCTTATTGATTACCACAACAGGTTTCAACCCTATTTCTATTGCTTTCTGAAGCACAAATCGTGTCTGTGGCATCGGACCTTCAAATGCATCGACAAGCAGCAGACATCCGTCAGCCATATTAAGCACTCGCTCTACCTCACCACCGAAATCAGCGTGTCCGGGAGTATCTATAATATTGATTTTATATCCCTTATAATTAATTGATACATTTTTTGACAAAATAGTGATACCACGTTCACGTTCCAAATCATTATTGTCAAGTATCAGCTCACCCGTAGCCTGATTCTCTCTGAAGAGATTGCCAGCCATAAGCATTTTATCCACAAGTGTAGTCTTGCCATGATCGACGTGTGCTATAATGGCTATATTTCTGATATTTTGCATATACAGTACCTATTGTTGATTTTCAGCCTGCAAATTTACGCAGAATTTCGTATTTATAGTTAATTTTGTATTCAAAAAATACTTCAAAACAAAATAATGAGCATAACCATATTAGGTATAGAATCATCATGCGATGACACATCGGCGGCTATAGTGACTGACGGCATACTGAAAAGTAATGTTATCGCATCACAAAGTGTACATGAAGAATATGGCGGTGTGGTTCCTGAACTTGCCTCTCGTGCACATCAACAAAATATAGTTCCGGTAGTAGATGCAGCCATAAAACGTGCCGGAATCACCCCTCATGATATATCAGCCATAGCATTTACCCGCGGACCCGGACTTTTAGGTTCCCTGCTTGTAGGCACATCTTTTGCCAAAGGTCTTTCACTCGGGCTTAGAATCCCTATAATAGATGTAAATCATCTGCACGGTCATGTACTTTCCCACTTCATTCGCCGAAATCCCGATGATGTAGTACCAGACTATCCATTCCTGACACTGCTAATCTCAGGTGGTAACAGCCAGTTGATACTTGTACAAAACTATAATGATATGGAAATCCTCGGTGCGACAATCGATGACGCTGCGGGTGAAGCTTTTGATAAATGCGCCAAAGTGATGGGACTCCCCTACCCCGGCGGCCCGCATATCGACCGACTGGCTGCTGAAGGTGACGCCACCCGTTTCAAATTTGCCAAACCGCGTATACCGGGACTTGATTACAGCTTTTCAGGATTAAAAACATCATTCCTTTACACATTACGCGATGCTGTAAAGGACGACCCCGATTTCATCAACAATAATCTTAACGACCTCGCGGCATCACTACAAAAGACCATAATTGAAATCCTGCTGGCAAAACTTGACCTCGCTGTGAAACAGACCGGTGTCAAGACCGTTGCCATAGGTGGTGGTGTATCAGCGAACAGCGGTGTACGAACTGCCGTTGCCGATTACTGTAAAAAACACCATCTGAACGCATTTATCCCCGAACGTAGCTTCACTACTGACAATGCGGCTATGGTTGCCATCGCCGGTTATTTCAAATATCTTGACAAGGATTTTTGCAGCTATGACCAAGTGCCATACGCTCGCGTAACCATATGATATATGCAAGTATCATTAATAATAATTGGTGATGAACTGCTTTTAGGACAAGTCACCGACACCAATAGCGGTTTTATAGCCCGACATATCGAACCTTACGGTTGGACTGTATGTGACATTCAGATTGTATCTGATTCGGCTGACGCCATAACCGAAGCTATAAATCGCGCTTTCAAACATTCATCAATCGTACTCACTACAGGTGGTCTTGGTCCGACCAAAGATGACATCACCAAGAAAGTACTTTGTGATTATTTCGGAGGAACGATGATTGAAGATTCCGCCGTACTTCAAAATGTAAATGATATAGTGACCCGACGAG
>CAMWPX010000166.1 GCA_947176205.1 uncultured Porphyromonadaceae bacterium
ATACCTACTTTAATATAAGGAAGAATAGAATCAAATAGTAGTAACAGAAGAGCTATGAATACTACGATAGGATAAAGTTACGATGCAGGGGATGGATTGGCGAAACGTTTATATTCTGTTTTAGCAAGAGTATCAAGTTTATCTTTTAATAAGGATAGTGCATCTCCACTTCCGCCATTGATGTAAATGCCATCGCCCGCTTTTGCTATTGCCTGTCCAATTTCAGGATTTGCGGCAGTATTGACAAGATTTCCCTCATAATCAGTCAGATACTCATTGCGTTTCCCCTGGATAGGAATCGGAGCTCCACCTTCTGTTCCTATACCTACGACATCAACTTGAATTCCTACTTCTGCAGCTCGTTTAGCTGCATCTTCGGCATCATCCTCAAAGTTTTCCGCATCAGTTATAAGAATAATAGCTTTCTGCATATTACTTTCAGGATTAAAACAATTGATAGCCATATCTATGGCATCGCCGATTGCTGTTCCCTGTGACTGTACCATGTCAGGATTTAATGAATTCAGGTATAGTTTTGCCGACAGATAATCCGACGTAAGAGGTAGCTGTGTATAAGCTTCACCGGCAAATACAATCAGACCTACGCGGTCCTGCTTCATGTTATCAATGATTTTTTCAAGAAGCATTTTGGCGCGTTGGAGTCTGCTGACACCTTTGGGGTCATCTGTGGCAGATGCAAGCATTGAGTTCGATACATCAAAACATATCATCGCCTCTATACCGGATGCTTTCTCATCTGATTCCTCTGAATTCTTGTCAGTTTTGTCAATATAGGGACGGCAAAGTACTATTATAATAAATCCAAGAGCAAGTAACTCAAGTATTATTTTTATATTGGGCATATAACGTGAAGCGTCGGGCATAAGAGCTTCGATATTTCGACCGTCAGCGAATTTTTTCAGTTTATTGCGGCGGGCTATTCGCGTACCGATATACAGTAGCCCTATTATTGGTATAGCAAACAGCAAATATAGCAGATGCGGATTAGCAAAGTGTATCATACGTAATGTCAATTAAGGTAACGTACGTAATATGGTATTACGCAATAAAAGTTCAAATATCAAAAAACCAAAAGCGATAAAGCCAAAAAGAAGATAATCATCTTCAGTATGAGAAAAATTTCGTACGTCCATTTCTGACTTTTGAAGAGCCTCTATTTCTTTAAATACCTGTGCCAGCACAGTTTCATCTGTGGCGCGAAAATACTGACCTCCGGTGGTTTGCGCGATTGTTCTCAATGTCGCTTCATCAATAACTACCGGTAAATTAGTATAAGTAATACCTCCGTAAGCATTTTGCGTGGGGTAGGGTGCCGTACCGTTTGTACCCACACCGATAGTATAAACTTTTATACCGTATTTTTTAGCGATTTCAGCCGCTGTAAGCGGGTCAACGACACCTGCATTGTTTGAGCCGTCGGTCAGCAATATGATACTTTTTGATACGGCTTTTCCCTCTTTGATACGGTTTATTGAAGTTGCAAGACCGTCTCCTACAGCTGTTCCATCTTTAAGCATGTTCATATTGACGGAATTGATGTAGTTAGTTAATATCGCATTGTCAGTAGTCATTGGAACTCCGGTCAGACTTTCACCAGCAAAAATAACTAACCCGATATTGTCGTTTTGTCTACCGGCTACAAATTGACTCGCGACTTTTTTCGCCGCTTCAAATCTATTCGGAGAAAAATCTCTCGATAGCATACTTGATGAGATATCAAGAGCTAAAACGATATCGGTACCTTCAGTGCGGACAGTACTCCATTTATCATGTTGCTGTGGACGTGCAAATATGATTATCAGTGTCGCTAATAAAAGTATTCTTATCGCATACATTGCATGTAGCAGAAACACTTTATAAGAAGGTATCATTTTACCGAAGGCTCTGGTAGTGGATAAGCCTATAGCGGCATAGTCTTTTTTATGATGATAAACATACCACACAATGTATGGTATAAGTATCAGTAATAACCATAGATAATTAGGGTGAGCAAATTGCATATACGTTATTTCTCTTCCGGTGTATTAGTATTAGGATTTACAGTATTACTATCAGATGTGGTCTCCGATACTTCCACTGGTTTAGTGTCTTCAACAAATTTTACCACAGTATTAAATGAGGATTCATTTTCTTCACGTGTTGGTTTTAACTTGGCAAATTTCACAAAATCAGCTACAGACAATACCGAATTCATTCTTGAATACAACTCCGGTAAAATGCCATCAGTTCTCAACGCATTCAGGATTTGGGATGAAGTCATCTCCATGGCATTGAGTCCGAAACGTCCTTGAAGGTATGTACGCAAGATATCCGTAAGTTTTGTATGATATAGCTTATCGGCACCACGCTCCCACAAATGTTCTTCTTTTAGCTGATTAAGTTGTATCATGGCCAATTCGTAAGGAGGTACAGGTTTGGCTACGGATTTTAATGGCAATTGGATATTTCCCTTTTTGTAATATTTATAAATGATAATGCCGATAACTGCCAATAATATGATGACCAAGATAGTCCACCAAATCCATGACATAGCGGATAAATCAATAAGAGGAATATTGTCATCGTTTACAGAGACAACATTTTCAAACCCATTTAATGAATCAGCTTCGACTGGAAGAACCTTTAATGCGGGTCGTGAAGAAATAACCGTATCGCCTCCTTGAATGAACATAAAAGCCGGAACGGAATATAAACCTGGCTCAAATGCTTGCACTGTGACGTTCTGTGTTAGTTGACTCTGTCCGTTACCCATATCGGTTATTTTCACATCGCCAAGTGACACTAACTCGATTTTTTTCCACATCGAATCAATTGATGTTACAGATGATGTAGAATCTACTGGCCCAAGAACTTCTATTTTAATATCAGTCTGACGACCCATAATCAAATGTGCCGAGTCAAGATATGCTTTAATAGTAAATCGTGATGATTGACCATAAAGTAAAACCGGACACACTATGGTTAAAATAGATAATATCAAAATGTTGTGTTTCATTATCTTACACCTCTATTTTTGAACAGCATCATTAGTGCCTTTACATAATCTTCATCAGTGGCTATCGATACCATATCGATTTTGCAACGCATCATTGTATCGGTAACGCGCTGCTGACGGTCATACCAGTGTTTGCTGTAGTTTTTTCTTACAGTCTTTGATGATGTGTCAATCCATCCGCTTTTACCTGTTTCCATATCGGTTACTTTAACTAATCCGATATCCGGTAAAGATGTGTCACGTTTATCATATACCTGTACACTGATTACATCATGCTTGTTTGATGCTATTGATAATGATTTATACATATCATGCTCATCTATAAAATCTGAAATCAAGAAAGTTGTACAGCGTTTTTTAAGAGCATCAGTGAAGAATTTCAGCGCATACGGAATATCAGTGCCGTTACTGCTGGGCTGAAAATCCAAGAGCTGACTTATAATGTACA
>CAMWPX010000167.1 GCA_947176205.1 uncultured Porphyromonadaceae bacterium
CCCTGCCGACAATAAAACCTACAGCACTCCTTTCATTCTTTTATAAAATATTCTCACTTTGCTATCGACTCGATAACATGCTTTATGGATTCGGCAAGCGCATCGGCAGCTTCCATAGTAGAAGCTTCGGAGTAGATGCGGATAATCGGTTCGGTGTTAGACTTACGGAGATGCACCCAGCTATCGGCAAAATCAATCTTAACGCCATCAATATCGGTAATCTGCTCGCCGGCATATCTGGCTTTCACTTCACGAAGTATTCCGTCCACATCTATCTCGGGAGTAAGCTGAATCTTATGCTTGGCTATGGCATAAGCGGGATAAGTGGCTTTCAGTTCCGATACTTTTTTACCGCTCTTGGCAAGCAGGGTCAGGAACAATGCTATGCCCACAAGAGCATCACGACCGTAATGCGAAGCCGGATATATAACCCCGCCATTACCTTCGCCTCCTATTACCGCTCCGGTACGCTTCATCTCGGTAGTCACATTGACTTCGCCTACAGCAGAGGCTGAATAACTGCAACCGTGACGCATGGTCACATCACGAAGCGCACGCGAAGAACTGAGATTTGACACAGTGGCTCCGGGTGTGTGTGACAACACATAATCAGCTACTGCCACAAGGGTATATTCTTCCACAAACATCTCGCCATTCTCCATCACGATGGCAAGACGGTCAACATCAGGGTCAACCACAAAGCCAACATCGGCTTTACCATCTTTCATCAAGTCGGAAATCTGAGTGAGATTTTCGGGTATTGGCTCAGGATTATGGGCAAATTTACCGGAAGCATCACAATTAAGCTCCACTATATTTTTCACGCCTAATGCCTTGAGCAGCTGAGGAACCACAATACCGCCTACCGAATTGACCGCATCCAATGCCACTGTAAAATCAGCTTTGGCAATGGCTTCGACATCAACAAGGTCAAGAGCCAGCACACTGTCAATGTGTCGGCGATTATAGGTAGTGTTGATATATTCATGACCGATAGCATCAATATCCACAAATGTGTAATCACCTTCGGCAGCGCGACGAAGCACTTCCTTGCCTTCAGCATCATTGAGAAACTCACCGTGGCAGTTAAGCAGCTTCAAAGCATTCCATTGACGTGGATTGTGACTTGCGGTGATAATTATACCTCCGGCAGCTTTCTCTCCGGTCACGGCTATCTCTGTGGTGGGGGTGGAAGCAAGTCCGATGTTAACCACATCAAAACCCATGGAGCAGAGTGTGGACACAACAATGCCACTTACCATGGAGCCTGACAGACGCGCATCCCTGCCCACGACTATGACATTAGTTTTCACTGAAGAATTATCACGGATAAATGAAGCATAAGCCGCCGTGAATTTGACTATATCTTCAGGCGAAAGACCTTCACCGGGTTTTCCTCCGATTGTACCGCGTATACCGGAAATGGATTTTATAAGTGACATAATGTTATGATGTTGTTTTAGAGTTGACTTGCCGAATATCTTATATCGTAAAGAAAAGGTTGCACCACCGAAATCTCACTTGACCAACCGAACTGTGACTTAATAACCAATCGGATGCGTGAATTGAGCGGGATGTATTCAAGAGGTCGCTGGATTCCGGCACCCCATTCGGATGATGAGGGTATGGAATAATTTTTATATCGGAACGACGAGGGTGTCTCAAGCATATTATTGGCATTACCTTCAGGAGTGATAGCGTCAAGTGACCCTTGATAACTCGATAGATTGTAACGCATGAAACGGAAATATACCTGCTGGTTTTCCTCAGCCATACCGCCATCACCTTTTTCAAGGAGCTGCATATACACATTGCCTTCGTCATCAAGCATATAAAATGGTGCGTCCTCACCAATCTCAAAATTATTGTCATCAGGTAAGACGGTCAGAACTTCATAGTCGACAAGGAAACGATTGACTGCGTTATTTTCATCTGTAAGAAGTTCGGCATAACTTTTACCATCTTCACATCCGGCAACTGCCAATGAAGCAGCAATTACTGCAACTGACAACAATATTCGACTGATAACTTTCATATTATGATTCATGTGTAATTAATTCTATTTATTCTGTTCCGCTATAAGTTTATCACACTGAGGTATCATGGACAAAACACACTCAAACGCATCAGTGAGCGACCCATGAAACTCACCTCCCGAAGCATTACGGTGCCCGCCCCCACCGAAATAAGTCTCACATAGATTTTTAACAGAGAAATTGCCCTTACTACGCATAGATACTTTCACATAGTCACAAGCATCCTCACGCAGATATATGGAATATATGACTTCAGGAATGCTCAGGGGTACATTTACAAGTGCTTCGGTATCACCTTTCTGATAATTAAATTCATCAAGTTCAGCACGCGACAGTGTAATTACAGCACAATGATGCTCGGGCAATACGTGCATCTTACGCAACTGGCAATAAGCCATAATCCGCAATCGATTAAGACTGTTGGTGTTGAACAGACGCACATATAACGCATCCTTGTCAACTCCTTTTTCTATTAATCGAGCCAAAATATTGTAAATATCAGCATCATTGGAATTATAGGCGAAATTACCTGTATCAGTCATCATTCCGGCACAGCAACAAGTAGCGCTTTCCGTCCCTATCAATTCGTCATAACCAAGCGCTTGCAGAAGCAAGAATACGAGTTCACTCGTGGATGACTTTTCAGGATGCGAGATAATTACAGATGCTTCTATGGACGGATTCAAATGATGGTCTACTACTATTCGCTTTGCCACGGAAGCTTCCACAACAGGCGCCAAACGGTCAATGCGTCTCAGCTCATTAAAATCGAGACAGAACAATAAATCCGCTCCGGTAATGAATTCATGACTCAACTCAGTACGGTTTGTAGCCACAATCACTCTGTCAGCTCCGGGTAGAAAGGACAATGATGACGGTATCATATCGGGAGTGACAACCGCCACACGCTTACGCATAGCCTTAAGAACGTGCCAAAGACACAGACTTGAACCCAATGCATCGCCATCGGGAGTCATGTGACATACTATGGCAATGGAGCGTGATTGTTCTATCAACCGCTTAACGGTCTCTACTTTATCCGATTCAATAATATCAGTCAACATTTACTGTAATTTACACCACAAAGGTATAAAAAATCCCGTTAGACACAAAACGAGTAAATGTCTGAAAAGAAAGATTTAAGAAAAATACGTCATTGAGCTCTTTGCTGCTTTAGAGCCGGTCCGATTAATACTGCTGTATGATACCGAGCCGATTCATTGGTGCGGTGGCAGCTACCGCTTAAGGGAGTGTCTCCCGTGTCTTTATTACTTCTTCCACCGGTACCCGGAAGAAATCCGAAAGGAATTCATCGGTGGAATAGGAC
>CAMWPX010000168.1 GCA_947176205.1 uncultured Porphyromonadaceae bacterium
TATATGATGTGTCTCAGTGATTTTTTGCTTAAATTTATTTTGAATAATAAAAACAATGTGTAAATTTGCTGTTGATAAAAATTACCCCTAATTCTAACCTAATTTTTGATGAAAAAAATTTTTGCGTCGCTTTTGACTCTGGCTTTAGGCTTGACGAGTGTCGCCGCCTATGGAGCGGGTTATAAAAGCGTTGTAATTACCAAGGATGATAATACGACCTTGGCTATTACTATGGAAGACGATTTGACTTCAGAAGTCAGAGATGGAGAATTTGTTCTCCAGTGTTCAAAAGGCTCACTGGCTTGGCCCGTAAGCGAAGTTAAAAAATTCACATTCTCGGCTGAACTCGGAGAAAGCTTTGAAGAACATCTGCTTGCAGGTGTTGATACTCCAGTAGCAGATGCCGTAGTGCTTGTTAATAATCTTGACAACGTAACTATGGAAAATCTTCCTGCCGATACTCAGGTTATGCTGGTTAATGTAGCCGGTCAGGTGCTTCACAATGCTGTTGTCACCGGGCATCACAGTGTAAGCCTCAGCGGACTTTCCACCGGAGTGTATGTGTTGACTTATGGTAATAAATCCTTAAAAATCGCGGTAGCAAAATGAAAAAACTTTTACTTTTAACTGCAGCCGCATTAATGTCGGCATCCGTATATGCTCAGCACGAACAGATTCACCTGTTTCAGAGCAAGGACTTCAAGAGCTTTAAGGCTGAGGAAGTTGAAAAAATGGAATATCTCGGTCAGAACGGCGAATTCTCACAGTTAGTGCTTACTGATACTTTAGGCAAAGTGACCAAAGTGGATATGTCGCTTATTGATAGTGTGGTTCTCCGTACCAATGGTATTCCTGAGTTTCATGTTACTCTTCAGGATTATCCAAACTGGCCTGAACTCGGTCAGAACGGTGAATCTAAGGATGTGATTCATCAGGCTACTCTGTATATGAACGGTAACGGTATGTATGACGATGTAAAGGCTCAGACCGTGGAATTCCGTGGTCGCGGTAATTCCACATGGGGCATGCGTAAAAAACCGTATCGTTTCAAAATGGCGAAGAAAGCATCGGTATGCGGTCTGCCCAAAGCTAAGACATTCGCTCTTATCGCCAACAATATCGATTGTTCGCTGATGCGTAATACTATCGCCCTTTGGCTTGCCAATTATCTTGAAATGCCTTACTCTAACCACTGCGTTCCCGTTAAGGTATATTTCAACGGTACATATAAAGGTCAGTATATGCTTACTGAAAAGATTGGTATAGGTGGCGGTAGTGTGGATATAGATGAAACCACCGGTATGCTCTTCGAGCTTGACAGTAACTACGATGAAGATTACAAATTCACTTATACATGGCGACCCAGTGGTTCTTATTACGGCTCTAAGACTCTCCCCGTCATGGTTAAAGACCCTGACCTCGCAGAGCTTGCAGCTGATACTACAGTTACCAACATCACTGATGCATACAGTTATTTCAATCTGTGGAAAACCGACTTCACCAAGATGGCTGATGCTGTGACACAGCGTTCTGCTTCTCAGAGCCTGAGCGATGTACTTGATTTGGAATCAGTGGTTGAATTCTTCTTGGTTAATGGTATTGCCAATAACCATGAGATGCAGCACCCGAAGAGTTTATACATTCACAAAAAGAGCCTTGAAGAAGGTGAAGTATATCACTTCGGTCCTGTATGGGACTTTGACTGGGCATTTACTTTCGATGGTCGAGAAGGTGCTTCCCCTACAGCGTATCTGGTAGCACAAGATGGTGAACAATCAGGATATTCTTTCTTGAAAGCGTTGCTTTCTAATGAAGAAATCCGTACAATGTTCCGTGAAAAGCTGAATGATTTTTATACCAACGGTTATCCCATGCTGAAAGAGTATATCGAAGAATATGCTAATCTGATTGAGCCTACCGCTAAGGAAAACGGTCAGCTTTGGCCCAGCTATTCTCACGCCTCATGGTGTGTGGTAACAAGCTCTTGGGAGTTCCGTAACAATGTGGAAACTCTGAAGAAATGGATTGACGACCGCATCAACTTCATGCTTACCGACGCTAACTTCGGTCTTTATAAGTAATCAACAGATACAATCTGCATAGAAAAGGGTGACTTCACGAGGAAGCCACCCTTTTTAATTTCATGATATCAGGTTGATTATAATGAATTTTTATAGTAAGGATGTGTGTTCGGTTATTTCGGCGTCAGTCATAGTATAACCTTCAAGACTTCCTTCTTTAGCTTGGATGCAGATGTAGCACATCGGTTCCTCCGATGTACATTTGATGTTTCGGTCACAATTGGTGGAAACTCGAATTATAGAGCCCTCGGCGATGTCAAATACATCATCATTTACTTGGAATTTACCACTTCCTGAGAGAATGATGTAATTTTCTTCATTCTCTTTATGGCTGTGGAAGAAGGGAACCATACCGCCGGTGGGTAATGTACCGAATGAAATTTCACATGAGGTAGCACCTGTGGCATCTTTTACGAATTGTTTGCCCTCGAAATTGTGCAACGAGCCAACTGAAGCGTGGGCGAATTTTTCGCCTGTGTTGAGAGTTTTGATTTCGCTCATAATTTTATGTATTGAAGATGTTTGTTAACTTTGCAGAAGAAATCTGCTATCAAATTGATAGTGCAAAATTATAACGAAATTTTATTGCGAACAAGAGGTTTCCAATAGGAAAGATACTTACAGTCAGGTAACTAATGCTGAATATGAATAAGTTGGAATTGAAAGAAAATTTACAAAAATATAGTTGTATAGAAGCATGTCCTGTACGGAATGTCATATCACGTTTTTCGACAAAATGGTCTATATTGATATTATGTGTATTGGCAGAGAATGAAACTACGCGTTTCAATGCTATAGGCAGGGCGATACCGGACATTTCCCCGAAGGTATTGGCTGCAACATTGAAAACATTGGAAGAAGATAAGCTCGTAAAAAGAGAATTATTCACTGAAATACCGCCGAGGGTAGAATATTCGTTGACAGAAAAGGGGCGAAGTCTGATGCCTCACATAAGTGGTTTGATCAATTGGGCTTTAGAGAACTGGAATAAATAAAACAACGTACCCGGGGAGGCACGTTGTTTTTAATTACAGGTTGAGATATGATTTCAGAACATCGACATATTCTTCAAATGCCTTTATTCCTTCAGGGGTGATTGAGCATGAGGTTCGCGGTCGGTTGCCCGACATACCTTTTTCGACGGCGATATAACCGGCAGAAGAAAGTTTGTCGATCTGCACGCTCAGGTTTCCGGCTGTGGATTCGGTTTTCTCTTTGAGATACACGAAATCAGCTTCTTCCACATTCATCAGAATGGACATTATTGCAAGCCG
>CAMWPX010000169.1 GCA_947176205.1 uncultured Porphyromonadaceae bacterium
CATGACGCTCGAAGTCGGTGTAATACATCATCCCCTTGTATTTATGGCGGACTTTAGGCGGTATGTAAATAGTGTTTCTCACTTTGTAGACGATTGTTTCTCGCCGCAAAGTTAAGTATGCAATACGGGAATTCGGTGCGAATCGCCACTTTTGAATAAAAAAATCCACCGGCACTATTAAATAAGTACCGGTGGACATATATGTGCAGAAAATAAACAGCGTATTATTCAGCCGCCAATGGTGAGGGAGCAGCATAGGTACGGGCAGCAAGCTCTTGGTCAAGCATATATAGCCCCATGCCGTTGTCACCTATCAGGGAAAATTTATCGATAAGCTGACGGCAATTATCTTCTTCTTCCACTTGTTCGCCGACAAACCAATTAAGGCGGTCACGGGTAGCATAATCATGTTCCTGCTCTGCCAGAGTATAAAGGGCATTTATAAGTGATGTCACTTTCTGCTCATGTTGGAGAGTGGCTTTGAATGCGTCAAGAGGAGTACTCCACTCTGTAGGTACGGCATCGATAGCTTTGAGTAGAACCCGACCACCACGCTGATTAAGGTAATTAATAAATATCTGAGCGTGGTCCTGCTCTTCCTGAAACTGAATCTTGAACCAATTGGCTATACCAGAACGACCCTGAGCTTCAAAATTCATGGACATGGACAGATAGAGATAGGCTGACCAAAGTTCGGCATTTATCTGGTCATTAATTGCGTCTTGAATCTTATTGCTTATCATAACAAAGAATATATTAATTTTTAACGACGTGATTTTTTATTCTGCTGCCGCTGCTGCTCTCGTAACATAGCCTGCTGGCGACGCTGCGCTTCTTCCAAACGAGCCATGAATCCGCTTTTCTTGCGTGGTTTAGCAGCATTGGCTTTCATCGTGGCACGCACTTTTTCTTCATCGACCACTTTACGGAATATATAAGTCTGAATAATGGTGATGAGCAAAGAGAGGAAGTAATAATAACTCAAGCCGGCAGCATAGTTATTGAAGAAGAATAGGAACATTAGCGGCATCAAGTACATCATCCACTTCATGCCGGGCATGGCACTGGGCTGATTCTGCATGTTGATACGCGTATATATAATGTTGACCGCTGTCATGAGCAAGCAGAACAGGCTGAGATGATTACCGAGAATCCATGATATGATAGGAATATCGGCATTCCAGTGAAAAATAATATCTGGAGCTGACAAATCATGTGCCCAAAGGAATGACTGACCGCGTAGTTCGATAGCCGAGGGGAAGAAGTTGAACATGGCTATGAGTATCGGCATCTGCAAAAGCATAGGCAGACAGCCTGACATCGGATTGGCTCCTGCTTTACGATATAGCGCCATGGTCTCCTGCTGACGTTTCAGAGCATCTTCCTTGGCGGGATAACGGTCATTGATTTCCTTGATTTCAGGAGCAAGCACACGCATCTTAGCCTGCGACATGTAGCTCTTGTAGGTGAATGGGAACAGCAGTATCTTAATAAATATAGTAAGCAGCAGTATGATGATACCGTAATTAGATATAAATCCACCGAGGAATGAGAATACCGGAATTACAATCAAGGTATTTATCCAACGGAAAAGAGACCATCCCAAGGGTATCAATCGTGTAAGATGCAAATCTTCATCGGGGGCCAATGTGTCAGATAGTTCTGACAACATGGGGTAATAGTTAGGTCCTACAAACCAAGTAAATGACAATGGATTAGCGTGAGAGGGGGAGTAATCAAACGTGGATTCGGATGTTAGATACTTAAGATAGTGAGGGTCATCCTTCAACACTTCGGAAGATAATGTAGCCGATGCGAAATATTCGCGCGGGATGAGCACGGTGGAGAAGAACTGATTTTTATAAGCAATCCAGCGTAAATGCTGCGTAAATTCTTCGGTATCATTCTCATATTCCGAGAGATTATCAACGTCACCGGCTGTATCCATATAATATATGGTGCTATTGCGTTCTTCAAACATGCGTCCTTCCTCATTACGAGCCATCTTCTGGTCCCAAAGGAATGTAATCTCTGATGTAGAAACGGGCAGAAGCGCTTCCATGCCCTGCTGAACTATATCCATGGTAAAGAGATAGCTGTCAGGATGCAGTGTATATCTTATGCCCCAAAACGCACCGTTGCCAAGGTCGAGTTTCATCAACACAGCAGAATCTCCTTCGAGCACCGGCGTAAAGTAATAATCGCGGGTATCGAATGTCTGAGTAGCGGATGTGAGCACAAAACCGTAGTTATCAGTGCCGGGAGCAATAGGATTGACAAGCGTCGAGTCATATTTCTGATAACGCAGTAACGAGGCATCAACGACCATCGCACCTTTCGATGCTATGCGTAACGACAGCGTGTCATTGCTAAGAGTAACGAAAGAATCGGTACCGTAACGATGTAAAGAGAAACCCTGCTCACGTTCGGCGTTGGCAATTACCGTTTTCAAAGCATTGACAGCATCACGACGCTGTGTATCGGTGAGCTGTGCCGGATAAGAGGAACGGAGTATATCAGCCACGCTCACAGAGTAACCGGGCATATCCACCGTACCGGTCACTGTGGAATCAGCAGCTACTTCAATGGTAACATTTCCGGCAGGATAAACGCTTGACCCGTCGGCAGTATGATGACCGTATGTACGAACAGCATCTATTATCCCGCGTATTTCAGCCGGAGATACAGAGTCAATGGTGAGAACCTGCGGCTCTTCAGACAGTTTTTGCTCGGCGAGCTGTTGCTGGCGCATCAGTTCTTCGCGGGCAGCTATTTCTTCAGCAGAAGGCTGATTGATGTACATGAAGAGCATAACGATAGCTCCCATGAGCAACATGCCTACAATGGTGTTTTTGTTCATTTCAGAGTGGTAATTTATTTGTTTTTATGGTCGTTGCCGTAAGCTATGGCAGCACGAATGAAATCAAGGAATAACGGATTGGGGGTAAGCACTGTAGAGGTGTACTCGGGATGGTACTGAGTACCTACGAACCAGCGCAGCGCAGGAATCTCGACAACTTCTATGAGATGTGTCACGGGATTTTCACCTACACAACTCATACCGGCAGTCTCAAATGCTTCGCGATAATCATTATTGAACTCAAAACGATGACGATGACGCTCGCTGATATGAGTCTTGCCATACGCCTTAGCTGCATGACTATCAGGACGCAGCGTACAATCATAGGCTCCGAGTCGCATGGTACCGCCCATATTTGATATACTCTTCTGCTCTTCCATAAGGTCAATGACGTTATGGGTAGTGGTAGGATTCATTTCGGTACTGTTGGCATCAGCAAGACCGAGTACATTACGGGCAAACTCTATGACCATGCACTGCATGCCCAGACAGA
>CAMWPX010000170.1 GCA_947176205.1 uncultured Porphyromonadaceae bacterium
AATGTGTGGCGATTCCCTGCCGAGGTACAAGCTAACGGAGGCGCAGCATTTCTGATAATATATGCCCTGTGTGTCATTCTGCTTGGGATTCCCGTAATGGTTGCCGAATTTTCGCTCGGACGTTCGGGACGGAGCGATGCCGCCGGAGCCTTTATAAACATTGGTGCGCGCAAAGGCTGGAGCATTATAGGCGGATGGGCTATCTTGGCAAGTTATCTTATACTTTGTTTTTACATGGTGGTAGCAGGCTGGACCATAGAATACGTGTGGCAATCATTGACCGGAGCCTTATTTGAACCGACCGGCACTGTTGAGACCACCATTGTATCTCAGTTCTCGGAAAAGATGAATCTACTCACCGGAGGAAGCATAAGTCCGCTTATATTTACCTTTATCGTTATTTTTCTCAATCTCATCATATTGGTGTTAGGAGTCCAGAAAGGTATCGAGCGTCTTTCCACCATAATGATGCCACTGTTATTCCTGATTCTGGTGGTATTTTTAGGCGTTGCCCTGACTCTTCCTGAAGCAGGCGAGGGTCTCCGCTTTTTCCTCGAACCGGACTTTTCCAAAATAACCCCCGGCGTGTGTATCAACGCGCTTGGTCAGGCATTCTTTTCATTATCATTAGGCATGGGCATACTTATAACTTATTCATCATATTTCCCGAGTAAAACCCGATTGACAAAAACAGCTATAACCGTCTCCGCTCTTGACATGGTTATCGCCATAATGATGGGACTGATTATCTTTCCGGCTGTAACATCATTCGGTCTCACCGACCAAAGCACACGCGGAGCCACACTGGTTTTTGTAACCCTTCCCGAAGTTTTTTCCTTCATGCCCTATCCGAGACTGTGGGCAACGCTATTCTTCCTTCTGCTTACTTTAGCCGCCATAACATCGACTATATCCATAGCGGAAGTATCAGTAGCCTTTATTTGTGACCGATTCAAAATCTCCCGCACGAAATCCTGCCTTATTGTTCTGCTGCCCCTGCTGCTTTTCAGCACACTATGTGCATTGTCATTCGGTCCGTTAAGTCACATTACTTTTTTCGGACTTAACATATTTGACTTTCTTGACACTGTTGCCACAAATGTAATGCTTCCGGTAGGCTCAATTGCATTGTGCATCTATCTGGGCTGGTTTGCGCCCAAGAATTTACTTCATGACCAGATTACTAATCGCGGCTCACTTAAAAACGCACTCTACCGCCCGATTCTAATAATGATTAAATATGCAGCGCCCCCGCTCATATTAATAGTACTGATTTCATCGTTCCTATAAAGGTATACGTTATTTCTGATTCTAATGGGTAAATTTACCTCATCCGAACGTTCAGGGCTGATATTCATAATAGTGATTATCACCTTAGTAGTTTCTGCCATATTACTTACGCGAAACACCATTCAGATTCAGGAAATCAAATTGGAAAAGAATCTTGACGGTTCCATCTCCTCTCCGGATGATTCTATGTCATACCGACCTTCGGCTAAAAAGCATAAGAAAGGGCAATCAGACAAAAAGCGCCATTCCACCGCCCCACAGCAAAAGGGCGTCCGCAGTCCACTTGACGAACCGGTAAATACGGAGTAACACCTATCGAAGACAAAAAATATTTCAAACGTAAAAATTTGTAACATAAATTTTTTACTCGTAATTTCGCAATATATTTTTGTCACAATACATTCCCCAAACGTATATACGGTTGAAAAGCTTCACGCTTAACATAAAAGGCAATCTCATTTTCGTAACCCGTCCTTTAGTGATGGGCATACTCAATGTAACGCCTGACTCCTTTTATGCATCTTCACGCCAGACATCCGAATCTGCCATAAGCCGGCATGTCCGGCAGATGATAGATGAAGGAGCAGACATCATTGACTTGGGCGGTTACTCATCACGTCCCGGAGCCGGTGCGGTCAGTTCTGAGGAAGAACTTGACCGACTAAAACTCGGTCTTGACTCCATAAGAAAAATATCAGAGGAGATACCCGTTTCAATTGATACTTTCCGTAGCGAAATAGCACGAATTTGCGTTACCGAATATGGAGCGAACATTATCAACGATATATCTGCAGGAACTCTTGACGATGACATGCTCCCGACCGTAGCTGAACTTAAAGTTCCATATATAGCCATGCACATGCGAGGTAATCCGCTGACTATGCAATGCCATACGGATTATACCGATGTCACTGCTGAAGTCATCAATGAGCTATCACCAATAGTAGCACGATTGACTGAAATGGGAGTCAATGACGTGATAATTGACCCGGGGTTCGGCTTTAGCAAAGATATCACCCAAAACTATCGGCTGCTTGACACCTTGCCAGCCATAGAGACAATCCTTAACCGACCGATATTAGTTGGCGTTTCCCGAAAATCCATGCTTTACCGTCCGCTCGGTATCACCCCTGACGAAGCGCTTAACGCTACTACCGTAGCTAATACGATAGCCCTTATGCGTGGAGCGGCGATACTGCGCGTCCACGATGTAGCCGCCGCACGCCAGGCCATAGAAATAACATCATTGCTACCAGTTAAATCATAATCACGCAACTGAATATCATGAACACATTCACCATACTTGATGCCTTTGACATAGCTATTGCGGCGTTGCTGCTTTTCTATCTTTACCGCATCATGAAGGAATCCGGAACTTTGAAAATATTCTTCGGTGTACTTTCATTTGTTGTAGTATGGGTAATAGCATCCGTGATACTTGACATGAAGCTCATAGGGACTATCCTCGACAAATTCATGAGTATCGGTCTGCTGGTTGTTGTCATTCTGTTTCAGGACCAAATCAAGCGCTTTCTTGTCGAGCTCGGTGACCACAAACATTGGAAATTTCTCCGCAAGCTTTTCCGCCATAGCAAAAATGAAGATGATGCCGACACTGTAAGACGTAATATCTTACCTATAGTATACGCCTGCATGAATATGGCAAAATCACGTACCGGAGCACTTATAGTGATTCAGCAGGCATTACCGCTTGACTCTTATGAACAATCCGGAGATATTATAAATGCCGAAATCAATTCCCGATTGATTGAAAACATATTTTTCAAAAACTCTCCACTTCACGATGGTGCCATGATTATAGCCAATAACCGTATTGTGTCAGCGGGATGCATACTTCCGGTAAGCCATGACCGTAATGTACCGCGTGCGTTAGGACTCCGGCATCGTTCAGCGTTAGGAATCTCACAAGCATCCGATGCCATAGCAATCGTGGTATCCGAAGAAACCGGTAACATATCGCTTGCCCATAAAGGTAAACTCTCCACACGATTATCCACATCGGAGCTTGAACGGCGTCTGTCGCAAAT
>CAMWPX010000171.1 GCA_947176205.1 uncultured Porphyromonadaceae bacterium
GTTTAACGATTAGTTTTGGATCTGCGACCAGCGCCACGACCACCGGCGTTGCGACCACCGGCATGGGGTGCGCCCAGACGTGATTCTTTGCCTGCGGCTGTGAACTGGGGAGCGAGATCGCGTTTGCCATACACTTCACCACGGCAAATCCATACTTTTACGCCGATAACGCCTACTTTGGTGTGGGCTTCTACGAGTGCGTAATCGATGTCGGCACGTAGTGTGTGCAGCGGGGTACGTCCTTCTTTGAACATTTCTGAGCGTGCCATTTCAGCGCCGTTGAGACGACCGCTGACCTGAACTTTGATGCCTTCGGCACCGCTACGCATGGTAGATGCGATAGCCATCTTCACAGCACGACGATAGGCGATTTTGCCTTCTATCTGACGGGCGATTGTGCTGGCTACTATCTGTGCGTCGAGCTCAGGACGCTTTACTTCGAAGATGTTGATTTGAACGTCTTTGTCTGTGATTTTCTTAAGCTCTTCTTTGAGTTTGTCCACTTCAGCGCCGCCTTTGCCTATGATAAGACCGGGGCGTGAGGTGCATACTGTGATGGTGATGAGCTTGAAGTTACGCTCTATTACTATGCGCGACACGCTTGATTTAGCAAGACGCACATTGAGATATTTGCGGAGTTTGGAATCTTCCAGGATGGTATCGCCGAATTTTTTGCCGCCGAACCAGTTGGAGTCCCATCCGCGAATTACGCCTAAGCGATTGCTTATTGGATTAACTTTCTGTCCCATTGGTGTCTTGATTATTTAGCGTTATCAATTGTGTCTACAATCACTGTTACGTGGTTGGCACGTTTGCGAATACGGTATCCGCGGCCTTGGGGAGCGGGACGCAGACGTTTGAGCATGGGAGCGCAGTTAACGAAAATCGTGCTTACGCGGAGCATGCCGGATTCGGCTTTCTGGTTGTTTTTGGCTTCCCAGTTAGCCACGGCGGAGCGAAGCAGTTTTTCCAGACATACTGCGGCTTCCTTATTAGAGAATTTCAGAACGCCAAGCGCACGGAATACTTCAACACCGCGAATCATGTCAGCGACGAGGCGCATTTTGCGGGGTGATGAAGGTATGTTGGTAAGTTTGGCAAATGCCACGTCCTTACGCGCTTGCTTCATATTATCGGCGGATTGTCTTTTTCTTACACCCATTGTATTTAATTTCTTTTTATTCTAAAAAATTATTAACCGGGCCCTAATCACTTCTTGTTGCCAGCGTGACCGCGGAAGTTACGTGTCGGAGCAAAATCGCCGAGTTTATGACCTACCATATTTTCAGTTACATATACGGGTATGAATTTGTTGCCGTTATGTACTGCAAAGGTATGACCTACGAACTCGGGTGCAATCATAGAAGCGCGACTCCAAGTCTTGATAACTGACTTTTTACCGGAAGCTTCCATTGCTTCAACCTTCTTTTCGAGCTTTACACTGATGAAGGGGCCTTTTTTTAATGAACGACTCATAAGTTTACTTCAGATTTTGTTCAGATTACTTTTTCCTTCTTTCGATGATGTACTTAGAAGACTGTTTCTTCGGAGCACGTGTCTTCAGGCCCTTAGCATACAAGCCTTTGCGTGAACGGGGATGTCCACCGGATGCGCGACCTTCGCCACCACCCATGGGGTGATCCACAGGGTTCATCACAACACCGCGGTTACGCGGACGACGTCCGAGCCAGCGTGAACGACCGGCTTTACCGCTTTGTTCAAGAGAGTGTTCGCTATTGCCGACTACACCTACAGTGGCTTTGCATGCTGCAAGCACTTTGCGGGTTTCACCGGAAGGTAATTTAATAATCACGTAGTCGCCCTCACGAGAGGTCAACTGAGCAAATGTACCGGCTGAGCGTGCCATGAAGGCGCCCTGACCGGGACGCAACTCGATGTTGTGGATAAGGGTACCTACGGGAATCTTGCTCATGGGAAGGGCGTTGCCTACTTCGGGAGCTGCGTCGGGACCGCTTACTACTGTTGCGCCTACCTGCAAGCCGTTGGGTGCGATGATATAGGCTTTTGCACCGTCAACGTAGTAAAGCAGAGCGATACGGGCAGAGCGGTTGGGGTCATACTCGATGCTCTTAACTACTGCGGGCACACCGTCTTTGGTTCTCTTGAAGTCGATGAAGCGGTATTTACGTTTGTGACCACCACCAAGGTAGCGGGTGGTGAGGTGACCTTCGGAGTTACGACCTCCTGAAGAGCGCTTGCCGACTGTAAGAGATTTTTCTGGCGTAGTAGCAGTGATTGTACCTTTGAATACGCCAATAATCTTGTGTCTTTGCCCCGGTGTTGTGGGCTTGAATTTTCTTACTGCCATTTCTTATTATAAATTACTATAGAAGTCAATAGTTTGGCCTTCACCTACGGTGACGTAGGCTTTTTTGTATGCGGAAGTCTTACCACGGAGCAGACCGCTTTTGGTCCAGCGTGATTTGTTCTTGCCGCGCACTACGGCTGTGTTGACATTAACCACTTTCACGCCGTAAAGGTCTTCAACCAATTTCTTGATTTGGAACTTATCGGCTTCAGGAGATACCCGGAAAGTGTAGCGGTGAAGCGTTTCGGTGAGCTTCGTAGCTTTCTCGGTTACGATAGGTTTGATAGTTATATCCATTGCTTACTCTCCTTTGGTTAAATATTATTAATAACATCAACGCTACTTTCTGTGATGAGAATAGCATTGCTGTGCATGATTGAATATGTGTTAATGTCCGATGCCTGAATGATTTGAGCATTGGGGACATTACGAGCAGACAAAGATACGTTTTTATCGGGAGCTGATAAAACGAGAAGCACTTTTTTGCCTTCCGCTTCAAGATTTTTAGCAAAATTTACGAAATCTTTAGTTTTGGGGGCTGCAAAAGTGAAATCTTCAACGATTTTGATAGCGTTGTCCTGCACCTTGTAGGTAAGGGCTGACTTGCGTGCGAGCTGCTTAACTTTCTTATTCAACTTGAAGCGATAGTCGCGGGGACGGGGACCGAACACACGACCGCCGCCTACGAGCACGGGTGAGTTGATATCACCTATACGCGCGCCGCCGCCGCCTTTCTGTTTGTGCAGTTTACGGGTAGAACCCGAAACTTCGCTACGCTCTTTTGACTTGTGGGTACCCTGACGCTGGTTGGCCAAATATTGCTTTACATCGAGATATACGGCATGCTCGTTAGCGTCTACTGCAAACACTTCGTCGCTCAGCTGAGCTTTACGACCGGTGTCTTCTCCTTTAATGTTATATATAGCGAGTTCCATTATTTCTCAATTATTACAGTTGAACCTTTACTTCCGGGTATCGA
>CAMWPX010000172.1 GCA_947176205.1 uncultured Porphyromonadaceae bacterium
TGAATACCTCAAGCGCCGTGTGATTCAGCTGTCGGTATTCATGACCGTGTTCAATGTACATGCCAACTGGTTTCCTGTCGATGGCGAAGTGCTCATGGTGAAGCATCACAACGGACGTTTCCACTCGGCATACCTGCCAAAATCAAGCACAGAAAACGAACGTTCCACCGTGGTGATACGCGCCAGTAACGGTCAGGAGATACTTGTGCGTCAGATAGCCGGCGCAGTAGCCCGCCGCATAGTCACATACGCCGAACCCGGGTCACAAGCCAACATCGAAGACCACATGGGCTTTATAAAATTCGGTTCAAGGGTAGACATTTTCCTGCCTCTTGATGCGGAAATATACGCAAAAATAGGCGAACACACCATAGGCGGAGTTACCGAAATAGCGCGTCTCGCCGCCAATCCCGCTCTCACCGACGAGCAATAATCACAACTCACAGCAACACAATGTTACGCCGAATAAAAAATCAGATACCTAACACTATCACGTGTCTCAATCTTCTGTCGGGTGCCATCGCCTGCATATTGTCATTTCATTATGATGAAGCATTCGGTTCGCTTGCCGGCTACCAGTTAGCATTCATATTCATAGGAGCTGCCGCCATATTCGACTTCTGCGATGGTGCCGCCGCCCGACTCCTGCATGCTTACTCCAACTTAGGCAAGGAGCTTGATTCTCTCGCCGACCTGATAAGTTTCGGACTTGCTCCGGCGCTGTTGATGTTCAACACCATCAACCACTTTACCAACTACATGGCTCTGTGGGCACTCGGAGCACTATTCATCACCGTAATGGGAGCGCTGCGACTGGCAAAATTCAATATTGACGACCGTCAGACCACTTCATTTATCGGTCTGCCCATACCTGCCAACGCTCTGTTTTGGATAGGCTATATAGGCTGGTGTCACACCTACGGATATCCCGGTACAGCCGTGACGCTCATAATCGTATTCCTCGAATCGCTGCTTATGGTAAGCCGACTGCGTATGTTCTCGCTCAAATTCAAGAACTTCAGTATGCGTGAAAATTTCCGCCGCTATCTTATAATCCTCGCAGCCATATTTTTTGTAGCCACCCAAGGCATATCGGGATTCGTGTGGACCATACTGCTCTATCTGCTTATCTCAGCTGTAGGGCGCAAGGACATAGCCTGATGCCATTCGGCGCAACCCGGCATATATCCTCTTCCAGCCATCTCTTAATCAAGTAAGACTATGCTCGGCTTTCTCCTTATATTATTCATCATTTTCATTCTGATACCTATTATCCGCACGGCGCTGACCATGAACCGCATCAGACGTCAGGCGCGGGAATTTTTCAACAATGCCCGACAGACTGCTGACGCCGGTGCAAACCGTTCGCGTACGAAAGAACGGAAACCGGGTTGGTCTAAGCCATCGCCCCGTAAAAAAGTCTATCGCCAGGCTGACGGAGAATACGTGGATTGGGAAGAAGTCAGCATCAGCGAAACCCAGACCTCATATACATCTACCACTGACAGCAACGGATATACCGAAATCAAAGCCGACACTCAGGTAACCGATGTTGAATGGGAAGAAATCAACGTCACCGATAAGTAATCGGCTGACACTAAACACATCATCTTCACATGTACTATATCAAAAAACTATACGATTTTCTCGACAGACTGGCTGAAAACAACTGCCGCGAGTGGTTTGCCGAGCACAAACAGGAATATCTTGATTTACGTGCCCTCTGGCTTGAGGATATCGACCGTCTGATATCGGCCATGACCTCATGGCAACCTGACCTTGCATCACAATCGGCACAGACATCAGCCTACAGAATATACCGTGACACCCGATTCAAGACCGACAAGACTCCTTACAAAACGTTCTTCTCGGCACTCATAAGTCCGTGGGGTAAAAAGACTGACAGAGCTGCATATTATATAGAAATAGGACGCTCACAGACCTACGACCAGGGGCTTTACGCCGGTGCATGGTGTCTTGACAGCCCCACCCTACGCAAAATGCGTCACGCCATAGTGGACAACATCGAGGAATGGGAAGAAATAGTCCACTCACCTGCTGTGACCGACAATTTCCGCTGGTGCTCGTCAGGACTAAAGACCATACCCAAAGGCTGGGAGCGCGACCACCCGCAGGCTCATTATTTACGCATGACCAATTACGGTCAATTCCGTGAATGCGATGATGCGTTTTTCCTTGACCCTAACTGGCCCGAGCGTGCTGCCGAACTGTTTCACAAGCTCAAGCCATTTGTGGATTTCATCAATTATTCCATCGATGAATAACCGAAAAAAACTCAACACTCAATAAAATGAAATTATGAAAAAGAAAAACATCAGATGCCCATGGCTGATTATAGCTGTAGCCATGTTGATTCCATCGCTGGCAAACGCATATAAATATGACTATGCCACCATGCCGGATGACCCGATGAAAACACTCATCTACACCCTGCCCAACGGGCTTAAAGTGTACATGAGCGTCAACAAAGACCAGCCCCGCATCCAGACGAATATCGCCGTGCGCGTAGGTTCGAAAAACGACCCTCCCCAGACCACCGGTCTTGCCCATTATTTCGAACACATGATGTTTAAGGGCACTGAAGATTTCGGCACCACTGATTACAGCCGCGAAAAACCGCTGCTTGATGAAATAGAAAACCTCTTTGAAGTGTACCGCAACACTTCTGACTCCTCCGCCCGTGCCGAAATATATCATCGCATCGACTCCGTATCCTACTTGGCATCGACCATAGCTATCCCCAACGAGTACGACAAACTCATGGCTGCCATCGGTGCAAACGGCACCAATGCCTACACAAGCAACGACTACACATGCTATGTGGAGGACATACCCTCCAACGAACTCGAACGCTGGGCTCAGGTTCAAGCCAACCGTTTTGAAAAGCCTGTGCTCCGCGGATTCCATACCGAGCTTGAGACCATATACGAAGAGAAAAACATGTCCATGACCAAAGATTCCCGCAAGATGCAGGAGGCTATGCTCGCCGGACTGTTTCCCAACCATCCTTATGGCCAGTGGTCGGTACTCGGTCACCAGCAACACCTGAAAAATCCTTCATTGACCAACATTAAAGAATATCACAAGCAGTGGTATGTGCCCAACAACTTCGCCATACTCATGTCAGGGGATTTCGACCCTGACGAAGCTGTTGACATCATCACCAAATATTTCGGTCACCTCAAGCCCAACCCTTCGCTC
>CAMWPX010000173.1 GCA_947176205.1 uncultured Porphyromonadaceae bacterium
GTCATATTATATACTATATATCAGACGTTTAACAATTCGCACCGGAAAACTTATCTTCAATCATAATAACTATCACTGAAATATTTTGCAAATTGGAATAAATTCACAAAATTTGCAACCTCAAAACCAACCAATCATTAAATAATTCAACAGTGGAACCAAAAATCTATTCCTATGACGAAGCTTACAACGCTTCACTCAAATATTTCGACGGAGACGAACTTGCCGCCCGCGTATGGGTCAGCAAATATGCGCTGAAAGACTCTTTCGGCAATATCTATGAGCAGACTCCCGCCGACATGCACACCCGTATAGCCTCCGAACTTGCACGCATAGAGCGCAACTACACCAATCCTATGTCACAGGATGAGATTTACTCCCTACTTGACAATTTTAACTATGTGGTACCGCAGGGTAGCCCTATGACCGGTATCGGGAATCACTATCAGGTGGCATCGCTCAGCAACTGCTTCGTAATCGGAATAGATGGAAAACCTGACTCTTACGGCGGCATCATCCGCATTGATGAAGAACAGGTGCAGCTTATGAAACGTCGTGGCGGTGTCGGTCATGACCTTTCACACATTCGCCCGAAAGGTACACCTGTAAAAAACTCAGCTCTGACATCGACCGGATTGGTACCTTTTATGGAACGCTACTCCAATTCTACCCGTGAGGTAGCTCAGGACGGCAGACGCGGAGCACTCATGCTTACCGTAAGCATAAAGCACCCTGATTCTGAATCATTCATCGATGCAAAACTCACTGAAGGGAAAATCACCGGAGCCAACGTATCTGTGCGTATTGACGATGATTTTATGAAATCAGCCACCACAGGTACTTCCTACCGCCAGGCTTATCCAACTGACAGCGCTGCCCCATCTATAGTAAAAGAAATTGACGCCACAAAACTATGGAACAAAATCGTACATAATGCATGGAAATCAGCCGAACCGGGAGTATTATTCTGGGATACAATTACCCGCGAATCACTTCCCGACTGTTACGCTGACCTCGGTTTCCAAACCATTTCAACCAATCCATGCGGCGAAATACCTCTGTGTCCGTACGATAGCTGTCGACTCCTTGCCATAAATCTGTATTCCTACGTAAAGAATCCATTCACTCCGGATGCTTATTTTGATTTCGAGTTATTCAAAGTACATGTAGCTAAAGCACAACGCATCATGGACGATATCATCGACCTCGAAATGGAAAAAATCGACCAGATTATTGAAAAAATAGCATCTGACCCGGAATCGGAAGAAGTAAAGCATACTGAACTCCATCTATGGGAGAAAATACGCACCAAAACGCTCAAAGGACGCCGCACCGGTGTAGGAACTACAGGCGAGGGCGACATGCTTGCAGCTATGGGTCTGCGCTACGGTACAGCAGAAGCCACTGCATTCTCCACTGAGGTTCATAAACAGCTTGCTCTTGCCGCCTACCGCTCATCAGTCAATCTGGCAAAAGAACGCGGCGCATTTGAGATATTCGATGCCGCCAGAGAAATCAACAATCCTTACATGTTGCGACTTAAAGACGCTGACCCCGGACTATACGAAGACATGCTAAAATACGGTCGACGAAACATAGCTTGCCTTACTATCGCACCTACAGGAACCACAAGCCTTATGACACGCACATCATCAGGTATCGAGCCGGTATTTATGCCCGTGTACAAACGTCGCCGCAAAGTAAACCCCAACGACACGGACGTAAGGATAGATTATGTAGATGAATCAGGCGATGCTTTTGAAGAATATATAGTATATCATCCAAAATTCATCACATGGATGAAAATCCATGGTCATGAAGTAAAAAATGATTACACTCAGGCAGAACTTGACCGACTTGTAGAGCAGTCTCCCTATTATAAAGCCACAGCCAATGATGTTGACTGGCTTGAAAAAGTAAGGATGCAGGGCAGCGTTCAGAAATGGGTTGACCACTCGATTTCAGTAACCATCAATCTACCTTCAGACGTAAGCGAAGAAATGGTAGGCAATCTATATGTGGAGGCATGGCGCTCAGGCTGCAAAGGCTGCACGGTATATCGTGACGGCAGTCGTTCAGGTGTCCTTGTATCCATCGAGGAGAAAAAGCCGACCGCACAGGCTGCTGTAGAACACATCCACGTAGGCAAACGTCCCATAGAACTTGATGCCGATGTCGTCCGCTTCCAAAACAATAAGGAAAAATGGATTGCCTTTGTAGGTCTGAAAGACGGCAAACCCTACGAAATATTTACAGGTCTTGCCGATGATGAGGACGGTATATTCTGTCCTAAATCAGTCACCAGAGGTAAAATCATAAAAGCCACCGATGAAAAAGGGGTCAAACGATATGACTTCCAGTTTATAAATAAACGTGGATACAAAACGACCATAGAGGGTCTTAGCGACAAATTCAATCCCGAATATTGGAATTACGCCAAACTCATCTCCGGCGTACTACGTTACGGCATGCCCATTGATCAGGTTCTCAAACTTGTCAGTGGTCTTGAACTTGACAGCCAATCCATTAATACATGGAAAATGGGTGTTGAACGTGCTCTGAAAAAATATCTTCCCAACGGGACCAAAGCAAGCGGTCAGACTTGTCCGAACTGCGGTCACGAGACATTAGTATATCAGGAAGGCTGTCTGATATGCACCTCTTGCGGCACATCTCGCTGCGGTTAATCATTATTGTCTGCATCAGTCATTGCCATGGAGATAACAGTTTCACTACATTATATCACCGCTCCCGGTGAAAAGATATACATCGTATCACCGCTTTTAAGTGACAACCGGATGGAACTTAAAGATAGCGGTGACGGATATAAATCTGCTACATTGTCACTCCCTGATGCCGGGACACACTTGTCATATCACTTTGAGACAGTCGATATGACAGGCAATATCCGGCATGAATGGCATGGCGAAAGACACCTTAATCTGGATAGCGGCATCTCATGCCTGCATATCCACGACAATTGGCGGGAGCGTCCCGTGGATGCTCCGCTTTTCTCATCGGCATTCACAAAATCCATAGCAGCCCGCCCCAAAACGACACCCCTACCGGCTATTACCGAAGGCACCCTGACCATGGAAGTAATGGCTACCATGATACCGACAGGAAAAACTCTTGCCATTACCGGTAACTGTAAACTGTTAGGAAACTGGAACCCCCAGAATGCTCTTGCTCTTAACGATGCCGATTATCC
>CAMWPX010000174.1 GCA_947176205.1 uncultured Porphyromonadaceae bacterium
ATTCTACTGTACAGATAGAGACACGATTGAGCGAAAGCTGATCAAACATGTGACCTATACCCTCACCTTTAGCTTCTATGCGTGAGGCATCAATACCGTATTTATTTACAAGCATGGTCTTGACAGCTTCGGCACGAGCCACTGACAGACGTTCGTTTACCGCTTTAGGACCATCCTCTGATGCATAGCCTTTAACCATAATCTTAACGGAGGGATTTTCGGTCATGTATTTTGCCAGATTTTCCATGTAAGGCTGCTGGTCAGAGTAAATCTTTGCGCTTCCGAGTTTGAAGAATATATATGTGGGCGCATCATTGGTAACCACCTGTTCTACTTCCGGTTTCTGATTCATACACGCATCAAGTTCAGCCTGTGTAGCGGCAAGACTCGCCATTGTTGCTGCAGTAGCTGCTTCAGTAGCCTCAATCTCGGCACGGAGTGAATTAATCTCAGCATTGAGAGCATCGATTTCGCCGGGATTAGCCATTTCAGCTTTAACAAATTGCGGATTGAAATGATAAGTTACACCCACCAAAACATTAAAGGTAGCGTTTTCGCGGTCATATCCGCATGATGTCTGATTGATATGGAATGGTGCACCATAAGGCGAACCGGTCATATTCCATGATACGGAAGGCTTAAGGGCTATAGTCCAGTTATTGCCTATATTGAAATTAAAATTAACACCTGCCTTTGTCATGAAATAGTTGGCGTCTTTATCTCCGTAACCGTTGTATCCGCCCCAGACATAATCATGTCCCCAACCTGCTCCTGCAGCAAGTTCGATATCAAATACACGGTGCTTGTAACCGCCGAAGAGGTTAAACAGATTTGCACTACCGTATACACCTACATACTGATTGTCAAACACCACTCCGCGCTTCTTACCGAACCACGATGATGTATTTATGCCCCATACTGCTTCAATACCCAAGCCGAACACCGGGGAAATCTGTTTCTGTACATGCGCTCCTACCATACCACGCATATCACCCCAGAAGGCATGATGATGTGCAAGTGTTGTGGTGGCACCACCGTCAAGACCGAATGACCAGTTATGGTCAAACCCCGGTACATAATAAGCATCCTGAGCAGAAGCGGCAAAAACGCTCATGGACACAATGGCTGCTGCTAATATCTTCTTCATAATGAATCTTGGTTGAGATTATAGAATGTTTTTTTACAATTTTTATATTATAATGCTGCAAAGGTATCAATAGTTTTGGATATAATGTAATTTCTGAGAAAAGAATATTAAATTTGCGCTATTATTCACTTTACAAACGTATGCTGACACATTCCGATTATCTCAACATAATAGATTCGAATCTTGAGAATCTAAATCTTCCCGTACATCCGCAAGGTCTGTACCAACCTATAGAATATGCCCTGTCATGCGGTGGCAAAAGATTACGACCCGTCCTCACCCTCGCCACTGCCGATGCTCTGTCTGGAAATGCTGAATCAGCCATCAATCAAGCTCTTGCGGTAGAAATGTTTCATAACTTCACACTGCTGCATGATGACGTAATGGACCATGCCGACATGCGTCGCGGGCGCCCGACCGTACATACCAAATGGGATGACCGTACCGCCATTCTCTCCGGCGATGCCATGCTTACAATAGCCACATCAATGGTACTTAAAGATTGTCCCGCAGCAGTGTCCGAAAACGTGTTCAGATTATTTCAGCATACAGCCATGCAGGTATATGAGGGTCAACAGCTTGACATGGACTTCGAGCACCGCACGGACATTACCTTAGACCAGTATCTTGAAATGATACGCCTGAAGACATCAGTACTTCTCGGCTGTGCCGCCGCACTCGGCGCATTAATCGCTCAAGCCGATAACAAAGTTGTACAAGCCATGTATGATTTCGGATGTAATCTCGGCATGGCATTTCAACTGCAGGATGACTATCTCGATACCTACGGTGACCCCATAGTATTCGGCAAAGAAATAGGAGGCGACATCATCAATGATAAAAACACCTGGTTAAGAATCACAGCCCTTACGGAAGATAAAGCCGGGGTGCTTACAAGCGATGCCTTACATCGTGTCACACCCTCGGTGAAAATAGAAATGGTGCATGCGCTATATGACTCCATCGATATGCCGGGACGTTGTCGCAAAGCCATTGACGTATATGTAGATAAAGCCATTTCCTGTCTTGACCGCGCACCTTTGACTCCGGCGGCACGCAACTTTTTCACCGAGATTGCAGAAAAATCACGTACCCGCCAGTCATAAACATCGTCAAATCATGCTTGTTGATACTCATACCCATCTCTACCTGCCTCAATTCACTGAGAACGAAGGTGGTAAAGCCGTTGTGGAGCGGGCTATAGACGCCGGCGTCAGCCATTTGATATTTCCGAACGTCGACCTCACCACCATAGCGCCTATGCGTAGTCTCCATGCTCTTTTTCCTCATCATACCTCAATGGCTATGGGACTTCATCCCACCGAAATAACCGATGACTGGCAAGAACATCTAAGTCAGATAAAAGAGCATCTGGAATCGGACAATGACTATATCGCGGTAGGTGAAATAGGTATGGATTTATATTGGGACACTACTTTCCGCGAACAGCAGATGCTTGCCCTGCGCGAACAGATGCAGTGGGCACGCGAAAAGAATCTTCCGGTCATAATCCACTGCCGCGAAGCTCTTGACCCTACCCTTGAAGTCTTAAGTGAATTTCCTGATTCGCGTGGAGTAATGCACAGTTTCGGAGGTACACCGGCTGAGGTGGAGCGAATACGTAAATACGTGGATTACTATTTTGGCATTAACGGCATAGTTACGTTTAAGAACAGTCACCTTACCGATACTCTTCCGGCTATAGGCAAAAACCGGATTCTGCTTGAAACCGATTCGCCATATCTTGCTCCGGTACCATACCGCGGACGCCGCAACGAGTCGGCATATATCAAACATATAGCCGATACCATAGCCACAACCCTACACTTAACTCAGGAAGAAATATCAGATGTGACTACAGTTTCAGCTACATCATTATTCCCCCTACCGGTCTGACGATGGCATGCTCTCTTGAATTTATAGATTTCGTATGCCGGGCTCTTGAACCGCTTGGCGAAGTCCGGTACCGCAAAATGATGGGAGCCTACGTTATAT
>CAMWPX010000175.1 GCA_947176205.1 uncultured Porphyromonadaceae bacterium
AAGGTTTCACAAAACAGCGCAAAACTTTCACTATTTTACCAATTCAAAAAAACATACCTGTACGTCATCTCCACCATCGCCGCCCTCGACTCCCTGATTCAATAATGTCAATGGCTCCCCTCAAAGCCTTCCTTGACATTAACGTCTCCGCAAAATTACACTATCCTTTACCAAATTCCGTGCCTATCCCCACCCCACATCAATCATAATTACTCCAAACGTTCAAATCCTTTATAAGTCCTGCTTCATTTTTCAGGCTGCAATGGGCCATAGAAAAAAGAAGCTGTGGCTCCGCCATCAATAAGGAAATCGGCTCCAGTGATGAAGGCTCCCTGCGGGCGCATGAGGAGTTCTGCCACGTTGGCGACCTCATCGGCTGTGCCCGGGCGTCCGGCAGGACATTTGGCAAACATATTCTTATAGAAATCACCACGTGGACCGTTGAATTCATCGATTGCCAGCGGAGTTACTATGATGCCCGGAGAAATTGAATTGATGCGTGCGCCACGTTCTCCCCATTTCACAGCCTCAGCCATAACTCGCTTCACATTGCAACGCTTCGCCATCTGATAGGCATGAAGTGTGTTTTCGATGTTTTCAGGCTGAAGCATCGGTAGTGACATCAATTCCTCGGTTGGAGTCATGGCTAAGAGTCGGTCCTGTTCGGGTGTTAGAGCAGGCATACGATGTCCCGACTGACTGGAGATATTCACTCCCGTGCCACCTTCCACGATTACTTTACCTACTTCCTCAAGCAGGACAGCCGTACCATAGAGGTCTACCTTGAGTATGGCTTCTATCGGTGCTTGCGAAGGAGAAACTCCGGCTGCGTTGACGAGCATAGTTATCTCGCCGTATTTCTGAGCTTCAGCTATAATACTCTTAATGGATTCACGACTTGAAAGGTCCATCTCCAACGCTACACAGTCAAAGCCGCCATTATTCATTATGTCAGCAATTGTCTCGGCATTTTTGATATTTTTGTCACCGATTACAATCTTCATGCCGTAACCCATGCGTCGGGCTATCGCCATACCAATCTGACCGGCTCCGGTAAGTATCATCACATCTTTCTTCATAATTTTGTGTTTTGTTATTATAACGCAAATTTAGAGTACTTTGCGCTTCAAATAGTTTCACTATTGCCGTTAAATATTGCACATACCTACCAAAGATATTAATTTTGCAGCATGGCAAATCATCTGCATGAATCAATCGTGTACTCCGAAGAATTCGAAATAATCAATTCTCCGGCATTCTATGACTGCGTAGTGCATCTGATTTGTACTGACGGAATCGGGCATTTCTCTTATAATGAGCGTCATTTCGAGATGACAAGGAATGATATAGCGGTAATTTCACGGCCACAACTGATTTCTGACATAATGTCAGATGAAAACTTTCGCTGTGAGTTTATAGCCGCTCCCGATAAGTTCCTTCACAATCTGCTGCCGGCAAACAATTACTCTATTCAGGGGCGAGTAAGCCTGTTTGACAATCCGATAATAAAGGTATCGGATATCGATGCATCGCGCTTCCGTGCCGACCTCGTCAATATCCGAAACCGTATAGACAACATTGACCACCTATTCTATCAGGAATTGATGGGAAGTTTATTGCAAACTATGGTCTATGACCTGTTTGACTTTCATGCCAAGACAAATGAAAACATCCTTACTACCGACAGGGTGGGCTACATTACCAAACAGTTCTTCACGCTTATAGAATCCGGGAGACCCAAGACACATAGAGAAGTATCGCATTATGCGAGTCTGCTCAATGTAACGCCGAAATATCTTTCGGATATCATAAAGCGTGTGACCGGCACAAGTGTTTCCACTTATATTAACAATGCAGCCACTACGATAGCGCTTGCATATCTTAAAGATAATACCAAGTCTGTATCACAGATTGCTGATGAAATGAATTTTTCTTCGTTGAGTTATTTCAGCCGTTTCTGTGTGAAGCACATAGGTGTGTCGCCTATGAAATTCAGGACTGCCGGTGCAAAAGAGTAAGCAAAACATTTATCGCCAGCCCATGAATATCTTGGTCACTTCAGGATCGTGATGGTCGAAGAAAAGGCTCTTGCATGTGTCGAGCTTGGCAATTTCTTCCATATCCATGTCGCTGAGTGTGAAGTCAAGAATGTCGAGATTCTGCTGCATATGATCAATATGGACAGATTTCGGGATGATAATCACACCTCGTTGTACAAGCCAACGGAGAGCTACCTGCGCTACCGACTTACCATATTTCTTACCGATTCCCTCAAGGACAGGATTGGTGAAGAAGTTATTGCGACCCTCGGCAAGCGGTCCCCATGACATGATTCGGCAATTCAGCTCTTCCATATATTTCTGAGCCTCGATCTGTTGGTCGAATACATGGGTTTCAACCTGATTTACCATCGGCGGGATTTCTACATTGTTTGCAAGGTCGATAAGATGGTCGGGATAGAAGTTGCTTACACCTATTGCACGGAGTTTACCCTCCTTATAAGCATCTTCGAGAGCACGGTATGCCCCGTAGCGGTCGCAGAAGGGCTGATGAAGCAGCATCAGGTCAATGTATTCGGTGTGGAGTTTGCGGAGACTTTCATCGATAGATGCTTTTGCCTTTTCATAACCATAGTTTGAAATCCATACCTTTGATATGATGAAAAGTTCATCACGGGGTATACCGCACTTGGTTATTGCATCACCTACCCCTTCTTCATTATGATATGCCTGAGCGGTATCTATCATTCGATAGCCTACTTTTAGTGCGTCGCTGACGCATCTTTCACATTCTGAAGGATCTACCTGATAAACTCCGTAGCCAATCTGCGGCATTTTAACACCGTTGCTGAGTTCAATAGTTTTCATATTGGTCTTACTATTATTGTTTATTCATTTCAAGACCATTCAGCCAACGCTCCACACTTTTTTGTGCTGAAGCCTGACTTTCCTGTGCTACTTTACCCTGAATTGCGAGTCCTTTACCGGTCAACGTTTCGGCGCCTTTGCAGGCTGAAGCAATCTTACGGTCTGTTCCACCCATACCGCTGCCCTCATGAGTGATGAAAGGTATGACGGTCTTGCCGTTCCAATCGTGTTTTTCAATAAACGTATAAACACACATCGGTGGATTAC
>CAMWPX010000176.1 GCA_947176205.1 uncultured Porphyromonadaceae bacterium
ACAGCCCTACGTTTAACGGATATTATCCGGTCGGCTCTCAGGTAGCTGCCACCGCGACCCAAAGTCAGAAGCAGCAAAGAGCACAATGACTTATTTATATTTCCGAGTAGCAAAGTATAATCCTTGCTCTTAGTTGCCTTGTCCGTCGAACTCCACAGGTATTTCTTCAGTCACCATATCGGAGGTTTCTTCATCAATACCGATACCGGCTGCTATGTCAGTACCTTTAAGACTTACGTTGAGCACAGACATTACATTACGTTTTACCGTGATTTCTTTTTCAAATGTCTGTTGGAAATTATTGCTTCTTGTCCAGGTAAACTGAATGATAAAGTTTTCGCTATGATTAGCGTTGTTCCAGCAATCGTAGACCGACTTAAAAGTATAGATGTGGGAATATTCCTGCTGAGAATTACCGGATGCGGAGCCATGGCTAAAAATCAAGGACTGATTGGTTGATTGAGCACCTTTTTGTTTCCAAGTCAGACTACCGTCAGGCACTCCTTCCACTGTTATTTTTATGCCAAACACCGTGCGCTTTAGCGGGATAGTAACCGATTGTATTTCAGAAGGGTCATAGTTATCCAGTTCTCCATAAAATCTGTCCATGCGTGGATAAGTACGTAATTCCATATTTTCGGAATCAAGAGCTACTAATGTCCTGCCTGATTTGATGTCACACAGATATTGTGATGAACTTACTACAAATTGGTTGAGATTCAGCGCAGAATAGTAGTTGTTAACGGTAAATGGTTGGGACAGCACGCTGTTAGGAAATGTGTCATCAGCTTCTTTAGCCGATGTGCATTCAAATTTATATATATATTCTCCCGGTAACGATATTGACATTTTATCGGTATTGTCAAACACTCCGTAGGCATAATGACTGTAATCGGAGTTTGGATTTCCGGCGGGTTTGCAGTAGATGTTTATACCAACGTACTTTTTGGCATTTGTTTGAGCCTTTGACATTGGTTCTTCGGTCACTGTAACATATTCCCCGCCTAATGATAATGTTACCGTATAATAATTCTTCCGGTAATTTCTTGTAGGTTCATCATCAGAAGAACTGCATGCTGTCAGGGTTATGACTGATAAAAGGAAAAGAAGTAATCTGGCTATTTTCATGTGATTTAATGAGGTATGTTTTGTAGGACAGTCATCCACAGATTGTATGAGGCATCGGAAGGCATACGCCAGTCTCCTCGGGGCGATAGGCATACGCTTCCTACTTTCGGGCCGTCAGGCAGACACGAGCGTTTGAATTGTTGGGTGAAGAAACGGCGATAAAAGATACCGAGCCAATGGTAAATTGTCTCAGGGGTATACTTGTCAGTAAACGCTTGAACAGCCATCTGGAATACTCTGTCGGGCGCAAATCCGTAGCGAAGCATGTAGTACAGATAAAAATCATGAAGTTCATACGGACCGACAAGTTCCTCAGTCTTTTGTTTGATATTTCCCTCCGAATCGGCAGGCGTAAGTTCCGGGCTGATAGGAGTGTCTATTATATCATACAATGTGGTTTTCAGTAAGTTGTCGGCAGTTGTGTCGGCATAAAATTGTACCAGATATTTGACAAGTGTCTTAGGTACGCCGGCGTTTACTCCGTACATTGACATATGGTCGCCATTGTATGTAGCCCACCCGAGAGCCAATTCTGATAAATCACCGGTACCGAGTACTATTCCACCTGTTTGGTTGGCAATGTCCATAAGTATCTGAGTACGTTCTCTTGCCTGTGAATTTTCATAAGTTACATCATGAACTGCTTTGTTATGACCGATATCCTTGAAGTGTTGGTTTACAGCGTCAGCTATGGATATTTCGCGCACTGTAACACCAAGTTGTCTCATGAGGGTCAGGGCATTTTCATACGTACGGTCCGTAGTTCCGAATCCGGGCATAGTTACGGCTGTGATGTCGGCTAACGGTGCTTTGATTTTATTCAGAGTTCTAACTGCGACAAGAAGTGCAAGCGTAGAGTCCAATCCTCCTGAAATACCGACTACTATCTTAGTACTGTTGACAGCAGTCAGACGTCGTAATAATCCGCATTCCTGTATGGTGAAAATCTCGGCGCATCGCTTGGCACGTTCTGTGTCACATGAAGGCACAAATGGCATCGGATTGATATCGCGATATTTCGGGAAAAATGAAAAATCAAAAGCCGAATTGGTATTCTTATGGGCTTCTGTGTCGGAATAATAATGAGTGAATCGCTTGGCACATTCAGTAAAACTTGTGTTGTGGTATCGGTCGCGATTAATCGCCTCAATATCTATATCCGCAATTGTGTATGATGATGTCAGATACTCATCAGGGTTATTTTCTCCTATCAGCCGCCCACACTCAGCAATTATATTTTTAGGCAGAAAAACCAAGTCTGTGGTCGATTCGCCGAATCCGGATGAACTGTATGCATAGGCGCAAATACAGCGTGCCGACTGTTGGGTAATAAGGTCATGAATATACTTGTTTTTACCTATAAGGTCATCGGAGGCTGACAGATTGAAAACGACTTGTGCTCCCTGCATCGATAGCTGACATGACGGTGGTATCGGAACCCATAAATCCTCACATATCTCAATAGCAATTTTTGTACCGTGGCTTTCGAAAATTGCGTCATTTGAATCTCCGGAGGCAAACCATCTCTGCTCGTAAAATTCGTTGTAATTCGGCAAATAAGATTTATCCACATAATCTATTTTATCTCCTCTTATTAATATGGCGCAATTATAGATGGCATCGCCACGCTTGACTGGAGCTCCTACTATTACGTGGATATTGAGCTCTTTTACAGCCTCTGTGATTCTATCTATCCCGTTTCTTGCACCATTGAGAATAGTCTCATTGTGAAAAAGGTCGCCACATGTATATCCTGTAATGCATAATTCGGGAAATACTGCTATTTCCACACCTCTTTCATCAAGAGTCTTTGAGAGAGATATGATTTCTTCTACATTGTAATCGATATCAGCCACTCTTAATCGTGGTGAAACCGATGCAATTCTTAAATAACCGTTAGTCATTGAGAATAAAATTTTCACAAATTTACTTATTTAGGAGTCAACTATGCAAGTAAATTCATCTGAAACGATTATTTTTGCATTAAATTATAAATGTTATAACT
>CAMWPX010000177.1 GCA_947176205.1 uncultured Porphyromonadaceae bacterium
TGTGCTCGCTCGAAGCCCTGATACAGATTATGTCCTACTCCACCGATGAATTCCTTTCGGATTTCTTCCGGGTACCGGTGGAAGAAGTAATAAAGACACGGGAGATACTCTTATAAGCGGTAGCTGCCACCGCGACCCAAAGTCAGAAGCAGCAAAGAGCACAATGAAATAGTTATTATTTGACTCGGTCTGTTGAATATCATGCTACTGTGATTACATTATTGCAGCATTGTTTTGTTTGGTTTGAAAAGTTCTATTACCTTTGTGTGATTTTAACGCATTATTACTTAACACTATGAAAAAAATCATCACTTTGGTCGCTATGTTTACGATGACATGTTGGAGCTATGCGGCACAGTTGAGTCCCGAGCAGGCATTGAAACGGGTGACCAAATCATCAAAAGTAGTAAAATCATTAGGAAGTGTACCAAGTTCACCGAAATTGATGTATACAGGTGAAATTACCGGTGGCATGGCTGCATATTACATATTTTCCGATGAATCCGGAGCAATGTTTGTGTCGGCTGATGATGTGGCGCAGCCATTGTTAGGGTATACTGATTCCGGGGAATTTGACTTGAAGAATATGCCTCCGCAGCTTCAAGGTTTGCTTGAGCAGTACGCATCTGAAATCGAATGGGCTATGCATAATGATTCTGTCATTGCCATGCCCGAATCTTCAAATACTGTATATGCCACTCAGGCAAAAGCTGCTATATCCACCAGACTGACTACTAAATGGAATCAAAGAGCACCGTTTTACAATCTTTGTCCTACAAAAAATGGTCAGCGGACTCTTACCGGATGTGTTGCTACCTCTACGGCGCAGGTTATGAATTATTTTGAATGGCCGCAATCAGCTGCACCCGCCATCACCCATACATGGAATGGTCAGACGCTTACCGCTCCATCGGTTACGTTTGACTGGAAAAACATGCTTGATTCGTATAACGGTAGTTATAATACAACTCAGGCTAATGCCGTTGCTCAGTTGATGCGTTCTGTCGGTTATGCTGTTAAAATGGATTATGGTGTTGATGCCTCGGGTGCCTATCATTCCAATGTTCGAACTGCTTTAATTGATAAGTTTGGTTATGACCCGGCTATTTCCTATCTGAGGAGGAGTGATTACACTACGGAAGTATGGGAGCAATTACTGTACGATAATATTAAATCCATTGGTCCGGTTATTTATGATGGTAATGACAATAGTTCGGGACACTCATTTGTTCTTGACGGTTATAATGGCAATGGTGCGTTTCATATCAATTGGGGTTGGGGTGGTAGTTATGATGGCTATTTTGTATTAACAGCCTTGAATCCTGGTAATAATGGACCTTTTAACCTGAATCAGACAGCTATTTTAGGAATAAGACGCCCTCGTTCAAGTTCCGACATTTCTAACCTGTATATCGGATGTGACAAGCCGCTTACAGGTAAAGTAAGTGATCGCACAATTACTTTCGATAACGGTTTTTGGAATAAAGGATGTGCTGCCGCTACGTTTGACATAGGTTTTATGTTTGAAAATGTTGTTACTGGAGCAAAACGATATGAGACCTCCTTATATTCAAAAAATTTTGATGTATATGAAGGATGTTATTCCTATAGCACTTATATATCTTATGGTCTTGTCGATGGTGTTTATCGGGTATATCCTGTTTATAAGGTTAATTCGGGAGAATGGGAATTAACCAAGTTGATTGATGGAACTCCTCAATATTTGTTGATTTCTAAATCTTCTGACAAGATATCAGTCGTTAATGAGGACGATATCGCGTTTTCCTCATGTCGTGTCCCGTCTGATTATCAGGTAGGGAGTGAAGCTGAGGGCTATATATCTCTGATTAATGCTTCTTCAGCAGCTAAGACTGTTACTGTAGGAGCCTATTTGACGAAAGAGAAAGACAGTAAAGAGGTGTGTCATAACTTTGGTACTGTCACCGGAACAATTCCGTCCATGTCAGAGAAAGAATTGAAAGTTTCCGGCACTGTGCCCGAATTGGATGCCGGTACTTATTATCTTATTTTTACCCATAATGGTAATCAGGTAGCTCAGACAGCCGTAAAAGTCTATAACAAAGGAATAGTTGTGGTTAATGACGTAACTGTGATTCCTGATGAGATTACTCCGGGTAGGATGTCTTATGTTACTATCGGGGCTACGAGTTCATTCCTTACGAATCAGACAGTAAATTTCGGAGTGAAATTAGTCCCTGCCAAAAATCCCCAGTCGGTTTCGCCGTTTGTTTATGGAACAAAAAGGATTGTGATGAAGCCCGATGAATATAGCGTATTTACTGTCAATAATACGATTCCGGCGGAATTGGAGACGGGTGTTTATGATTTGGTCGTGTACGATGCTGATAGTGGAATTATTTTTGACACTATGACAGTGGAGGTAACGCTTGATTTATTGGCTAATATAACTGTTAATGATGTAACGGTGATTCCTGATGTGATAGTTCAGGGTGCTATGTCGTATGTTACTGTTGGAGCTACGAGCAAATTCATTATCAATAGAACTATTGATTTTGGTTTGAAACTTTCTCCCGAGAAAGAAACAGCCATGACATATCCGTTTACTTATGGTACGATTTCTCTTTTGATGAAGCCCAATGAATACGAAGTGTTTACTTTCAGTAATACTATACCTGATGACCTTGTCCCGGGGCGTTATAATCTGATTCTGTTCGGTGTTGACAACGGTGAAGTCCTTAAGACTATGAGTGTGGAAGTGTATCCGGCATTATCAGCTGTTGATTCTATTGGTCAGGATTCTTCCGATGAGGTTGTCCGATTGTTTAATCTGCAGGGTGTAGAAGTTAAATCTGACCAAATCACCCCGGGCATTTATATTCGTAAGTCATCCGGTAAAGTTGAAAAGATTTTAGTAAAATAATCCGGATATAAGCATTTTTTTATAACGAATGGAGTCGGCTGGTTATCAGTATGGCTCCATTCATTTTATAATTGTTGATTATTATTTGACCTGACTGGTTTATCTATTGGCTTTTTTTACTAATTTTGCTGATACAATTGACGATGCGGCGCGTAGCTAATCGGTCGCGGACAGTCATTCTTACA
>CAMWPX010000178.1 GCA_947176205.1 uncultured Porphyromonadaceae bacterium
GGATATTTCGGCATTTGAAGTGGAGTCCGAATGTAAAGATGCCCATGGAGTCCCGCAGCGCTGGATATTTCGGGGCTCGGGCTGGGGGCATGGAGTGGGTCTGTGTCAGATAGGAGCTGCGGCTATGGCGGCTGAAGGATATACCTATACAGAAATTCTGAGTCATTATTTCCCCGGAACAAAATTAACGCGCATATATTGAGATGAGACCAAAGGTTCGCGCCATTGTCAAAGGCTTTTCATGGGTGCCGTCGCTATACTTTGCCGAAGGGTTACCTTATATAATAGTGATGTCACTTGCCGGTATAATGTACACTCGTATGGGTGTCGATAATTCCCGTATGGCGCTCTTTACCTCATTGTTGACTTTGCCTTGGGTCATCAAGCCGTTATGGAGTCCGTTTGTGGATATATTCAGCAGTCGTCGCCGATGGATTGTGGTTACACAGATATCGATAGCTGCCATCCTTCTGGCTATCGCACTGGCAATTCCGGGGCAGCTGTATTTCAGGATAACTATAGGGGCATTTTTCATTGTGGCGTTTCTCTCGGCTACTTACGATATTGCCGCCGACGGATTTTATATTGATGCGCTTGACAGCTCCATGCAGTCATTTTTTGTCGGCATCCGAACCACATTTTACCGTATAGCCATGATGGCGGCGCAGGGTCCGCTTGTCATGCTCGCAGGATATTTCGAACAAAGCTCGGGTGATATTCCCGGCTCGTGGGCATTGATTTTTTATATACTTTCGGGAGTGTTCATATTTATTGCGGTGTACCATTTCATAGTACTACCATCGCCCGATGCAAGGATTAAAGAAAAAAGACGTAGTGGAGCCGAGGTATGGAGTGAGTTTCTTGATACGTTCAGGAGCTTTTTTATGAAACCGGGGATAGGCGGAGCCCTTCTGTTCATATTGCTGTACCGATTGCCTGAGGCTCAGCTTGTCAAACTTATCCCACCTTTTCTACTTGATTCGGTGGAAAACGGCGGACTCGGACTGACCACAGTGCAGGAGGGTGCGGTGTATGGGACTGTAGGAGTGATTGGGCTGCTTGCCGGCGGTATCACCGGTGGTATAGTGGCATCGCGTTCCGGACTGCGCCGATGGTTAAAGCCTATGGCATGGAGTATGTCGCTGACCTGCCTTACCTTTGTATATCTTAGTTTTGCCGACGCTCCGTCATTGCTTACAGTAAATATATGTGTGGGTCTGGAGCAGTTCGGCTATGGATTCGGCTGTACGGCTTATATGCTGTATCTGCTTATGTTCTCTGCCGGTGACCGGCCGGCTTCACATTATGCCGTATGTACAGGGCTCATGGCGCTCGGAATTATGTTGCCGGGCATGGTGGCAGGCTATATTCAGCAGTTGCTGGGTTACCGAGGCTTTTTCTTATGGACCACATTATGCTGTGTGGCTACCGTAGGTGTGTGCTATATGATTAGATTACCCAAGCATGATGAATGACGATGAAACTTAATCCTACACTGAAACTGATTATGCAAGTGCTGGTACCTGTGGCTATAGGTATCGGCGTAGTTGTGTTCATGATGGGCAAAGAGTTTAGTCTCAGCCAGTTTGAACGCATACCATTGACGTGGCACACCTTGTTGGCGATATTCCTCGCTTGTATCTGTATGGTTGGTAGGGAATGGGGTATGATGTGGCGTTTCAGAGTGTTGACCGATAGATTCCTTTCGTGGAAATCAGCGTTTAAGGTGACAATGATGTGTGAATTTACCTCGGCGGTTACCCCTACATCGGCAGGAGGCTCGGCGCTGAGCATGATATTTTTGAACCGTGAAGGTCTGTCGTTAGGCAGAGCCACTTCACTGACCATGGTTACCCTGATGCTTGATCAGCTGTTTATGACGCTCATGTGCCCGCTTGTGTTTCTGTGTATCCCTTATGCGTCGTTGCTCGGATTTAGTGACACATCTTTATCGTCGGGTCTTACTCTGTTTTTCTGGATAGTATACGCAGGCATAGTGGCTGTGACCGTGCTGTTATACTTAGGGGCATTGGTGATGCCGCATAAGATTGCAGTCGGAATAAACCGGTTGTTTTCCGTGCTGATTCTCCGCCGTTGGAAATCCAAAGCCGATGAGACCGGAAAGAATATGATTGCTACCGGCGAAGATTTACGTACACGCCGTCTGCGGTGGTGGGCTGAAGCCTTCGGAGCTACGGCATTTACATGGATAAGCCGTTTCTTGGTGGTAAACGCACTGTTTATCGGTTTCTCTCCTTATGCTTCGCAACTGATAGTGTTCGGACGCCAGTTTGTAGTGTGGACAATACTTACGGTAAGTCCCACACCCGGAGGCAGCGGTGTCAGCGAATGGTTGTTTTCCAACTATTACGGAGACTTGATAAACGATGCCTCGATGGTGTTGGTAATAGCCGTTTTATGGCGTATAATTACCTATTACGTCTATTTGCTGATAGGCGTATTCATGGTGCCGCATTGGTTGCGTACCGGCGGCAAGCGTCATTAACGGGCTGCTTATTCCGGAAGTTTGATTCGCTCTATGCCGTGTTCTATGCGACGCACTGTTTCATCAAGTCCGAGAAGTTCCGTGATATCAAACATGCCTCAAACACTGGAAGCAATGAAATACGCAACAGATGAACAAGCAGTATTAGATTATATTGCTATAAATTATGATGATAACGCAATTGTGCAATTCGGATCGGTTGAATGCGATTGCGGGGAGTCTTACGGCTGACATATATACGACAATAACGGAGGTGTTGAACGCATCGCAATATGCGAAGAATGCTATAATAACGCACCATATCACGACAGAATTTAACCGAATAAAATAACACTTAAATTTAATCAATATGTTAGGTTTAATTATATGGCTAATTCTCATCTTTATAATCGCATGCTGCATTTGCCCCGGATTTTTAACAACAGTGTTAATTATCGTTGGCATAGGATTGTTTGTAATTCTCATTTTAATCATGAAAAAGTAAATGGTGTTGGTAATAGCCGTTTTGTGGCGTATAATTACCTATTACGTCTATTTGCTGATAGGCGTATTCATGGTGCCGC
>CAMWPX010000179.1 GCA_947176205.1 uncultured Porphyromonadaceae bacterium
TAGTGGTAGGATTCATTTCGGTACTGTTGGCATCAGCAAGCCCGAGTACATTACGGGCAAACTCTATGACCATGCACTGCATGCCCAGACAGATTCCGAATGTGGGAATGTCATGTTCGCGACACCAACGCAAAGCCACAAATTTTCCTTCAATGCCGCGCTGACCGAATCCGGGGGCGATGATAACACCGTCAAGGTCATTCAACTGTTCGTCGACATTGGTATCGGTCAGTTTTTCAGAGTGTATATACCGCAGATTCAGACGGCGGTCATTATAAGTGGCTGCCTGAAAGAGTGCTTCGTTGATTGATTTATAAGCATCCTGCAATTCCACATATTTTCCGACAAGACCTATATTTATCTCCTCGGATGCCGAGGTGAGTTTTTCAAGGAAGTGATTCCACTGACGCATATCGGGCTGTCCTTCGGGAGTAACCCCCATCTTTTTCAGTACTATCTCGTCAAGATGCTGTTCGTGCATCATTATAGGCACCTCGTAGATAGTAGGACGGTCAATAGACTGAATAACGGCATCAGGAGCCACATTACAGAATTGGGCTATCTTGCGACGCATGCCCACCGGGATATCGCGCTCTGTACGCAGCACAAGTACATCTGGCTGAATACCCAGCTGCTGCAACTGCTTAACTGAATGCTGGGTAGGCTTGGTCTTAAGCTCTTTGGCGGCACGTAGATAAGGCACATAAGTAAGATGTACGCACAGACCGTTCATGCCCAACTCCCAGCGTAACTGACGCACACTTTCCAAGAAGGGAAGCGACTCAATATCACCAACAGTGCCACCGATTTCAGTAATTATGAAGTCATATTCACCCGTCTTACCGAGAAGCTTGACATTACGCTTAATCTCATCGGTGATATGAGGAATAATCTGCACTGTCTTGCCAAGATAATCTCCCCGGCGCTCCTTATCGATTACGCTCTGGTATATGCGTCCGGTAGTTACATTGTTGGCACGCGAAGTAGGCACATTGGTAAAGCGTTCATAATGACCGAGGTCAAGGTCCGCTTCGTGACCGTCATTTGTCACATAACATTCACCATGCTCATAGGGATTGAGCGTGCCGGGGTCGATATTGATGTACGGGTCAAACTTCTGAATGGTGACTCTGTAACCGCGAGCTTTGAGCAAACAGGCCAATGATGCGGAGATGATGCCTTTGCCTAACGATGACACCACACCTCCGGTGACAAAAATATACTTGGTTTCCACGTTGAAAGTGAGTTATGGTTTATGAGTGCAAAAGTACTAAAAAATATCTAATTCACATCATTGCCCCGTGTATTTTCAAGTACAACCTGCAGACCGCGACAGGTAATTTTGCAAGTGTGGAGAAAATGAGTAATTTTGCCGAATAAAAGCAATGCTTATTAAATAATTCGGATTATGGAAAGAAAAGTTCGCGTAAGATTCGCTCCGTCACCTACAGGACCGCTACATATAGGCGGCGTACGTACGGCTTTATATAATTATCTTTTTGCCCGTCAGCAAGGTGGCGATATGATACTCCGCATCGAGGACACAGACTCTCAGCGATTCGTGCCCGGAGCCGAGGATTACATCAACGAAGCTCTGGCCTGGCTGGGAATAAAGATAGACGAAGGAGTGAGAGAGGGTGGCAAGTACGGACCCTACAAACAGAGCGAACGCCGCGACATATACCGCGAGCATGTAAAGATGCTGCTTGACGCAGGAAAAGCCTATATCGCATTTGATACCCCTGAAGAACTGGAAGCTGCCCGCGCAGCCAAAGCCAATTTCCAGTACGATGCTTCAACCCGCGGTGAAATGCGTAACTCGCTGACCATGCCGAAAGAAGAGGTGGACAGACTGATAGCCGACGGTCACAAATATGTAGTACGATTCAAAATAGACTCAGGCAGAGATGTGGAAGTCAATGACCTTATAAGGGGTAAAGTGACCATCAATTCCTCAATACTTGACGACAAAGTGCTATACAAAAGCGCCGATGACCTCCCCACCTATCATCTTGCCAACATAGTGGATGACCATCTGATGGAAGTGTCACATGTAATCCGTGGGGAAGAATGGCTTCCTTCCGCTCCACTGCATGTGCTACTGTATGAAGCTTTCGGCTGGAAAGACAGTATGCCTGAGTTCGTGCATCTGCCGTTGCTGCTCAAACCTGACGGTAAAGGTAAGCTTAGCAAACGCGATGGTGACCGCCTGGGATTCCCGGTATTCCCGCTCGAATGGCATGACCCCAAAAGCGGTGAAATCTCATCAGGCTATCGCGAGAAAGGCTATCTGCCCCACGCCGTAGTCAATTTCCTTGCGTTGCTCGGCTGGAATCCGGGCGATGACACCGAGATTATGAGCATGGACGAGCTGATAAGCAAATTCTCATTTGCTCACTGTTCGCGCAGCGGTGCCAAATTTGACTTTGAAAAAGGCAAGTGGTTCAACCACAAATATCTTCAGGAGATGCCTGATAACGAACTCACAGTTCTTTACAAACCGGTGCTTGAAGCTAACGGTGTTGACCCCAATGCTTTCGATGATGACTACATAGCTCGTGTGATAAGCCTTGTTAAAGGTCGCATCAACTTTGTAAGTGATTTATGGGACCAGAGCAAGTATTTCTTCACCGAGCCCGAATCATACGATGAAAAAGCGGTAAAAAAACGCTGGAGCGCTGAAATGCCCGCTATCATGAAAGAGCTGATAGAGGTGCTGAAAGGTATCGACGACTTCTCATCGGCAGCAACCGAGGCTATAGTTCTGGGCTGGATAGCTGACAAAGGCTATCATCTGGGCAATGTGATGAATGCTTTCCGTCTGACAGTGGTAGGCGAATGTAAAGGTCCTCACATGTTTGATATCACGGAACTTCTCGGACTTGATGAAACTGTGCGTCGCATAGAACGCGGCATAGAGCGAATCAAACTTCCGGAATAAGCAGCCCGTTAATGACGCTTGCCG
>CAMWPX010000180.1 GCA_947176205.1 uncultured Porphyromonadaceae bacterium
GCAACAGGAGTAAAAAACGGATATTCGTCAAGTATTGCGAGTGCCGTTGCGGTGTCAATGCGCCGTTGCTCTTCAGGGAGCGATAACTGACAGATAAATTGCTGGATAGGGGTCATATTCGTAGCTGTTTGATTACCAGTTGCCTAATGTGGCGTTAAATATCAGTTGCACGAGTTCCTGACTTATTTCCTGACATAATTGATCCTGTACGTCATTGAGCATCTGTGATGCATCAAAATCGCGATAGGCTGTAAATGTCTGGTCGATATCCTTATTCTCGGCTTTATTATCGGTATATTTTATCCGTACACCTATGGTAAGTCGTGTGCGAGAAGCGTATGCATCTTCGGTGACAGCTTGTGGAGTGAGATAATACTGTGTTATTTCACCCTCTATCTGCAGGTCGGAGGCTCCGTCGACGGTCTGCAAACGTGTGTTGCGCGATATGTAGTCGAGTAGTTCGTTCTCAAACGTTTGCTGTAGGGGAGGGTAGACGAGGGCGGCGCGAATAGGGATATTATCCACATGGATGGTCTTGTAGACATTGTAGTCAAGTGCGGCGCCGTTAAATTTATAGCTTATGCGACAACCGCCCAGACACATAAGTATCAGGCAAAATGATAATATTCTGAAGTTTGTAATGCTTTTCATCACTACAAATTTACAAATAATTTCAAATATATCTAATCATATGGAATGAAAACAACGGAGACGTCCCATATCGGGATGTCTCCGTTGGAGTATGGTATGGATATTATTACTTACGTATTATTCCGCAGATTCATTTTCGCGGTGTTCGCGGCGAGGTCCACGGTTGCCGCCATCGCGACGCGGTCCGCGGTCGCCGTCACGGCGAGGTCCACGTTCGCCACCTTCACGACGGGGGCGTTCGGCACGGGGTGCGCGTTCGCGTTCCACATATCCTTCGGGCTTAGGCTGGAGGGCACGCATTGACAGACGGAATTTGCCTGTTTTCTTATCGATTTCGATGAGTTTTACGTCTACTTCATCGCCTTCTTTTAAGCCTGAGGCTGCCATGTCAGGCAGACGATCCCATGATATTTCTGAGATATGCAGCAGACCGTCGCGGTTGGGCATGAATTCTACAAACGCACCGAAATCAAGAATTGAGCGTACGGTGCCGTGGTAGGTGTTGCCTTCCTCGGGGAGCTGTACGATAGCGTTAATCATTGACATGGCTTTGTCGATGGATTCCTTGTTGGATGCAGCTACTTCTATATAGCCGCCTTCATCGATTTCGTCAATTGATACTGTAGCACCGCTTTCTTCCTGAATGCCCTGTATGACTTTTCCGCCCGGACCAATAACAGCACCGATAAGCTCTTTAGGTATGAGCATGGTTACTATGCGGGGTACGTGAGGTTTGTAGTCTTCGCGTGGAGCGGGGATGGTCTGATTGATGATGTTCAATATGTGCAGACGTCCTTCACGAGCCTGATTTAGTGCCCGCTCAAGAATTTCGTATGACAGACCGTCACATTTGATGTCCATCTGAGTGGCGGTGATACCGTCAACTGTACCGGTAACTTTGAAGTCCATGTCACCGAGGTGGTCTTCGTCACCGAGAATGTCGGAAAGTACGGCATATTTTGATGATGCGGTGTCGGTGATAAGACCCATGGCTATACCGCTGACAGGTTTTTTCATCTTTACGCCGGCGTCAAGCAGGGCGAGTGTTCCGGCACATACGGTAGCCATGGATGAAGAACCATTGCTTTCAAGGATATCGCTTACGATACGACATACGTAGGGGAAATCATCGGGGAACATACGCTTGAGTGCACGGTGAGCGAGATTGCCGTGACCGATTTCGCGACGACCTACACTGCGTACTGGACGTGCCTCACCGGTAGAGAATGGGGGGAAGTTATAGTGAAGCAGGAAGCGTTCGCGACCTTGTGTTATCACATCGTCCACTATCTTTTCATCAAGTTTGGTGCCGAGTGTGACGGTAGAGAGTGACTGTGTCTCGCCACGGGTGAATACGGCTGAACCGTGAGGACCGGGAAGATAATCCACTTCACACCATATGGGACGGATATCGGTGGTCTTACGGCCGTCGAGACGAATGCCTTCATCAAGTATGCAGCGTCGTACGGCTTCTTTCTCAACGTCGTGGTAGTAACGTTTTACCAGCGGTGTCTTTTCATCGCGTTCTTCTTCGGGCAGTGACTCGATGTATTCATTGCAGATGGCTTCGAAACTTTCGGCACGCCAATGTTTGTCGGCGCAACCGGCTTTTGCTACGGCATAGGCTTTATCGTAGCATTTTTCGTGAACGTCACGACGTAGCTCTTCGTCATTGACTTCATGGCAATATTCACGCTTTACAGTCGCGCCTGCTGCTTCTGCAAGTTCCATCTGTGCCTTGCATTGTACTTTGATTGCTTCATGGGCGGCTTTGAGAGCTGCGAGGAGGTCGGCTTCTGAAACTTCATTCATTTCGCCTTCCACCATCATTATATTGTCGTAAGTTGCGCCCACCATAAGCTCCATGTCGGCTTTTTCAAGCTCGGAGAATGTGGGGTCGATTACAAATTTACCATCGATGCGAGCTACTCTGACTTCCGATATCGGTCCGTTGAAAGGTATGTCGCTTACAGCCAAAGCTGCTGATGCAGCGAGTCCGGCAAGGGCGTCGGGCATGTCCTCGCCATCGGTGGAATAAAGGGTTACGTTTACAAAAGTGTCGGCATGATAATTGTCGGGGAAAAGCGGACGGAGCACGCGGTCAACCAGACGTGCCGTAAGAATTTCATAATCTGATGCGCGACCTTCTCTTTTGAGGAAGCCTCCGGGAAATCTGCCGAAAGAAGAGAATTTTTCTTTGTACTCTACTTGCAGGGGCATGAAATCG
>CAMWPX010000181.1 GCA_947176205.1 uncultured Porphyromonadaceae bacterium
ACGGATATTATCCGGTCGGCTCTCAGGTAGCTGCCACCGCACCAATGATTCGGCTTGGTATCACATACAGCTGTACGAACCGGCTCTAAAGCAGCAAAGAGCACAATGAAATATTTAGAATAACATAGTGACATCGAATCAGCTATGATTATTTCAAAAAAAAATGCCACACCATATAGTGTAGCACTTAAAAATAACATTAGGAATTTTTTACTTAATCATAGCGAATAAAGCATCAAATGCAGCGCTCAGACCCTCACTGTTTTTACCGCCGGCTTGGGCAAAACCCGGTTGTCCGCCACCGCCGCCTTGTATCAGTTTTGCTGCTTCACGAACCATCTGCGATGCATTATATCCATCCTTAACCAGATTCTCTGACACCATTACAGTAAGTAGCGGTTTTCCGCTCATATCACATGTCGCGCCTAAGAAAACTGTTGATTCGGGTGATGCCGCACGAACGGCGAAAGCTACATTTTTAACAACTTCAGGTAATCGTACACCACCGAGCGTAACCACTTTGATTCCTGCTACCTCCTTAGCTTTTTCAAGAACCTGAGCTGCAAGATTATTAACGCGCTCACGGAAATAATCCTCCACTTCTTTATGAAGTTCAGCGTTTTCTGCAACAGCCTTACGTACTGCCGTTATAACATCAGGAGCATTATTAAGCATAAGCGAAATTTCACGCATATTGAGTTGCAATTCATCGATTGCATCTTCTACCGCAGCCCCGGTAATAGCCTCGATTCGGCGGATACCGGCAGCGATACTGCTTTCCGAGAGTATACGTATCATACCTATATTACCGGTATTGTCTACATGCGTTCCTCCACATAACTCTACCGAATCACCGTAACGTATCACACGCACTTCTTCTCCATATTTTTCACCGAAAAGAGCCATAGCCCCCATAGCCTGAGCTTCAGCTATAGGTACATTACGGTGCTCATCACGACTGATTGCTTCACGAACCATCGCATTAGCCCTGCGTGACACCTCTTGAAGTTCCTCCGGGGTAAGTTTTTGAAAATGTGAAAAGTCAAAACGCAATATTTCAGGACTGACAAACGAACCCTTCTGCTCTACGTGAGTGCCTAATACCTCACGCAAAGCCCTATGAAGGATATGAGTAGCTGTGTGATTACATGATGTGGCTTTTCGGGCATCCTTATCTATCTTCGCTACAAACTTAGCCGATGGATTTGTAGGCAACTTCTTTGTCAGATGCACAGCCATACCGTTTTCACGCTTGGTGTCATATATTTCCACTTCTTCACCATCTTCACTTACAAGTATCCCTCGGTCACCAACCTGACCGCCCATTTCAGCATAGAACGGTGTCACCGATAATACCAGCTGGTAATATTCACCTTTTTTATTCGATACTTTTCTGTAACGAAGAATTTCAGTATCGGCCTCGGTGAAATCATATCCTACAAATTCGGTTTCACCTTCGCGCAGGAAAGTCCAGTCATCGGTAACTAAAGCAGCTGCATTACGTGCCCTCTCTTTTTGAGCAGCCATTTCCACATCGAAACCTGACTGATCCAGGGTCATTCCGTTCTCCTTTAATATTAGTTGAGTCAAATCGAGTGGAAATCCGTATGTATCATAAAGCACAAAAGCTTCTTTACCGGAAATCTGTGTTTTACCTTCGGCTCGTGCCTTTGCCATAGCACCGTCAAGCAATTTGATTCCGTTTTCAAGAGTTCTGAGGAATGACTCTTCCTCCTCCTTAATCACCTTCATTATAAGCTCTCGCTGAGCTGGCAACTCAGGATAAGCCTCACCCATAGAATCGATAAGGGTATCTACGAGACGATACATGAACGCACTTTTCTGATTAAGGAAAGTATATGCGTAACGTACCGCACGACGTAGAATTCTGCGAATCACATAGCCGGCTTTTGCATTACCGGGAAGCTGAGAGTCAGCAATAGAAAACGCAATGGTACGCACATGGTCAGCTATGACTCGCATAGCAATATCCACCTTTGCATCTTCACCATACTTTTTGCCAGACAACCGGGCTATAGTATCGATAAGAGGAGTAAATACATCTGTATCATAATTTGAAGTCTTTCCCTGAAGTGCCATACACAGACGTTCAAAGCCCATACCGGTATCTATCACTTTCGCCGGAAGCGGCTCAAGCGAACCATCAGCTTTACGATTATACTGCATGAACACCAGATTCCAAATCTCTATTACCTGAGGATGGTCATGATTCACAAGTTCCCGACCATCGATTTCAGCTCGCTCGGAATCAGGACGCAAATCTATATGAATCTCCGAGCATGGACCACAAGGTCCTGTATCACCCATCTCCCAGAAATTATCATGTTTGTTACCATTTATAATATGGTCAGCAGGCAAATGCTTTGCCCAGTATCCTGCAGCTTCATCATCACGCCCGAGCCCTTCTTCAGGAGAACCCTCAAATACTGTGGCATACAACCGTTTGGGATCAAGCTTAAGCACATCTACCAGATACTCCCATGCCCAATCGATAGCTTCCTGCTTGAAATAATCGCCGAAACTCCAGTTACCCAACATCTCAAACATAGTATGATGATAGGTATCCATACCCACTTCCTCCAAATCATTGTGTTTACCACTGACTCGAAGACACTTTTGAGAGTCAGCCACACGCGTAAATTTCGCCGCCTTATTGCCTAATATTATATCCTTAAACTGATTCATACCCGCATTTGTAAACATCAATGTCGGGTCATCTTTTATCACCATGGGGGCAGAAGGGACAATATGGTGTCCCTTTGACTGGAAAAAGTCTTTGAATGACTCTCTAATCTCCTTAGCTGTAAGCATATTTATATAT
>CAMWPX010000182.1 GCA_947176205.1 uncultured Porphyromonadaceae bacterium
TAACTTGCAGCCGAATCAACCAATCATATCACTCCTATATGAAAAAGATAATTTTACTATACACATTGCTGATAATGATGTCTGCTTCGGTTAAGGCACAGACGGAAGTTACGCCTGATATGATATGATATGGCGAGAAGGTGTAACATTTGTACGCGAATTTACAGTTATCAAAGGGGTAGAAGATTCTAATAATGACGATGTCTCATTAGATACTCTAGTTTATTATATGGAATATGTTCTAACTCCGATAACTGTAGAGGATAAAACGTATCTTGCGGATTTTAACTGTACGGCTGACGGATTTGAGGAATCATATCGCAGGGAAGAAGACGGGAAAATGTATGGATTCGCATTCAACAACTTAGGAGAAGGAATATTTTATGCGGAATATGGAGATGAATATGATTTTGACCGTGATGAAATTGACGATTCTTTAGGGAAAGAATACTTCATGCACGATTTCAATACTTGGTCAGAAGGAAATCAAGTGGAATGGACTTATTTCACATTAACAGATGTAGACCAATCTGACAACAAACGTACATATATACACAAATATAAAACACCAAAAGAACAGATAAACAATCTTAAAAAGTTAGAATCGCCTGAGGGAGATTACTGGATGTGGGCATATCAGACCGATGCGGGCGAATGGAGAGTAAAAGGATTGGGATATATAGACGGTAACTATATGACATTTAATCATCCGGACGGCATCCAGTATATACCGACAAGTTTAGTTGTTGAAGCGTACGCCTCATTATATGAGGTACGATCGCCGGAAGGGGAGATTTATTTCCGGCATCCGGATTATACACCTGATGATGATTTGGGGGCTATAGCTGCGGTGACGCCGAATAACGGCGTGAATATCACCTGTAATGCGGGCGAAGTGTGCGTAACTGCCACCACTCTTACTGATGTGGAGATATTCACCGCTCAGGGCATGAAAGTGTACGGCGCAAGCGCTGTGAAACACACCACTTGCAAGTTGCAGCAAGGGCTCTACATAGTCCGCGCCGGCTCCACCGCCAAGAAAGTAGCTGTTAAATGATGCACTATGCAGGATTCATGATTCATGATTCATGATTCATGATTCACAATGCAGGATGCAGGATTGTTTAATGGCGGTTATAGTAAAAAAGAGGACTAAACAACAAAGATTAGTCCTCTTTCATATTACAATAATCAATGGGTTAGAATTTTTCGGCAAGGGCAGCAGCCTGAGCGCAGCCGTCGGTGCGGTCAATATCTCCCTCACCATAAACTCCGGGAATGAGTACTTCACCCACAATATCCCATTTGAGCAGGGCTGCGGTACGCTCCATAGGAATCCTGATGCCGTCCATCAAAGAGGCGTCATGCTCCTCACAGCAGCATATTAGCCCCATCTTTTTGCCAGCTATGGGCTTTTCAGCCACACAGAAGGAGAACACTCGGTCAATCACACCCTTAATCTGAGCAGGAATGGAATACCAATAAAGCGGCATGGCATAAACTACGGCATCGGCATCAAGGATATGCGGGGCAATGATATTGAAATCATCGTCAAACGAACATGCTTTTCCGGTCTTGAAACATGTCATGCAGGCATGGCAACCGCCTATTTTCATCATAGCGGCATCAAAACGCACCACTTCATGACCTTTAGCCTGGGCGGCTTTGATAAATGAGTCAACCATGGCAAAGGTGTTGCCATGCCGACGTGGACTTCCGGTAATAACTGTAATCTTCATAACTTTATAGTATTAGAGTTCTGATTATAAGCCTTAGCGACACATTTCCATTCGCCATCGATTTTCATAAGAAGGAGAAAATCAGTAAAGTCAATGCTACCGCCCCAACCTTCTTCGAGAACACGAACCACAGCTACGGTCTCCTCCACGGCAAGTACATCAATACGTGCCTTGAAGTTGGCATCAGCTCCTACAGTATCGACATTTGTATAAAACTGTGCTATTGAACCATGCTCCATAGTACCGTTCAAAATGCCAAACAATACGGCATCATCAGTAAAAAGCTTTTTAGCATGCTCACTATTGCCTTCGGCAACACTTCTGACAAACAATTCGGCGGCGTTAGCCACGGCCTCGTATTCCTTAATGTTATCTCTCATATGCGTCGTTACATTAAATTTATAATTCACCACAAAAATAGTAAGGTATAACAAAAATGACAAGTACCGAAAAAATTTTCGGTATATGAATATTTTTTCGGTATGACGATTATTATCCATATTGATTATCTTTGCATCACAAATAATAATATATGGCATACGAAAAAAAGATACCTGTGGATTTGGACTGCCCTCTGCGGCTGACCATGAGTCTGATAGATTCAAAATGGAAATCATGCATACTCGATGAGTTACGCGGAAGCGAGAGTATGAGACCAAGCGAAATTCATAAATGTCTGCCCGAAGCGGCTCCTCGCGTACTTGATATCCAACTGAAACAGATGGTGGATGACGGACTGGTAGCCAAAACCATATTTCCTGAACTGCCACCACGCTCGGAATACAGAATCACAGAGTTAGGCAAATCCCTGCTGCCGATAATCGATGCTATGCTGAAGTGGGGTGTGGAGCATTACGATGTGTTCCTCAAAAAGTACCAAAAATAGACAAAAAAAATCGCGGTCAGCTATAAAAGCCAATCGCGATTATCAAGAGTGTCCGAGATGAGATTCGAACTCACACAGCCCAACGGCCACTACCCCCTCAAAGTAGCGTGTCTACCAATTCCACCACCCGGACAT
>CAMWPX010000183.1 GCA_947176205.1 uncultured Porphyromonadaceae bacterium
TTGTATATCAGTTGATGAATTTCTTGGTTATCGATGAGCCGTCAGCCATAGTCACCTGAGCCACGTACATGCCTGAAGCGAGAGATGAGGTGCTGATGCTGCAGTCATTGGCTGCGATGTGCTGCGCCATTACCTGTGAGCCGGAGATGGTGTAGATGTTGACCGATGCTATTTCCATGTCGGAGCTTACTTCCACCATGCCTGCGCCTGCCTTGATTTCGGTGGCGTTGCCTGCTGCTACTTCATCGATGGCTGCGGTGTAGTGCATTTCGGAGTCATCGTTCTCAACTGTCACGTTGACGCCCTTGCCTATGAGCTGTCCGTCGGAGCCTACGAAGCAGAGGGTGTAGTCGCCGTTGCGGAGGGTTGCGTCGAAGTCGCTGTCGATTACCACGTCTTCGGCTACGCCTGCGCTGAGGTTCACTTCCACCGGAGTTCCGCTTGCCATCTCGATGTTGTTGCGGAAGAGCACGGGACGTATCTCATCGTTGTACTCGCCTGAGGATATTTTCAGGGTAGCTGCGATTTCTACTGCCGATGCTGTGAGGGTGGCGATAAGAAGTGAGGCGGCGATGAATATGGAGCGTAACATGATGTTGATTTATTTTTCTGTGAGATATGTTTTTTAATTTCCAAGAGACGGGTTTGTAACCCTTTGTTACTATAACGTTACAATATGGCACTTTAGTTCACGCTCATGGAAGTTATTTTGTTAATAAATGCAAACGACAAAATATAGCCAATATGCTTTTCCACAGCGTATTGGCTAATTTTATCTCGCAACAATCATGTTACATATATGTTGGCGTTGTGATTTATTAACACACAAATCAGTTGCAGCAATGTTACACAGCGCAAAATTTACTGTTACAATCGTGTGCTTTTCGGCTGTTTTTAGTGTGTGTACGTTTCGTTTTTTCGATTATGTGGCTTTGGAATGGTGGTTGTGTATAGATATTGTAACGCGAACTGTGTGTATTTTGTAACAATATGGTCGGGCTGTACCTGCGGGCAGGCGCAAAAAAATGCGCGGGCGAAACGGAAGTACGTTTCACCCGCGCTATGAAGTAGCGTTATTGTTGTTTACTGCTTATTGTTTATTGTTTGTCGCTTTATATTGTCACTCAGGTGTCATTTTTTTATTTTGAGGACTTTGTCGTTGAAGCTGCCTTCTATCTTGAAGTCGCCCACCGATACGCGCGAGGCGGTGCCGGGCACGAATTCAAGGGTGCCGTCGCTGGCTATGAGGGTCATGCCGCGGTTCTTGCCCGGAACGAAGCAGAATTCGTCGGTTATCCATTCGCCGGCTTCGTTGCGGTAGGCGGGGGTGACGGTGTAGACGCCGTCTTCGGGGAATGACATGGATGGCATCTCATAACTGGTGACTGCCGAGCCGTTCTGTACGGTCCGGGTGGTGGGGGCTGCCACGTATTCCACGGTGCCGTTTGCGCCTTCGAGTTTCATGCCGAAGGTGACGGTGTTCGTAACGAGGGGTTTTGCGGATATCTTGCTGGAGACGGTAACGTTGACGCCTGCTTTGCGGGTGTAACGGTTGAGTTTTGTGGTGTAGTCCACGGCGAGTTCGAATACGTTGGCAGGGGCGGAGCTGCCTGTCCGTGTTTTAGGCGGACGTATGCCCACGAGGATGTGCTGGTTGGTGTTGTAGGTGGTGCCTGTGCCGCCCACGCCCTGATTCTTGGGGTCGAGCGCGGTAAGGCGGAAGTAGCCGTCGCTGGCTCCGCCCCAGCCCCAGTTGATGTGGAAGTAATCGCCGCGGGCGTAGCCGTCGCACACGAAGGCGTGACCGCCGCCGCTGTTGCTGCCGCCGTAGAGCACCGGTCGTCCCTCGAGGAGTTCGTTGTAGATTATGTCGCTCCATTCCTCGTCGGTGAAGTAGGTGTGATAGAGCAGGCGGATGCTGCTGTCATAGCCGAAGTTCTGGACCAGAGCCTTTCCGGCGTAGGTATAGTTGGAGGAGGTTGCGGTGGAGTTGTAGGTGGACTTGCATGCCGTGCCGCAGTCATACATCAGCAGGGCTATCGCTGCTTTGTTGGTGGGGTCGCTGTTGACGTTGACGGCATAGGGCATGTGCGCCCAGTCGTAGACCGATTCCTCGAAGTTGACCTTGATGGAGTCGGGCACTTTGGAGGTCTTGTAGGCTACCGAGCCGATGCCGCGCTGCGGGTAGCAGTGGTATCGCATCACCTGTGCCATGGCGGTAGCCACGCAGCCGGTGGGTGTGTGCTTGTCGTTAATCATTGGAGTCAGGTCGCTGTAGGGGGCGGTCTGGTACCATTTGGTTGTCATCATGGGGGCGATTTCGATACGGTCGGTATCGAACTGTGTCCCGCCCTGCTCGGCGCCTTCGGCTGATGCCGAGGCTATCTCGTCGCTGTACTGCTGCAGAAGCTCCTCGAGGGCGTCGGGCATGTTCCCGCTGTCAAATGAGCCGCTGTCGGTGTAGCCCAGCAGGGGGGTGGCGCACACGTCGTCTGCCGCCACCACGAGGTAGCCGGCTGTGCCTGTGCGGTCAAATATGTAGAGGGTGTTCTGCCCGGCTGTTCCGGCGGATTTGACCGTGTGCTTGAGGGTGGCTGACTGGCTCTTGCCGCCTGCCGAGAGGGGGCGGTAGCCGTCAGTGCTGTTGAATACACGGTTAAGTGCCTCGGTGGGCGTGAGTTCTATGGCGGAGCCGGCGGCGGCTATGCTAAGCGCGGCGGCTATGGCTA
>CAMWPX010000184.1 GCA_947176205.1 uncultured Porphyromonadaceae bacterium
TCTTTCATGACTCTTGTACTACTTCTTTGTCTATTTAATCTTTTCAATGTGCTCTTCGTTTGCCCTTGTTTTTCTCAAAAGCGGTGCAAAGTTACGGCAACTTTTTCATTCCCGCAATACCCCACCCGCTTTTTATCACATTTTTTCCTCCCTCCCCAAACTCCAAACTCCCACATCGCCCTGAATCACAATCATATATTACTTATGTTATAAAACATATATTTAACTTTGTTTAACACAAACAACCGGTAGATTGAGCAAAATTGAGCCTAAGCCCGGCATGCGGCACAATAAGTCACACACTTCATATCACTCAATACGTGGAGTCATCATCAGTATTTAAGGTATGCTTTACCGGAATATAGGTCTGAATTTGTTGACGGACATTTCTAACTTTGCAACCGACAAAACCATTATAACCCATAATATCTGACAACAATATGAACAAACTTATACTTAGTACAATTATACTGCTGATTACATCACAAATATCATACTCACAGACTATGGACAACAGAAATACAAATCGGTCAGTCGCTTCTGCGGAACAACTGACACTTACTCAAGAATGGGATAAAGTCTTCCCCAAAAGTGACAGAGTCAATCATAAAAAGGTAACATTCGTCAACCGTTACGGTATAACACTGGTAGCCGACATGTATATTCCCAAAGATGCAGCAGGCAAACTTCCGGCAATAGCCATCAGCGGACCTTTCGGTGCGGTAAAGGAGCAATCAAGCGGATTGTATGCTCAACAGCTTGCCGAACGGGGCTTTTTGACCATCGCCTTTGACCCATCATTTACAGGCGAAAGCGGAGGCATGCCACGTAGAGTTGCATCGCCTGACATCAATACTGAGGATTTCTCTGCCGCAGTCGATTTTCTTTCAGTACAGCCCAATGTGGATGCCGGGAAAATAGGCATACTTGGTGTGTGCGGATGGGGTGGCATTGCAATCCAGTCTGCCATCAACGATCCACGCATCAAGGCGACCGTTGCATCAACTATGTATGACATGACCAGAGTAAGTGCCAACGGTTATTTTGATGCAGACAACTCCAAAGCAAAGCGCAACGCAGCTCGCGCAGCTATGGCCACCCAACGCACAGAGGATTACCGTAACGGAGAATACACACGAGCCGGAGGCGTAATAGACCCCCTACCCGAGGATGCTCCTCAGTTTGTCAAGGATTATCATGCTTATTATAAAACTTCACGCGGCTTCCACCCTCGTTCAGGCAACTCTACCGACGGCTGGAATCTGACGTCAACATTACCGTTCGTAAACTTTAAGTTCTTTGAATACGCCGACGAACTGGATAACGCCGTATTGATAGTTCATGGCGATAAAGCTCACTCTTACTACTTCGGCAAAGACACATTCGCCAAACTTAAAGGAGCCAACAAGCAGATGCTCACTGTAAAAGGCGCAAGCCACTGTGACCTTTACGACCAAATCGACATAATTCCATTTGATGAAATCGCCGCATTCTATAAAGAATATCTGAAATGACAACAACTGAATTTATACAGGTTATGAACTCAGGAGAAGTCATACCTGCAGGAAGTCCGGCACATGTAAAAATGCACGAACTAAGCCAGGAGGCGATACGCATAACTATGGAATTAAATAATGCCTATCACACTCATGACGAAGTTATAGCATTGATGTCAGAACTGACAGGAACCAAAATTCATAAAAGCTTCGGTCTGTTTCCACCATTCTACACCGACTGCGGCAAGAATATCAAAATAGGCAAACACGTATTCATCAATTCAGGCTGCAAATTTCAGGATCAAGGTGGCATAACTATAGGCGATAATGTACTCATTGGTCACAACTGCGTGATTGCCACGCTAAACCACGCCTTGAATCCCGACCACCGCGCTGATATGATTCCCGCACCGGTAAAAATCGGCAACAAGGTGTGGATAGGAGCCAATGTCACAATTCTTCAAGGTGTGACCATAGGTGAAGGAGCAGTCATAGCCGCCGGCGCAGTGGTCAACAAAGATGTGCCACCCCGAACCATTGCAGGCGGAATACCCGCGAAAATAATCAAAAATATTTAAGGTCATGAAAAATATGCTTTTCATAACATTAATGACAGCGATTTCACTTATGGCATCTTCACAGACCAAAGTCTCACTTACAGTAAGTGGAACCACTATAACAACGACACTGGTGGAAAATGAAGCCACACACGAATAATTCTTAGGCAATGGTGACATTTCCCTGACCCTCTCGCTGGAGCCATCGTCAGATATTGAAGACATCTTTGACAACAAGGCAACAGAGGAATATATTTACGACCTGCAAGGCAACCATGTCACCGCCCCCCTTCAACCCGGCATATATATCATCAACGGGAAAAAAACACTGATAAATGATTAAAGCCACATATTAATCACTTAGTATATCCATAAACCTATTTTCAGGCGAAGTCACACCTGTGACTATCGCCTTTTTAATATAACGACACTACTTTTTACCATTGAAATCGTGATTTACTTGACTCAGATACACCCCACCGCCCTCCATTTCTTTTGGCATCATTACCCACCTAAACTACACTCATCCAAATCCCACCAATACCGATGCAGAAGCGGTTAATGCGCTGATTTACAAAAGAATACAAATCAAATCCGTACAAGCATCGTACATTTTCTATATTTGTAAGTGGTTAAC
>CAMWPX010000185.1 GCA_947176205.1 uncultured Porphyromonadaceae bacterium
CCTGTATTGCGGTATTCATCTATGATATCAGAGGTGAGTTCTACATATTTGTGGGCAACAAGACCGCCGGGACCCATGAGGAAACCGTAAAGACGGCTGTCTTTGTTGATTTTCTTGATGCCGTCAAACAGACCGCAGATTACATTGTGTCCGCCGGGAGCCTGACCACCGGAAAGGATTACGCCTACATTGATGGGCTTGCCTACAAAAGGAGTGGAACTTTTTTCAAAGTGAAGTTCGGGGAGTCCGTAGGTGTTGGGAAAAAGTTTTTTGATTTCTTCCTGGTCAGCAACTGATTCGGTGGGATTACCTTCGATAGCAGTAACCGAACCTGTAAGAGAGATGGGAAGTTTGGGTTGGTATGCCGCACGGGCTACCTGCAATGCGCTTTTCTTCATTGATTTATTTTAATTATAATGGTTGACGTATATGATATTATGGTATTATGTGTGCAAAGTTCGTAAATATTTTTGTGAATGTCAATCGGCTGTCGTAATTTATTTGATAAAAACAGTGATATTATGAGTGGGAACCGCTAACAGCCGTGAGTATAGTATCGGGACGCAGATATGTGGTGGCTATACGGGCTATTGTGTCAGGTGTCAGTGCTTTTATGGCATCTATCTTGTCTTTGAAATATGTTTCCGGAATGTCGGATGTCAGCATGGTCATTCGGAAGTCGATGGGTCCGAATGGGTTATCGATTATGGCGCGCATCGATGTGGTAGCAGCACGTTTGATGCGGGTGAGTTCTTCTCCACGAGGAGGGTCGGATGACAGGCGGGCGAGTTCGGAACGGACTTCTTCTATCAGTCTGGTAGTTGACTTATTGTCGGTCTCGGCGCTGATTTCTATATGAGAACCATCGTGCTGACCTAATAACGATGCTCGTATCCCGTAGGTCAGTCCCTTTTCTTCACGTATATTGGTCATGAGTCGACTGCCGAAGTATCCTCCTAATGCCAGTACCGTGAGATTAAGCGGTATGTAATCGGTGTGATTGCGGGGGATGCCCGGAATGGTGATGACTACCGCGCTTTGTGTGGCATGGTCGAGTGCCGATGTCATGACGCTGTTATGTGGCATGGGAGTGTAAGGGGTTATGATGAGTGGAGCCTTGACGGGATTAGCCGGAATATGATTAACTGCGTTGATTATCAGTGTCTCGGTGTTTTCATCAATGTTACCGCTTATAAAAAGATGCGTTGATGTGGCGGAATTATATTTCTGGTGAAATTGTCTGATTGCTGATGGAGTTATTGCAAGAATTTCATCGGGGGTGTCAATGCGGGCTAATGGATGGTGATTACCCATTATCATTTTATCTGACAGACAGTGAGCAAGATAGTTGACGTCTTGCTGGGACACTCCGATGTTTTGTGCAAGTATTTGGGTGCGTATTTGTACTATATCGTCTGGGAATGCCGGAGTTCCGGTTATTTCCGACAAAATAGGTAGCACGTGGGGTAGTTGTGAGTTGAGGGAATAAAGTGACAGACGCCGGTGGTGTGCCGATGTCCCGGTGGTAAGCCATGCACCGTTACGGTCAAGGGTGTCAGCTATGGTTTCGCTATCAAACGATGCTGTTCCTTCGTTGATAAGTCCGCTTGCCAATGCTGATACGGCTGGTGACTGAGCTTCAGCAGTTCCTCCTTCACGTATTAGCGTAATGTAGCAGACATCGGCGTCGCAACTCCGATGTGTGGTGACTTTAATTCCTGAATCAAGAACGCGGGTGGATATTTCAGGCATGTTCAGGTCAGCTGTATCGCTTACGGGTGGTGCGTATTTACGGAAATCGGGATTCATTATTGCATGGATTTTACAAGTCTGTTGGCAAAGTCAAGGTCATCGGGAGTATCAATGCTTATGCTATAAGAATCAGTTAATACTGTAGTTATAGGGTGACCGGCCGATAACCATCGGAGCTGTTCGAGCGATTCGGCGGAGTCAAGCATGGATTGCTGTAGGGTAGCTAATTGTAAAAGGGAATCGGTGCGGAAGGCGTATGTGCCTGTGTGCATATAGAAATCAGCGTGTTTGTACCATTGTTCTACAGGATAATCACGCACAAAAGGTATTACTGCTCGGCTGAAATACAGGGCTTTGCCCTTATCGTCTATTATGACTTTGGGATTATCGGGTGATAGTAGCGTCTGAAGTCCGTGGTCAGGGTCGAATTTATGTATAAGTGTGGCAATCTGACAGGTGGAATCTGATTGTAATTTCCGGATGAGAGCCAGAATATCGGCAGGCGAAATAAAGGGTTCGTCGCCTTGTACATTTATGACTATTTCAGGTTTATCAGAAAGCAGTGACACGGCTTCGGCGCATCGTTCTGTACCGCTTCGGGGGCAGTCGGATGTAATTATTACGCGCCCTCCGAATCGCATGACTTCATCGGCGATTATTTCATCGTGTGTGGCAACCCATACGTTTTTAACAGCTTTTCGGACTTGCAGATATGTGCGATGTAACATGGTCATATCGCCTATCATGGCTAATGGCTTTCCGGGTAATCGTGAAGAAGCATAACGAGCCGGTATAATGGCAGCGATATTCATGGAATTTTACGTATAGTTAACGGCGAAAGTGCCTATGGTCAAATTTTTTTACAAAAATAAGATAAAAAGCGGGTTTATATGATGT
>CAMWPX010000186.1 GCA_947176205.1 uncultured Porphyromonadaceae bacterium
GTGGAATATTGCGAGCCCGCTCCTATCAGCGGTCGCGCCAATGGTCTTAACACCAGCTACAGCGGTCGCGGTATCTCTTCACTTGCCATATCTTGCGGTGAAAACAGCATGACAATAGCAGGTCAGGGCACATCAGGCACACGCGCCGTATATGCTGACCGCACCGCCAACATCCTTACCGTAACTCCCGGTGAAACAGTCACCATCACTGCTGCCGGTCAAGGTACCTGGATGAACACCTACATCTTCGTGGATTTCGACCGCAACGGCTTCACCAACGATGACCGCGTGTTCTCAAACAACAACGGCGCATGCCACGATTTCGCAGGCACTTACACCTTCGACATCCCTGCTGATGCAGTAGCCGGCAAATATCGCGTACGCTACATGGTGGACTGGGACGGCGTATCACCCTGCCAGTTCGGTCAGTCAACTTCAGACAACGGTGAGGTTATCCTTGACTTCCTCGTATCAATACCCACACAGGAATATGAAAATGCACGTGTAATCAGCGTATCAGCCGACAACGAACTCGGCAGCGTAGCCATCATCAACCCCGCTACCGACGAACTCTCGGTAGAAACAGCTCTGAAATCTGTAACTGTCAAAGCTACCGCCGCCGAAGGTGCAGCATTCATCAACTGGACCGATGCCGAAGGCAACTTCGTGGCAGAAACAGCTACATACACCTACACCGGCGAGGAAGCAGCAGAATTCGTGGCACACTTCGGTTACACCGTAACCCTTACAAAAGAAGGTGAAGGCAACGCCGTTCTCTCAACCAACGGTCAGACACTCGCTTCCGGCACAGCAGTAGCTCCCGGCACAGAAGTAACCGTAAGCACCACACCCGCCCAGGGCAAGGCTCTCATATCAGTGACTGTGAATAATGCACAGGTGGCTACCGAAGGCGGCGTGGCAACAGTGACCGTAAACGAAGCAACCGCTATCGCAGTTGAATTCGGTGAAAAACAGCTCACATTCTCTTACTCAGTAGATGGTAACGGTGCGGTTTACGCTTACACCGGCATGGAAGAATCAGAAGAAGTGTTTGATGAAGACGAAAACGCATGCTACGTACCCGCAGGTGCTGAACTCACTGACGGCGCAGCAATCTCATCAGCTACAGAAATCTACTTCTACATCGTTCCGGGCAAAGACACCGAAGGTGAAGACGAAGACATCATGACTATGTTCGAAACCCAGGGTGAAGAAGAAAACGACGTGATAGATAATCTCGAAGCACCCGAAGATGGTCCTTATGCACTTGCTGACGGCACTCCCTGCTACATCTACAGCGTATCAAACGTACAGGGCGACTACAACCTCCATGTGGAATTCTCCAACAGATTGGCAGCTATCGACAGCATAGCAGTGGACAGCGAAGCCGGCGAGCTCGAATTCTTCAACCTCCAGGGCATGAAAGTGGCAGCCGACAATCTTACCCCCGGCATCTACGTAATCCGCCACGGCGAAACCACCGCCAAAGTTCTCGTGAAATAATCATATTTTCGCAATACTCTCATCTGAAAGCACCCCAAGAAGGGGTGCTTTCCTTTTTTATATACCGACAACCGCCATGATAGATGGAATGGCATGCAAAACAAAAGGGGAGTCTCACGACTCCCCTTAAGCTTCAAATACACAATTATCTATAAAACAATTTATTAATATCAAAAATATTAGCCGGTAAAATAATCAGCTAAGTGCTTAATCATTTGCGGCAGAGACTGAAAAATAAGCTTTCGGGCTATACAACCCTCGACCTGTCAGGCTCAAAATCAAGACAAAGTTAGGACAGCGGCTGCAATAATACAATATCTGCCGGTATGGTTTAAGTTATTTTTACATTATTTATCAAATAAGCCATTCCACCTCAGCTCTGCTGAAATTTGGTGGGCGACATGCCGGTGAGGTGCTTGAAGTATTTGCCGAACGATGACTGATTAGTGAAATTGAGTTCGTAAGCTATCTGCTGAACATTCTTACCGGAAAAGCGCAGCAGATTCTTAGCTTCGAGTATCACATAATCGTCAATCCATTCGGCGGCTGAACGCCCGGTACTTTCCTTTATGATAAGCGAAAGATATTTGGGCGATATGAACAGCTTGGATGCGTAGAACGCCACTCCGCGCTGGTGGCGGTGGTGCTGATTGACCAGATGCAGAAATTCCTTGACATAATTTGCCCGACGTGACAGGGTGGTCTTTTCCTGCCGCTCGGAACGGGTGTTGACAAACTGCATGAGCTGATAGACTGCGGCAGCCACAAGCGAGCGTGAGATAGAACGCACGAAGCGGGCATCGGTATTGTCCACCGTATTGTAATGAATCAAATCAAGATATCGGCTCATAAGCGACACTTCCTCATCGGTAAGCTGCAGCAACGGCGGGGTATTGGAGGTCATGGACATGGTGGCGACCAGATTGAGCTCGAAGTTTATGTCGCGGATAAAGTCATGTGATATGATAAAGACATAAGCATTGAGGTCGCCTTCGACAAGGCTGTTGACATTGACCACACTTTCGGGTCCGATGACGAAAAGACTGTTGCGCGTGAGACGATAGTTATGGAGATTGACATCAATATCCACTTCACCGCCGGCACAGAGTATGAC
>CAMWPX010000187.1 GCA_947176205.1 uncultured Porphyromonadaceae bacterium
CACGACCCACATGACGCTCAAAGTCGGTGTAATACATCATCCCCTTGTAATTATGACGGACTTTGGGCGGTATGTAAATAGTGTTTCTCACTTTGCCGATGATTGTTTCTCGCCGCAAAGTTAAGGAGGAAATAATGCGATTCGGTGCGAATCGCCACTATTATGCATAAAAAAGCCGGGGACAAGTTTTAGACTTGTCCCCGACAGAATTTTCAAGTAATCAATTTTGATTATACACCTTGCAGACGGAATGTGATAGGCAGTGTATACCACACATTCACTGAATTACCATTCATCTTACCGGGTGTAAACTTGGGAAGAGATTTAACCACGCGGATAGCTTCTTTATCAAGGTCGGGGTCTTTTGAACGAACCACCTTAACCTCACCGATGCTACCGGTCTTGGTTACGACAAACTGTACGATAACCTTACCCTGAATACCATTTTCCTGAGCGGTGCTCGGATAGCGGATATGGTCAGCGATATATTTAAGAAGAGCTGTCTGACCACCGGGGAACTGGGGATCCTGTTCCACAGCTTCAAACACATAATTATCTTCTACGGGTTTAACTTCTTCCACTACTACCACATCAGTATGAGTCTGAGCATTGATGATGTCATCGACACCACGATCCTCATTAACTTTACCTACTGCGGTATCAGTCTCCTTAAGGTCATCCTGAGATTTGATTTCTTCCACCACTTCGTCATCCTTGACGATAGCGATTTCAGCCATTTTCACGGTGTTAAGAAGGTCTTCCTTGTTGATTTCGGGAAGCGGCTGCTCAACACGCTGATTTTCTTCCTCAGGTTCGTCTTCAGGTGCCTCATCAACAGGCATTTCTACAAGAGCCTGCTCAGTAACATCTTCGGGACGCTGAGCTGCTTTCTCCATCACAGTATTGACAAAGAATGCGAGCAACGCAACCACGGCGAGAACGATAAGGAGTACAAGTACAGCCTTGTTGTGACGACCGGTGGAATTTTTACGCATTTCATAAGCGCCGAAGTCCTGATTTTTACCTTCAAAGACTACGTCAATCCATTCTTTTGATGAAAGATCTACATCTTTTGCCATGTCATTTACGATTTTAGGTTCTACAATATATATCTGTCATCAATTATTTACCATGAGTAGCTATGTAATCCAGCATGAGAAGTGAATCGACACTGTTCATGTTATCAATCTGATAACGTGAAATCTGGTTAATCTGCATCTCATCGAGCGCGCCGATAAGACTTTCCCATGAGGCATTAGGAGTAGCTTTGATAATCACAACCGGACGAGTAAGTGTGGAGTCATTACGAATCTCTTTGGCACGAGCCTGATAAATAGAGTCGTTAATCTCCTTGTTGGAGCTGAATTCCTTGTTGCGCCATTGTTCCTTAAGCACAGCAATTTTTTCAAGCACCTTAGTGTTACGGTTGTGGAGAATCTCGCGGATACCGCGCTGAACGGTCTTGCCACCTTCTTTCACATCGCCAAGGAATTCCTTACGCTGAAGAGTGTTGGTGGTGATGTGACCGTTTTCATCGATAGGCGGCTGACCGGCATAGAAGTAAACGTAATTTTTGGGCTGACCTTCATCAGTCTTTTTCACGTTACCGTCAGCATCGCGTTCGGTATCTACGATCAGGGTTATAGCTTCTGATTCTTTAGCTTTGTTTTTCTCACTCTGCTCAACTTTTTCGTTGGTAGGAAGAGTTATCTGCAAAGTCTGAGACTTTATCATTGTGGTACAAAGCATGAAGAATGTAATCAGAAGCATATTCATGTCGACCATAGGGGTGAAGTCGACGTGGATTTGCATCTTTTTCTGGGCGCCTTTTTTCTTCTTGCCACCCTTATCTGATTGTTCTATCTGTGCCATAATGATTAATCTTCCTCTGTTTTAAGTGCAGTCATTAAGCTAAAGCGGTTGAGTTTCAGAGTCTGCAGATTGTCAAGTACGTCATGAACGGTAGCATAAGGAGTATCCTTACCTGCCTTTACAGCGATACCTTCACCCTTCTTCATAGCTGACTGAAGGTTTTCGTTACCTGACTGATAGATAGCCTGCATCCAAATCTGGAACTCGTTGGGCTTTTCAAGATTCTGGTTTCCGTCGATACGAATACCGTTGTTGGGGTTAGTCATATCAGACAGATACTTGTCTTGCTCGGTTTGTGACATTCTTAAGAATTCCTCCAGCTTCTGGAAGGGAACACCGAAAGTAGGCATTTTTGAGAAAACTTCCAAGTCTTTAGCTGTAAGGTTTACTTTGTGGCTGGGGTGGAGTTCGTTCCAACGGGTAACAGCCTTAGTGAGAACTTCCTTACGGATGGGTTCAGAACCCCATTCGCCATCGGCAACATTGGGGTCGGCTTCACCGGTGATGGATAAGAACACCTTTCCTTCGGGCGACACAAGCACCTGAGCCACGTTGGCTGTGGGTACCTTAATCTCAGAAACCGACGATGGTGTAACCACCGTTACGGGCTCTTTCTGAAGGAAAGTTGAAGTCAACATGAAGAAAGTAAGCAAAAGAACGGTCACGTCGCTCATCGCGGTCATGTCGATGAGTGTACTCTTTCTTTTTATTTTTACTTTTCCCATATTA